>JASMJM010000134.1 GCA_030749725.1 Pseudomonadales bacterium | reverse complement strand
TTTGAGTTTTGGATTCTGAAGATAGACGACTCCCTGCTCATACTCAGGATAACCCAATTTTAAACTACTTAATTGACCAGAATGGAGAGATTAATGCAGGCTTAGGGTGTTTTTCCCTAATCGGCGGGATTCAGCGCCTAGTCGAGGGTATCAGCGCCCTATTCGAGGGGTATCAGCGCCCTATTCGAGGGGTAACAGTGCAATTTCGTCGTCTGAGACGGTCACTACACGGAGCGGAAAGGTCTTTTCCAGCGAATTGAGGGTCAATTCGCGTTCAGTCATCTTGTAGCGGGCCACCACCTCGATATTCGCCAGATCGCTATCATAGACTCGAATTTGCTGTCGCGCATATCGATTCAGATCGGCCACTACGACACTGAGGGGAACACCATCATAGATGTGGAGTTGCTTACGCCAGGCAGTCACGTTTTCGGTATTGACCTTCCTGACATCTTGTAATCCGCTCGAGTCCAGGCGGATGACCTGCTCCTTGGCGGAAAGGAAGCTATTACCGCTCGTGCCCTTCACCTGCACCGTGCCTTCGGACACCGTGACAGTCATGTTACCGTCCTCACACAGGACATTAAAAGCGGTACCAACTGCGATGATGGTAGATTCGCATGCCGAGACGACGAACGGGCGAGCCGACTCCGACTTGACTTCAAAAAAGGCCTCGCCTTTGATCAGATCGATGGCACGCTCATCCCCAGAGAAGCTGACTTTGATCGATGTGGCGGTATTCAGGTTGAGTACACTGCCGTCGGCTAAGGTGAGTGTTGACTGCTCACCGACCTCAGTCTGGTAGGTGGGTGTAGTAAAGATGAGTAGGGACGCGACTACAAATACCAGCAGAACTGCCGCCGCGCTAAGAGGCCATGAGCCGAATTGAAATGACCTGCCTGGCGTAACGGGTCGCGACGTCGAACTGAAGTCCTCGAACGGGAGTTTTCCAACGACCGCCAAATCCTCCCACAGGGCGAAGCTTTGATCGTAGGCCTTTCTATTCTCAGCACTCGTACTCAGCCATTTGGCGAAGGCATCCTTGTTCTCTGCAGTAACATCGTCTGCCCGAAGCCGCGCAATCCAGGTTGCAGCTTGGTCCAGTGCCTGTTCCGATCTCATTGTTTCACTCACTATTGCATTCCGGGATCTCACGCAAACGCTTCACCCTATTCTATTAGACGGCTCTTCAGGCCAATACCTCAACTAATCCCGTAGATCACTCGGTTGGACGAACTTTGTGTCGAATGGGTTTGGATGACGCAGCGATCGGTCGCGTGCCTTGCTCAGCGTAGGTCAGTTGGGTTCAGGAGGGTAGTTCCTGCAAGTCTCGCCGGCATTGGCGCAGTGCCTGGATGATATACTTTTCCACCATGCTGGTGGAAACGCCCAACTCCCGTGCTATCTCATTGTAGGTCATATCCCTGCCTCGATGTAACAGAAATGCACGTCTGCAATTGGCCGGAAGTCCTTCGATGGTGGTGAAGACGAGCTGCAGCTGCTGTTCCGCGGAAGCGGTCCTTTCCGCAGACGGTACTGCGTATTCGGTTTCCTGCTGTGCCCCCGGGTAGTGTGCTTCTGCCTCAAGGAACCTGTTGTGCAGCTTCACTCGGCGCAGTTGATCAATGGCAAGATTGGATGCAGTCTGGAACAAGAAGGCTCTGGCATTGGTCAATTTCTGAGGATGCTCGAGCTTGTAGATGCGGAGAAACGCTTCCTGGGCAAGATCATGGGCATCATCTTCGTTTTTCAGTTTGCTAGCCAGAAAACGGACCAGTGGGTTTACTCAGTTCGTCCACCAGAGATCGTAGGAATGTCTGTTTTGTACCCATTGTTTTCGTCAGCGTGTTGGCTAATCCAGATCACATTAGACAGGGTGCAAACGACTGAGGCAGAATCTGACCGGGTGTCTGTACTACCTGTGTTCGACAATTATACATCTGTTTGTCAAGGGAAAGAACGTGGCAACGGGTGCGTCAAGACAGCTCAAAAAGGGTGAATCAAGTGACGGATCTGAGCAGGTTGCTCACTACCCTTTCAAGGTGCAGGAGAGAGTTGCACACATCCGCTTGATGGCAGGAGGGTGCGTACTTTTTCATTTCAGCGTCGCCTACCGTCCAGCTCATTCTTGGTTCCGGATTCAACCAGATCAATCGCTGGCACTTGTCGTAGATCTCTCGGAGGATTTCAGCCTTGGCTTCGCCGTAGTTGTTGCGACCATCGCCGAGGATGATGATGGTGGTCTTGTTATTGACATCATCCATGCACATCTTCTTGAAATCCATCAGCATCTGGCCGTAATCGGTGGAGCCGGCGCCGTAATCGCGCATCGTTTTGGCAATGGCATCTTCCAAAGTGCTGTACTCGAACAACTGAGTGACTTCACCCAGGTCGGAGGAAAAGGCAAAGGAACGCACTTTCGGCAGGATATCTGCAAGGCTGTAGAGAAACATCAGCAGGAATCGGGAGTAATTACTTACCGAGCCACTGACATCACAGATCGCCATCACCTTGGGTCGATCCACCTTGCTGGACTTCCAGCGTATGTCAAACAACATGCCGTCATACTGCATGTTGTGTCGCAGTGTTTTGCGCACGTCAAGCTGACCCCTCTTGAAGGTCTTGCGCCGTTTGGAATGGATGGATATCAGCTTCTTGGCCATCTTGAACACCACATCCTGAACATCCTTGAAGTTTCGCTTTTCAAGGTTGGACAGCTTGACCTTCTTCAGCAGTTCTTCCCGCAGTTGCTTGCCCGTTTCGTCGGCGTGGAGAAAGAACTGCCTTTCAACGTAATCCCGTACCTGCTCCCGCAGCACGTCGCGCGCCTTCTTGAGACGGTCGGCAAGGTTTATCTGTCTGCCTCCTCCCATCTTGCGCAGTTCTGAAATCTCCTCCTGCAGTTCGCGTAAACCCATGTGCTCCATCATCTTGCGGGTAAAGAGACCTTTCTGGGTAAACACTACGATCTGATTGACTTCCACCGCCCGTCCTGCTTCCGCCATGGCGATAGCCAGCTCGGTCTTGTCATCCGAGAGTAGCAGCTTACCGAGTTCCGACTGCGGCAGCAGGCTGTCGTCCTCTGACGCTTCACCAAATGTCGGTTCCTCTCCTTTGCTGCCCTGGCCCATGCCCTGACCACCACCTGATCCTTCGCGGCCTTCCTCACCTGCGCCATCCTGAGGATTGAAGTCATCCTGTTGGTCTTGGAACTCTGATGAGGAATCGGAACCGGCCTCATCGTCGTTGGATTGAAACTTGTCGAACGTGAAGAAGTGATCGAAACAGGAGTCGAAGGCTTCCTTCTCCTCAGGATTCTTGGAAAGCACCAGTGAAAGGGTGTTTTTTAGGAATTGCCGGTCATCGTATCCGACGATATCCAGAGCGGCCATCGCATCGAGAGTCTCTGCCGGGGAGACTTTGACTTCGGCGGTTCTGAGAACCTTGATAAAGTCAACGAGGGTACGATCCATGGCCGTCAGTGATAAGAGTACGATTGCACTAGTGAAGGACCGCGGTTAGTTTTCTTTCAATGCTTTGTTGGTCACGCCCTGAATCTCCGCCTCGACGGATTCGATATCTTCCTGGAACTTTAAGATTACATTGAGGGTTTGCCGAACCAGGTCCGGATCGAGTACTTCGGTATGCAGCAGGATCAGCGTTCTGGCCCAGTCGATGGTTTCGCTGATAGCGGGTAATTTCTTGAGATCCATCTCACGTAATTCCTGGATAAAAGTGACCAGTTGATTTCTGAGTTTTTCCGGGATTTCCGGCACTCGCGCTTGGATGATTCTGCGTTCCAGGGCAACATCGGGAAACGGAATATACAGGTGCAAACAGCGTCGTTTCAGTGCATCGCTGATCTCGCGGGTGTTGTTGCTGGTGAGAAGCACCAAAGGTTTGTGCTCCGGTAGCGCGTGGATGGTCCCGATTTCCGGGATCGAGACTTGAAAATCCGACAACAATTCCAGCAGTAGAGACTCGAACTCATGATCTGACTTGTCGACTTCATCGATGAGCAGAACACACCCTTCCTCCTCCCTTAAGGCTTTCAGCAGGGGGCGGGGTTCTAGAAAATCTTCAGAGAAAAAGATGTCGCCGAATTCGTGCAGTTTTGCTACGGAGTCTTTCAGTCCTTTGGCACCTTCGAGTATGTCGCTCAAGGTCTCCTTCAACACTTGCGTGTAGAGCAGTTGCTTGCCGTATTTCCACTCGTAGATCGCCTTGGATTCATCCAGACCTTCGTAACACTGAAGACGGATACAGGGCAGATCCAGCACCGTTGCGGTTGTCTTGGCTAGTTCAGTTTTGCCAACGCCGGGCGGGCCCTCGATCAGAATCGGTTTTTCCAGATGATAGGCGAGGAATATTGCAGTTGCTATTTGCAGGCTGCAAATGTAGTGCTTCTCTTCAAAATGCTGCTGGATGACTTCGACGGAACTCAACTTATCTTCGTGCTTAATACTCACTAATAGCTTCCTTCGCTTGGCTCGATTGCATCGGAAAACGTCTGATTTACGTTTGGTTTACACCTTTCCGACGACGTTTGCGGCACCGCATAAATCTCAGCAGAGACAAAGCGTTACATTATGTTAATCTCGACCCCAATTGTACAGCCTGCGTCCCCTAATATTTTGACCGGGTGTGCTGCAAAGACGGAGACACTCGCTGTCGATGAGAATGCTTATCCGCTCCGCTGTTTGATAACGATTTTACAAGGGTGCGTTGGCAGGAAATCCAAACCGGTCACGGCCTCTGGTCGCCAGTACAGCAACAAAGTGTTGAGCAGGTGTATTTACTCGCTTCGCGCGACCCCGGTCTGTTTGGCTTGCCGTTGAAGAGATTTGCGTTGTTCGCCCATCTGCTTCAATCGATCGAGCTTCGCAGCGTCGACCTTCATATAGTCATCCTTCCAGCTTGAATCATCGCTCCATAGGAAAGGTGTCTCTAATATGGTGCGCGCCTCGCAGGCTTCCTCCAGAAGGGTCAGGCCCAATTCGACGATCTGCCTCTGCATCGATTGATCCCACGGTTTGCCGCACGGGTTCCCCAAAGGGAAGTCCGTAAACAGGAATCTGGCCACACCACAGTATTCGACGATGTCACGACCGGAACCCAGGATTACCGTACTGATTCCGTCCTCCTCCAGGGTTCGAGCGACCAGACTCACGGTCTGGTGGCACACAGGTCACAATGGCACCAGCAGAGCTACGTCTACCTTGTCTTCCCGGCAGCGGCGCAGAATCTCCGGCGCATCCGCCTCCAGGGTACGGCGTTGACTGTAGTCGGTGGGTGCGCAGTGAAATTGACTGGCCAAACGGCCGATTCGGCTCGATTGCGTCAGAGCCTGGAGGTGGTGGATGGGGAAGTACGAGTCCAGATCATCTGTATGGGTGGCGTCCTTATCCCAAAAAAGATCGTCGTTAAACAGTTGCTGCGGCGGATTATGCATCGATCCCGAACACACTTGTTTCGGTCCTTGCCTATTGTCCTGCACTGGCATCGCCGTGGTGATCAGGGTGACCGTGGCTTGGGACAGGGGTTTTACAAGTGGCGCAAAAGGAACCGTTTCGAAGTTCGCCCAGCGATAGGGTTTCTCATAGCCCTGGGCTGCATAGTACGCCCGTGACTTTTGCATATACTGAACCGGTGGACTGTTCATGGGTTTTCCTCATTGCTGATCGACGCACCTGATAGTAGCAGGTGTCGCGGGCACCACCAACTGCCAGTTAATTGCCGGACAGCATACTAATACTTGTAGGTTTCCAGTTTGAACGGTCCGTCCACCACTACATTGATATAGTCAGCCTGTTCCTGGGTCAGCTTGGTGACCACCCCACCGAACCCCGCCACCATGTATGTGGCCACCTCTTCATCCAGGCTCTTGGGTAACACCTCCACCGAGATCGGCGGCCGTTGGTCAGGGTCATGGCTGGCCCAGGCCCTTTCGAACAGGTACATCTGGGCCAGTATCTGGTTGGCAAATGAGCCGTCCATGATACGGGAGGGGTGGCCGGTGGCATTGCCAAGATTCACGAGCCGTCCCTCGGAGAGGAGAATCAGGTAGTCACGGGGGTTCTGTGCAGGATCCGTGCGGAATATTTGGTGAACCTGGGGTTTGACCTCATCCCATTGCCAATTGTCCCGCATGAACTGGGTATCTATTTCCGTATCGAAATGGCCGATATTACAGACCACTGCGCCGGCCTTGATGGACCTCAGTAAGTTACTGTCACAGACATTGGTATTGCCGGTACAGGTGACCAGCAGATCGGTGGCGGCCATCAGTTCCACGTTGATATCCTCTATCCTGCCGCTATTGATGCCATCCCGGTAGGGTGATACCACCTCAAACCCATCCATGCAGGCCTGCATTGCACAGATCGGATCGATCTCCACCACCCGCACAATCATGCCCTCCTGTCGCAGGCTCTGGGATGATCCTTTGCCTACATCGCCGTAGCCGATTACCAGCGCCTTCTTGCCCGCCATCAGCATATCCGTCCCCCTCTTGATGGCATCATTCAGGCTGTGTCTGCAACCATACTTATTATCGTTCTTTGACTTCGTTACCGAATCGTTTACGTTGATGGCAGGAACTCGAAGCTCATTGTTCTCTAACATCTCCATTAAGCGGTGCACGCCGGTGGTCGTTTCTTCCGTAATACCGTGGATGTTGTCAAGCAACTCGGGATACTTCTCGTGGATCATAGCGGTCAAATCACCGCCATCGTCAAGGATCATGTTGGCATCCCACGGCTTGCCATCTTTCAGAATTGTCTGCTCTATGCACCAGAAGAACTCCTCTTCCGTTTCGCCCTTCCACGCGTAAACAGCCGTACCCTCGGCCGCGACCGCTGCTGCAGCATGATCCTGAGTCGAGAATATGTTGCAGGAAGACCACCGTATTTCGGCGCCCAGGGCTTCCAGCGCTCTGATGAGAACCGCGGTCTGAATGGTCATATGTATGCAGCCGAGGATTTTCGCTCCCGCTAACGGTTGTACTGCAGCGTACTTCCGTTTGACTGACATTAGTGCCGGCATTTCCGATTCCGCGATGCTGATCTCTTTACGGCCGTATTCAGCCAAGCTGATGTCTGCTATTTTGTAATCTTGTTTACTCATGTCTAACCCTCGGTTTGAGTTGCGTGTTCGGTGTTGTGAAATAATCTCATCTGTATCTGGAATCCATTTCTGAGGCCAAGATACACGCTTTGACCGCGCGACAGACCGGCATTGTCGGCCCAGTTATCAAGGTCGTCAGGGTCAAATCCCAGCCAGATATCTCCGCATGTATCTCGAGTCCAGTCCTGATTGTGGTTGCACAGATCAATGACGTTGAAACAGCCACCTTCGTTCAATACCTGGTGTGCCTGTTTGAATACTTCTGCGGGAGAGGCCAAGTGGTGCAGTACCATATTGAGCACCAGCAGATCCACCTTGAGATTCCGTTGCAGGGCAAGGGCCAACTCTCCTTGCAGAAATTCCACGTTATGCCGACTTTGGGTAGCGACTCGCGCCTTTTCCAGCATCTCAGCAGAATTATCAAGGGCAATGACACGGTCGAACCGGCCGGCAAGGTAGAGTAGCAAATCGCCGTCACCTGGCCCCACTTCCATCACCGTAGCATGCCTATCCAGCTTCTCGTTGCTGATAAGATCCTGTGCGCCTGCCGCATATTGGCAATAGTTGGCGATGAGATCCTGATTCTGCTTGAATTTGGCGGCATTCTTCTGGAAGAACAACATGGAGTGGGCCGCTCGCTCCAGCTGCACAGCCGAGAGAGCGGCTTGAATCACATGAGGCAGCGTGATCCGGTCAACAGACTCAAACAGGCTTTGCTGCAGTCTGCCAAGCGGATTCTCGGCAGATATCAGGGATCTCCGGTAGAAGATGGAATTTCCTTCTCTGCGGGTCTCCAGAAGGCCGGCAGTGGTCAAGATTTTCAAATGGTGACTCATGCCAGGTTGGGGCACGGAGAATATTCGACCCAGCTCAAGCACACCAAACGATTCCATACTCAAGACACGGATAATATTGAGGCGCAGCGGATCAGCGCTTGCCTTACAGAGGGCAAGTAACCGATCAGCCGTTACGGGTGACGCTGATTGGAATAGGGGGTCGAGTCTGGCAGACAAGGGCGTTACTCAATCTATATCAATATATTTTGATATACTACCAGAGGTGAGTAGGGAATCCAACTATATTGAAATAGATTGATATAGGTCAGTCAGGGAGAGAGATAGCGCAATCGCTGCTGATCCTTGCTGGTCATTTTTTGCACGACCAGCTGATAGGAATCCTCGATCATGGATACGATCTTGGCTTCCACAATGCTGCCATCCAGGGTAACGGTGTTCCAGTGTTGTTTGTTCATATGGTATCCAGGGGTTACCGCGGCAAATTGCTCGCGTAGAAACAGTGCGTAGGAGGGTTCACATTTGAGGTTGATGCGAACCGGCGTCTCATTCCAGGACACCAAAGCGAACATCTTCAGCGCCAATATCTTGTAGACCAGGGCTGCCGGTCCAAAGGGCATTTCCTCAACAACGCCCGGCATATCCCTCAGCATGGTTCGTAGCGAGTCGAGTTCCAATAGTGCGGCTCCAATGGCAATTGTTGCTATACTCTTCCATTCCCTAACGAGTTTCAAACGAACGTATGCCCGGCTCCATCAATCAGATGCAGATGCTCAGAGGTGGTTCGGTATTCCTGGACACGAATTTATCCAAGATAAGTGGATCCCTGCTCTCGGTTTGAGGGTTATCTGTTAGCGGCAATGTAAAACTGACCCCCCTCGGCAACTGAAAACTGACCCCCCTTTCCATTAATCTGCACCTTGCAGGAGGTGCACATGTTAAATCAGGAAAGGTGTATGGAAATTCGCATACTTTACAAACAAGGTAAGA
>JASMJM010000133.1 GCA_030749725.1 Pseudomonadales bacterium | reverse complement strand
GTTCCAGGTAATAGTCGACGCTGGTTAATACGTCAGCCAGATCCTCCATCTCGGCAAGTTCCGGGACTCTGCTCTCCTTCAGCAACGCTGTCCTGATATAACCGGAGCAAGCCAGCAATACGTCACCAGCACGCGTTTGGGTCAGGATGGACAGTCCCCCGCTCAGATCGGTCAGCAGTTTAGGTAATCCTTCAACTTTCCCATGATCCCATTCAGATGTTTTGAAGTCGTCGACGGAATCCTTGCACTGAGCCAGCCCGATCCTTGTTTCATTAAGTACGACAGAGTGGGCCGCATCCAGATTTCCCATCGATTCAGGTTCAATCACGTCGTCAGATGTGATGACCAAAGGCGAGAGTAGGGTTTCAACCTGGACAAACGCTCCTGCAACGCTCATCAGTACATTTTCTGTCGGCTCCTCATCTTTAGACACCGCATCGCTCAACACGTCAATCTGTGCCTGGATGGTCTCCTGATGCTCTACCAGTTCGACGACAGACAAGGTATTGGAGACCTGTTCGAGGACTGGTATGAGAGATTGCAGATCATCCTTGCTCTTGACTTGAGATCTAACATACAAGTCCAGTTTGTCTTTGGCCGCGACGATCTCTTCAATCAGGATCTTGACCACTGCGCTGACAGTTTCAGCGTCCGGTCCAAATACAGCTTGGGGTTCCGGTTCTCTCTGTTGCTGGTCTGCAGTTACATAGGTTTCTTTGATCGACAGAATCCGCGCTGTTTCCTTGGCATCGTTCAGCAACGGCCGCAGCATACCCAGTATCAGTTCCTCGGGAACTGGCCTTGCCAGTTTTTTGATACCCTCATCTGCTAACTGTTTGAGCTCTTTGTCGATCTTGCGTAATGACAAACTCAACTCCGCATTGAGTTTGACCGATCCATTTGTGACTGCTTCGACAACAGCGACACCAAGCTGTGCGAGATGGCCGCTGGGTGATTTCCCGCAAATCTTGGCGAGCATGGCAAAGACCTTCGTCAGCAGTCCCAGATTTTTCCTGACATCCTGTTTACTGAGGATTGCTTTCAAAGATCGTTGATATCTGAGGCGCAATTTCCCGACGGTTACTTGCCCGTCGCTGGCAGCAAACTGTTCAGCCGTCTTTTTGGTAATTTTCTTATTGACGATGCCGAAATCTGGTGCGGCCTCTTGTGCAGGCTCACCGATTCTCTCATCCCCTCTAACCTCACGCAGCCCATTAATGATCGGCAGAATTTGCTCCAGCGATTCCTGTTGATCATTCTGAACCTGTTCAAGATACATGGGCATCTGCAGGATGGCCTGCATCAGTATCTCCTGGGTTCTTGGTGCATCGGGAACACTGTCGTTCATCAAAGACTGAGCGGTAGCTTCCATCTCCTCAGCAAACTGAAGGGCGACTTCCAGCCCTAACACTTTCAAGGTTCCGTGCACCTGATGGATAGCGGTTAGACAGGACCGCATACTTGATGCGTTATCAGGGCTGTCAGCTACAGCCTGCAACTCCTGTTGGGCATTCTCGAGCGTCTCAGCAATCTCCTGCTTGATCCACTCCAGGGCAACATAGTCTTGCCGCTCGCTCATGGAGTTCCGGTCCTTTGTTTTTCGCCAGTTCGGTTAGCCATTTCCAACTCGTTACTCGGGTATTTTGAATCGTGATACCGACGATCGAAGCTCGTTCGTCATTTTGGCTAGATTGCCAACTGCGGTGGCTGTCGATTTTGTTCCTTCTGTTGTCTGTGAGGTAATCTCCTGGATACTTTTCATGGAGTCAGATATTGTTCCTGCGGAAGCCGTCTGCTGCCTGGCTGCCTTGGAAATACTTTCAATGATTTCAGCCAGACTCTTCGAAACACTTTCAATCTCACCCAAAGCCACGCCAGCGTCTTGTGCTAATCGAGTACCCTCAACCACCTCCGACGTCGTCTGCGCCATTGATATGACAGCCTCATTTGTATCGCTTTGAATCGTCTGCACCAACGCCGTGATCTGTTTGGCGGCCGCCCCGGATCGCTCCGCCAACCTCTGCACTTCGTCTGCGACAACGGCAAAGCCCCGTCCTGCATCCCCGGCCATGGACGCCTGGATAGCAGCATTGAGAGAGAGGATATTGGTCTGATCTGCGATGTCGTTGATCAGGGAGACAATATCGCCAATTTCCTGACTGCTCTCGCCCAACCGCTTGATACGTTTTGAAGTTTCCTGAATCTGACCTCTGATCTGATCCATGCCATTGATGGTATTTTGGACTACCTCAGCGCCCTTGTTGGCAATCTCGACCGAGCGTTCAGCGACAGCCGTCGATTCGGCGGCGTTGGTAGAAACCCGGTCAATCGATACGGCTAAACCATCAACCGAACCGGACACATCGGTGATTTCATTGAATTGACGTTCGGAGGCCTCTGCCAGCTTGTTGACTGTCATCTGTGTCCCTTGAGCTGCACCTGAAACTACGCCGGTTGTTTCATTTATTTTTGAAACCAATTCCCGCATCTGGTCAAAAGAGACATTGATCGAATCAGCAATGGCACTGGTGAAGCTTTCCGTGACCGCCGCCTGTACGGTCAGATCACCATCTCCCAGATCCGCCAACTCATCTAACAACCTAAAGATAGCTGCCTGGTTCCGCTGAACTTCCAGGGCTGTTGCTACCAGTCGGTCCCTCGCTTCCCTGAACAGCAGGAAAGAGATGACTACTATGATGAAAAAACTCAGTGATCCCAGAATGACAGCCGTGTTCGCAGACAATGGCCGCGAATCGGACATCGATCGATATTTGGCGATCAACGCATCTGCCGCAACGAGTAGATTCCGGGACTCGGCGAAGATGTCCTCTGCTGCTCGCTTTACGGTAACAACATCTGCCGAGCGTGCCAGGATCAGATCCAATTGTCCGGAGATGGATCGAAACAACTCATCTATCGTCGTCAAGCTTTCTATGGATTTTGTATCTTTAACCGCATTCAGCAGAAGCGTTCTATCACCGGTAATCAACCCATCGAGCACTTCCCTAAATACCTTACTATCCCTGGAGAAGCTGTTCACTAAGTTCTCGTTGGTGCCCATTTCCAGAACACGGTCCACACCGTGGTGCATCCGTTCAATGAGAAACGCCTGCTTCTGTATCAACGCGATCTGGTTGGCTGTTGTTCCAGCCCTTAGCAGCGTTGCGACCACTTTGCCATTTTCCTGTTGGATAGCCGGTACGGTCTCAGCAAGTTCCAAGGATATTTGGTCCAGATAGCTGAGGGCATCCTTATTGCCGAGAATACCGCCGACGCTCGCTTCCATCTTGATCCAGGATTTGTTGATCTCCTCCAACTCGCCTTGAATCTCGGCGAGCGGCAGCAGGTTGGTTTCAAGATTTCCGTCTACAAGATAACTGTAGTTTAGTTCGAATTCCCTAACTGCCACTTGCAGTGACGGAAAAACAGCTGAATTTCCCTGAGCGGCAGCATTGGCATCTTTTGCAATCTGTTGAGATAGGACTCTTATACGGTTGGCATATTCAAGTCGCTCTTTATCCCTCTCGGTGTCCCGAATGACATAGTAGCTATTCGTGCCAAAGCCCAACACTGACAGGACCAACAATCCAACCAATGCTGCGTGCAGGGGATTATGGCTAATGCTTGATATCAAGTTGGGTGATCGATCTGCCATAGAGTTACCCTATTCACTTCCAAAATTGCATATATAACACCAGAGTTCCATTCAAAGACTCATCCTTCGGCCAGGTTCTGGAATCTTGAATCTTGAAGGAACGATACCAGGTTCATGACCGGCCAGTGGGCTCCCGCAACCAGATAACTCCCCGTCAGGAATGGGTGATACTTCTCGTCTACCTCACCTGGATCTGGCTGAAAGGAGTCACTGGGAAAATATTGCATCCCCAACGATTCATCGACCAGGAAGCCCGTGTAGAATTCGTCCCTGTCTACCACCAGAATTCGCCTTTGGGAGCGCGCAACATTCGATCCTTGACCAAAAAATGCGGCTAGATCCAAAATCGTCAGGAGTCGTCCGCGCACATTGGCGACTCCAGCGACCCAGAGTTTGACTTCGGGCAGACCGGTCAAATTAGGGATTCTCATCAGCTCGGCAACGTCATTCAGATCCACAACGAAGCGGGAATCAAGCAGGCTAAATCCAATTCCAGTCCAATGGGTCTGGCTTGCCTTTTCTGCCGGCAACTCTTTGGCAGCCCTCTGACTCCGCCGGGCAATATCGACTAGCGCTGCAAATGGGTTCATCCAAGCATCTTCTCTGTCAGACCAGGCTGTCGATCAGAGCGACCAGTTCCTTTTCGTCAACAGGTTTAGTGATGTATGCTCTGGCGCCCTGTCTTTCGCCCCACACCTTGTCGGTATCTTGATCCTTGCTGCTGACGATAATGACTGGAATGTGGCTGGTTTTGTCTGAACGACTCAAGTGACGCGTCGCCTGGAAGCCATTCATGTCCGGCATTACGATATCCATCAGAACGATATCCGGCATTTCACTGGTCGCGATGGCCACGCCATCACGACCATTCTCGGCTGTGATCACCTCGTGGCCGATTTTTTCCAACATGCCTTTGAACTGAAAAACTTCTGTAGCTGAATCATCTACAACTAGAATTTTTGCCATGAGATGGTGCCTCTTGCGTCACTTCCTGAACCGGTTTCCGATTATTCTGCTGGTGCTTTCACGTGATCCCGTATAGCACTCAACAATTCATCCTTGCTGAATGGTTTGGTCAAATATTGATCAGAACAGCGCAATACTTGTAACGGCATTCCTTCGTTTATCTGGCTCTTATGGATTGAGTTTATCAACTGTGTTAAAAACATGGTGCAAATTGTTGCCACAGTTGCATATTTGATCATTTGCGGCTAGTGGTTACCAGCGAAGGGGCACATAGGGTAGGTGTATGGAAGATAATTTTGATGGTGTGAAAGTCATGGTAATCGATGACAGTAAGACCATTCGCCGCACCGCTGAAACTCTACTCAAGAAGGCTGGTTGTGAAGTTACAACTGCCGTCGATGGATTCGATGGCATTGGCCAAAATCGCGGATACATTACCAGCCATCATCTTTGTCGACATCATGATGCCACGCCTGGATGGCTATCAAACCTGTGCATTGATCAAGAATAACGCAGTATTTCATTTCTACTCATCGAGACGTATTATAGCCCTTTCGAGTAAATGACATGACACAAAAAGTAGGCCTGGCCGTGGGCGTAGTTATGGATCCCATCCAGAGTATCAAGCCCAAAAAGGACAGTACATTGGCAATGCTGATTGCCGCCCAGGACAGGGGATGGATCGTTAGCTACATGCAGCAGGGAGATCTGTTCCTCAAGAACGGGGAGGTCTGGGTTCGGCGAACGGAGCTCTCGGTGCAAGACGATCCGGCAGATTGGTTTACCCTCGGCGAGGAAACCCTTGCCCCCGCCAGCGACTTCGATGTGATACTGATGCGCAAAGACCCCCCCTTTGATATGGAGTTTATCTACACCACCTATCTATTGGAACGGGTTGAAAGCAGCGGCACGATGGTAGTCAACCAGCCAAGGAGCATAAGGGACTGCAATGAGAAACTGTTTGCCACGCAATTCCCGCAATGCTGCCCTCCCCATATCGTCAGCAGAGATCTTGCACTGCTTAAGGAGTTTCACCAGGAACACCAGGATGTGGTATTCAAACCCCTGGATGGCATGGGAGGCTCATCTGTATTCAGGGTCAAACCGGATGACCCGAATGTCAATGTTGTTCTGGAAGTCCTTACAGAATACGGCGCACAACAGATCATGGGACAGAGGTTCATTCCTGAAATCGTCGCCGGAGACACCAGAATACTACTCATTGACGGCAATCCGATACCCTATGGTCTGGCCCGGGTCCCGCAGGAGGGCGAGAGTCGCGGTAATCTGGCGGCCGGGGGGCAAGGTGTTGGCAGAGAGCTGGTGGCAAGAGATCTGTGGATCTGCGAGCAAGTGGGAGCCACTCTCTCCCAAAAAGGGTTGCTGTTCGTGGGAATTGACGTCATTGGCGAGTATCTGACAGAGATCAATGTCACCTGTCCCACATGCATCAGAGAACTCGACACTATCTTTGACCTGGATATCGCCGGGCAGTTAATGGATTGTATTGCCCTCAAATTAGCCACCTAGGCGGCGCTAGCTAGGCGCCGGTCGGACTTCAATGTTGCGTATGGCGACTGCGATCTGGGCTTTTTACTCTATAATTCAACCAATTTCCGCTCGGGTGCGCCCGCGCCGCCCGCAGGACAGCCTTAGTATTCAGTCACACAGAGACAGATGGCCGCGATCAACCCGTCCGTAACAGCCGCTGACCGGCTCAGTTTTACTGCGTTCTTAGCCATCGCAGTACATGCGACGGTGATTCTCGGAATCACGTTTACGATGGCTGAAAAGGGACCATCTACGCACACCATGGAAGTTACCCTGGCACAGCATCGAAGTGTGGATCCCCCCAGCAAGACTGATTTCTTAGCCCAGTTCAACCAGCTTGGCAGTGGCACACTGAAGGAAAAAGCCCTGACCACCACCACAAACAGATCTGAATTTCACGATACCGTCATCAGAAACACGCTACCCCAACCCCAGATCACGGTGGCGCCAAGAAAACCACCCAACCCAGAAAAAACAGTGATTACCAGCAGCTCGACCTCAAACCGGCAGGCCACGCTAGACAGTAGTAAAGACACTTCACCCGTGGAACTCACCAGGATTACCTTGAAGAAGTCACTCTTGGAGAGGAGCCTGGAGATAGCCAGTCTGGAAGCCAGATTGGATAGGCAGCGTCAGGTATTCGCCGGTCGACCCAGAATCAAACGCATAACCAGTCTGGCCACTAAGTCGAGTGTCGATGCTTACTATCTCAACTCCTGGCGCCGGAAAATCGAAACGGTAGGTAATCTGAACTACCCTGCAGAAGCCAGGCGGAGAAAGCTCTATGGAAGTCTAAGACTGCTAGTATCCATCCTGCCTGGAGGTAAACTCAAAGCAGTAGAAATTCTGGAGACGTCCGGCTTTCAAGTCCTGGATGATGCCGCGATTCGCATCGTTAAACTGGCGGCACCATTCGCGCCGTTTCCCGATGAATTGCGGCAAACCACGGACGTGCTTGAGATCATTCGAACCTGGCAATTCAGGAGAAACAGCTCCCTGCGCACTGGTAGAACCAGATCCTGAAGAGTGGTTCCCTTGGCAGCACGTGCAGCCACCATGATCCCGAATCCTCATTTCTCACCAGTCTTAAAACTGTCTCGAATGAGTCACCAATCTTACGGATTTCTGCAACTAACAACTGTAAATGACAGCGTTCAGCGATAAAATGGACCATCTTGAAGCTAAAATTCCGGATCTCTCCCACAGGGTCGCTCATGACAGACAAACCGAAGGAAACGGAAGAGATCTCCGTCGAGAATACCCCGCCAGATGATCAGTCCAGCTTTCGAGACCACTTTCTGATTGCCCTGCCCAACCTGGCTGGCGACTATTTCGCCAACACCATTACATACATCCTGGAGCACAATGCGAATGGCGCGTTCGGTCTGGTGATCAACAAACCGTTGCAGCTAACCCTAAGTGATCTATTTGGGGAAGATAACTTCGAGGGATTGGACAGCAACCGAACACCCGTATTCGATGGTGGCCCGGTAAGGCACGAGAGTGTCTTCTTTCTCCACGAAGCAGGCATGGAATATCAGTTCACCCAGCAGATCAGCAACGACATAAGTCTGACCACATCCGAGGATCTGATCCGCGCTCTGGCACAAGGAAAGGGACCATCGAAGATCATTACCGCCATGGGTTATGCAGGCTGGGACAATGGTCAACTTGAGCGGGAACTGACGGATAATGTCTGGCTGCTGGCGCCTGCGCGAGCAGAGATCATCTTCGACACCCCTTGTGAAGAGAGAGCTCAGAAAGCGGCTGCACTGTTGGGCATCGATTTGAACCTGGTCTCCAGCAATGCAGGACACGGCTAAGCGAAAAGCACGGGTCGTGCTTGGATTCGATTGGGGTACCCGTTCCATAGGCGTTGCCATAGGACAATCGGTAACGGCCACTGCCACGCCACTGCAACCTTTGCCTGCTAGAGACGGCATCCCCAACTGGTCTGATCTGCAACAGATCATTGAGGAGTGGCAACCGGATCTGTTCGTGGTGGGGTTGCCGCTCAACATGGATGCCAGTGAAAGCGACAGTTCGATACGAGCAGCAAGGTTTGGTCGAAGATTAGAAGGGCGTTTCGGCATATGCTGGACCGGTATGGACGAACGGTTATCCAGCTTTGAGGTCAAATCCAGATTGCGTGCTACCGGTCAAGCGGGTCTTGTCAAGAAAGGTCCCATTGACAGTTTGGCTGCCAAATTGATCCTGGAATCCTGGTTCAGTCGGAGCACCTAAGCAGACTGTTAGCGCAGAACGTTGAGATCATCTTCCGATCCCTCTATGGACAATCCGGACGTGGCAGTTTCCAGCGCTTCGTCACCATCTTCCGCACCCAATTTGATCAATAGCCTCAAGTCGTTGGCTGAATCAGCATGGGCAAGCGCTGCTTCATAGGTGATAATCTCTGCTCGAAAGAGATTGTAAAGTGCCTGATCGAACGTCTGCATCCCCTGTTCGGTGGACTTGGACATAAGTTCCTTAATCAGGTGCACCTCACCCTTACGAATCCGATCGGCCACCAGGGGTGAATTGATCAGGATCTCTATCGCCGCTCTGCGGCCAGTGCCATCCGGCGTCGGTACCAGTTGCTGAGCCATCATGCCGCGCAGGTTGAGGGAGAGATCCATCCAAACCTGATCGTGGCGGTCGGCGGGGAAGAAGTGGATGATCCTATCGAGAGCCTGGTTGGCATTGTTTGCGTGCAGGGTTGCCAGACACAGGTGACCAGTTTCCGCGAAGGCAACTGCGTAGTCCATGGTCTCTCGTGAGCGAATCTCGCCGATCATGATTACATCCGGCGCTTGTCGCAGGGTGTTTTTGAGGGCTATCTCGAAACTGGGCGTATCCACACCGACCTCTCTCTGCGTGACGATACAACCCCGGTGTTCGTGTATGAATTCGATCGGGTCCTCGATACTGATAATGTGGCCTTTGCTGTTGGCATTTCGGTAGCCGATCATGGACGCCAGAGAAGTCGACTTGCCGGTCCCGGTCGCCCCCACAAAGATAATCAAGCCGCGCTTGGTCATCGCCAGCTCTTTGATTACATCCGGCAAACCCAAATCCTCACAACTTGGAATGTCGGTTTCAATTCGTCTCAGCACCATGCCAGCGTGATTTCGTTGGAAGAACGCACTCACTCGAAACCGGCCGGCAGTGGGGGAGTGAATGGCAAAATTGCACTCTCGTTCCTCCTCGAACTCCTGAACCTGTTTCTCATTCATTATGCTCTGCACGCACTGCAGAGACAGCTCGGGGGTCAGGCCTGTCTTTGACAACGGTGTCATGACACCGTTAACCTTTATGGATGGTGGCATTCCCGCTGTGATAAACAGGTCGGATGCCTCTCGCTTGACCACCATTTCCAGTAGTTTTTCAAAATCTATCATGATGTTCCGTCTTCGCTAGTATCCTTATTCGCCGGGTCTCCCAGCAACTATCCCTGGATGAGATCACCAGCCCTATTTAAAATCGTCCGGCATCTTGGCCTTCTCTGAGGCCGCCTCACTGGTGATAAGTTTCTTGTCCACAAGATCACGCAAACACTGATCCAGCGTCTGCATGCCGGAACCCCTCCCTGTTTGAATGGCAGAGTACATCTGCGCTACTTTATCTTCACGGATCAGGTTACGAATCGCCGGTGTACATATCATGATTTCGTGGGCGGCTTTCCTCCCCCCGCCCACCTTCTTCAACAGCGTCTGGGAGATCACCGCTGCCAACGACTCGGACAACATGGATCTGACCATGGACTTCTCAGCAGCCGGAAACACATCGATGACCCGGTCGATCGTTTTTGCCGCAGACGAGGTGTGCAGCGTTCCAAACACCATGTGCCCGGTTTCAGCAGCTTCCAGGGCAAGACGGATGGTCTCCAGGTCCCGCATCTCTCCCACCAGAATGATATCCGGATCCTCCCGCAACGCAGATCGCAGCGCTTCGTTGAATCCCAACGTATCCCGGTGGACTTCACGCTGATTGACCAGGCATTTCTTGCTCTCATGCACGAATTCAATGGGGTCTTCGACGGTGAGAATGTGCTCATAGCGGTTGTCGTTGATGTAATCCACCATGGCTGCAAGGGTCGTACTCTTGCCCGATCCGGTTGGTCCTGTGACGGTAACCAGACCTCGAGGAATCTCGGAGATATCTTTGAATATCTGGCCCATATCAAGCTCTTCCATCGTCAGAACCTTCGAGGGGATGGTCCTGAATACCCCCCCGGCACCGCGGTTCTGATTGAACGCATTGACTCGAAATCGGGCCACACCCGGCACCTCAAAAGAGAAATCACATTCAAAGAACTCTTCATAGTCCTTGCGCTGCTTGTCGTTCATTATTTCGTAGATAAGCCCATGGACATCTTTATGGTCCATGGCGGGCAGATTGAGTCGTCTGATATCCCCATCCAAGCGCACCATGGGGGGTAATCCGGCCGATAGATGCAAATCCGATGCACCCTGTTTTGAACTGAAAGCCAGTAATTCGGTGATATCCATAATCGCGCGACCTTTCTGCGAGGTGGTTTACTGTTGCCCAGTCTATTAAATCCCGCCAAGACTTGGTACAAAAAGTCTAATACTATTATCGAATCGTGCAATTGACCACGCCTTACGCTCCAAACCATGACAGATATCTCAAAAAACATCATCCGGGTAAGCGAGCAGATCACCACTGCCGCAAGACTCCATCATCGCGATCCGTCCAGCATCAAACTGGTCGCGGTGAGCAAGACCAAACCGGCAGACATGATCCGACAGGCGTCTGCCAGTGGGCTGACCCATATAGGAGAGAGCTTCGTACAGGAGTCGGTAGAGAAGATCGCCGTTCTGAAGGATCTCGACCTCTGCTGGCACTTTATCGGTCCGATACAGTCCAACAAAACCCGGCAGATAGCCGAGAACTTCCATTGGGTGCACAGTGTCGGAAGCCTCAAGGTGGCGCGCAGACTCAGCAATCAACGGCCGGTAGATCTCGCTCCCCTCAACCTGTGCGTGCAAGTCAACATCAGTGGCGAGGCGAGCAAGTCGGGGGTCTCGCCGACTGATCTCAGCCCGCTGGTAGAGCAGATCCTGCTCTTGCCGAGGCTGCGATTAAGGGGTCTAATGAGCATCCCTGCCCCAACGGAGGGAATCCACTCCCAGCGCGAACCCTTTCGAAAGATCAGCGATCTACTCGCAGAGACTAAACTGAGATTCGGCACTTCGGTGGACGATATGCAGCATCTCTCCATGGGGATGAGCGCGGATCTGGAAGCTGCTATCGCCGAAGGAGCAACGCTGTTACGCGTCGGCACAGCCATCTTTGGTCGCAGAGATCCCGTCGCAAAGCACTAACGAGGAGACCCGAACGGTCATGAATCAGGCAAATATAACGTTTCTGGGTGCCGGAAACATCGCCACAGCGATCATAAGTGGGTTGATTCAACAGGGGTTCCAGGCGGCCCGGATTACTGCCGCAGACCCCAGTGAGGAACAGCTATCGGCTTTGAAGCATCTCAAGATCAACACCTCTTTGCACAATGTAGACGCAATCGCGGGAGCAGACGTCGTGATTCTCAGTGTCAAGCCGGACGTAGTCGCATCTGTCGCTGCAACCATTGCGCCCGCCATAGTCGACGATCCGCCGCTGCTGATCTCGGTGGCCGCGGGAGTGACTACTGGCTCTCTATCTGCCTGGCTCGGTGGTGACGTGCCGGTGATACGCTGTATGCCCAACACCCCTGCCAAGGTACAAATGGGCGCGACTGGAATGTTCGCCAATCCACGCGTCAGCGACGAGCAAAAAAAACTGGCAGAGGAGATCCTGGGTGCCGTAGGAATCTGTGTCTGGCTGGAAACCGACGACCAGTTGGACGCCGTTACTGCACTATCGGGAAGTGGGCCCGCCTATTTCTTCTATATCATGGAGTTAATCGAAGCTGCCGGAATTCAACTGGGCCTGGATCCTCAGATTTGCCGTCGGTTGGTCGAGCAAACCGCACTGGGGGCAGCTACAATGGTTGTGGAGAGTTCCGCAGATCCAGCGGATTTGAGGCGTCAGGTTACCTCGAAGGGTGGCACAACCGAGGCAGCCATTGCCAGGCTGCAGAACGGAGGTTTAGCCGCTATTGTTGGATCGGCAATAAATGCGGCGCACCGACGCTCCATCGAACTGTCCGAATTGGTAGATTGAGGAATATCGTCAGCGCCACGCGAATAAGGTCCATAGACTAAGAATGAGTTCAAAATGGGAAATAATTTAGCAAACGCCGGTGTCTACCTGATCCAGACTTTCTTTGGACTGTATATTCTGGTCGTCATCATGCGGTTCTTGATGCAATCGGCCCGGGTCGATTTCTACAATCCCATTTCCCAGGCGATCGTCACCATCACCGACCCGGCAATCAAGCCACTGCGCCGATTCATACCCGGGTTCCATGGTGTCGATCTGTCGATCCTGGTGCTGGCGTTCGTCCTGCAGGTCATCGCCCTTGTATTGATCATCGTTTTGCAGGGCTACTCTCTGCCCAATCCGTTGCTCTTGATCGCCTGGTCGCTTCTCGGCATGTTTGCCTTGGTTCTGGATATCTACTTTTTTGCCTTGATCATCATGGTCATCAGTAGTTGGATTGCCCCTACCAGCAACCATCCCGCACTCATGCTTGTGTATCAGTTGACCTCACCCCTTTGCACGCCCGCCCGAAGACTCATCCCGCCCATGGGGGGAATCGATATATCCATCATACTGGTGTTCGTGGGTATTACCCTGGTAGATAGCTTTCTGGTGGTAGAGCCCATCCGCAAGTTACTTGACTGCCCCAAGGGTTTGATTCTGGGACTGTAAAGTGGCGGATTTCTACTCCTGGCAGGGTGATGATCTCCATCTACGGGTCCGGCTGCAGCCAAAGGCCTCACAAAACAGGGTAGTGGGCGTAATGGGGGATGCTGTTAAGATTAATGTCACAGCCGCGCCTGTTGACGGCAAAGCCAATGCATGCCTCGGTAGATATCTGGCCAAACAGTTCCACGTTCCCGTCAGCCGTGTTGCACTGGTGAAGGGCCGAAATGGTAGGAACAAGAAACTCATCATTACAAGTCCGACCGTGATTCCCAACTGGATCGGCGGGAAGTGAAAGGCGACGCAGTTCAGGTTAACTCGTCTCGATAACACAGGGCACATGGATGCAGGAATTGGAAAGAGTAGTTCTTGCCAGCAACAATCTAAACAAGCTGACTGAGCTGCGAGCACTGCTGGCGGACAGATTAGCCGTTATTCCGCAGTCAGAATTCAATGTAAAGGAAGCCGAGGAAACAGGTCTTACCTTCGTTGAAAACTCGCTTATCAAGGCCCGCAACGCATCCCTGCAGACCGGTCTACCGGCAGTTGCCGATGATTCCGGTCTCCAAGTGGACTTTCTCGATGGTGCTCCCGGCATCCATTCCGCCAGATATGCAGGTGGCGATGCGACGGATCAGGACAACAGGCGCAAGTTGATCCTGGAAATGGCGAGCGCGCCGGCTGCACAGCGCACAGCCAGGTTTCATTGTGCAATCGTGATGTTGAGGCGACCGGATGATGCGACTCCGATTATTTGCGAGGCGAGCTGGGACGGCAGTATCCTCAGTCATCCGAAGGGATCCAATGGATTTGGTTACGATCCTCTTTTTCTTGTTGCAGAATTTGGCTGCAGCGCTGCTGAACTGGCTCCCGAAGTTAAGAATCGTATCAGCCACAGAGGCCAGGCGCTCACTAAACTACTTGATCGTGTCTCATGACCAACGACAACGTTGAGACGCTCGAATTTGATGAACTGCCCCCTTTATCACTGTACATTCACATCCCCTGGTGTATACGGAAATGTCCCTACTGTGACTTCAACTCCCACGCGATCGACGATCCATTGCCGGAAGATGAATATGTAAACGCGTTGATGAAGGATCTGAGCAAAGACCTTCACTGGGTTCAGGATCGAGATGTATGTTCCATATTCTTCGGTGGTGGCACGCCCAGCCTTTTCTCGCCGAGCACCATACACAGAATCCTCACCGGCGTTGGTGAACTGTTAGGCGTGGCTAAAACTGTCGAAATCACCATGGAAGTCAATCCGGGAACCGTAGATCGTGCCCGCTTAGCTGGTTTTAGAGATGCTGGCGTCAATCGATTGTCGCTTGGCGTTCAGAGTTTTGATGATGAAAAGCTAGCCGGACTGGGCAGAATTCACAACGGCCGCGAAGCCAAGCGCGCCATTGAGGCGAGCCGCGACGCGGGTTTCACCAATTTCAACTTAGATCTGATTCACGGCCTGCCCGGACAGACCATTGAGCAGGCGCTTACCGATCTGCGTACGGCGATCAGTTTTTCACCCTCACACATTTCCTGGTATCAACTGACCATCGAAGCAAACACCGAGTTCTATAGCAATCCACCCCAACTGCCTGACGAAGATCTGTTGTGGGATATCTCCCGATGTGGACGCTCACTACTACTACAACAGTATGATCACTATGAGGTGTCGGCTTTCTGCAGGCCAGGATCCACCGCATTGCACAATCTCAACTACTGGCAGTTCGGCGACTACCTGGGAATAGGGGCGGGAGCTCACGGAAAGATTACTCTGCTCGATCAGCAGTCCATTCTGAGAAGCTGGAAGACCAGACTGCCGCTTCACTACATCAACGCTGACAAGTCGGCTGGGGTGCGCGTCCTGGATGCTGGTGATGTTCCTCTGGAATTCATGATGAATGCGCTGCGATTAAGCGACGGAGTAACTACTCGACTATACTGCCAACGAACGGGTCTGCCGCCTGAATCGATCGCCACCTTTCTGCGGCGGGCAAGATCCAGAAAGCTGCTTAGAAAAGGCAGCAGAATCCAGGCTACGCAACGGGGCCTGAGATATCTGAACAATCTCCTTGAGTTGGTCTAACGCAGCTTGTTCTGGCGGGCCACCGATTCGCCCCATCGTCGAATGCTGCTGCTAATGCTTAAG
>JASMJM010000132.1 GCA_030749725.1 Pseudomonadales bacterium | reverse complement strand
TTGTTTTTCGCTTTGAGATCGGATCATAGGTGCACGGTTTTCCATGGTTGACGGGACTTTTTCGTGCACTATTATACCTGAAATATCATATATTCCATAATAATATCAATGGCTTATAGTTTATGAGCAGACTCTACATAGACGAGCGGCAGGCTGATGCTGATGCAAGCGACCTATCTCAACTGGTCCTTGTTTCCGATCGTGCAGCAACACTGACCCCAAGTGAGATTAACGACTTGGCCGAGGTCGTCAACGATCTCTGTCCGGCAAACGACAATCAGTGCGCCATCGTCAGTTTCACCGACGTTCACTTTGGGCAATCCCGTGTGTATTTGTCCCATCGCAAGAATTCGTCCGAAAATCTCAAGGTCTTTCGGGGTATAAGGGAAGCTCTGGTCTGGCTCGGCGTCGACTCAAATGCCGCCATCGTGGAGTTTGAGATGGCCATAGCACTGAGTTGAATGCAATTGGGTTAAATGCAATTGGGCAGAATGCAGTCGGGTTGAATGGCAGTTGTCCCGCAGGGCTTTGGTCGTCTACATCTCAAGGCGAATAGAGTGACAATCTTGCCCGACGTTTTTCTCCCTCGTCCGCCAGAATGAGCAGACCGTTCGACAAGAAGGAGATTCCCTCTACCTGATGGTGCTCTTTCTTGGCAAGCTGCATGATCGCAATCAGCTCACCGTTCAGGGTGAATTCCAGGATGAGTCTCTGTCTGGCAGCGATGAGGAAAACGGTTCCTGTTATGGAACGATAGACGATACCAGATGGATTAAAGTGCTTCTTGCCGATCGATTGCCTTAACTCTTCCATCGGAATCTCAAATAACGCCCCGGCTAACTTCTCTTCGTCTACGGACCACGCGAACACCGACACCTGCTCGGGCTGGTTGTCATCAAACATCTGCTTACATGCCAGGGCGCCGATGAGTAGCGTCAAACGTGAGTCCTTCCACTTCACAGATCTCATCCAGGGGGGTTTGGAATCGATCGAATTGGACCCATTGCCCATCGGCTCCTTCTTGGAATCGATACAGAGTCCCGGTGCTGGTGACCATGAAGAGAAAGTCGTCAGCGGCTGCGATACCCTCAAAATCGTCCCATACGCCCTGTTCCCCGAGGGTGAATATTTTGACAATACCTCCGGCCACAGGATCGATCTCATAGACCTCACCCATTTCATCGTCGTGGGTGAATAATCGATCATCACTTGTTGCAGCTAACCCGGAAATTTCGCGCAGACTTTCGGGTAGTAACCATTGGTACAAGGAATCCTGATTGACAGCGTAACTATCAAGATGAAATCCGGCACTATCCACCGGCACGATCGGACCGGTGGAGTCTCGATCAGCGCTGTCTGGCCCGGCGGCAATAATCAGAACGGTGACAACGACAAGGGCGAGCAGGCCCGCTGACTTCAGGCCGGTGGATAAGGTCACCTGCAGTTCATCGATTGTTGAAGGCAATTCCTCGGCGGGCTAAGCAGTACAGACACGCTGATTGCCATGACTAATTGCCCTTGAACTGCGCATCTCTCTTCTCGAAGAAGGCCTTAATGCCCTCAGTTCTGTCCTCGGTCATGGCGGACAGCGTATTCTGATCCGAATCCATATGCATGATGGCCTGGTCCAGGGCGGAGCTGATCATATTGATGCTCTGTTTAATCATCTGTACCGCTATCGGCGGCCGTCGCGCATACTCTTCGGCCATCTCGAAAACCTTATCCATCAGTTGATCCCGCTCGACCACTTCATCCAGATATCCCCAATTCAACAAGGTATCAGCATCCTCCCTGTTTCCCAACATAACCATTCGTTTCGCTCGGGCCGGACCGATCAGATGAACGCACAGGGGCAACGCTACCCACTGCAGATTGATGCCCAGATTGACTTCCGGATACCCCATGAAGCAGTCGTTCGATCCGATTCTGAAATCACAGGCGGTTGGAATGCAGGCCCCCCCACCCAGGGCGGCACCCTGAACTGCCGCAATAGTGACCTGATTGATTTCAACTATGCTTCTTATCATGCGCGCACCCAAGCCTGCATGTCTTCTTTGCAGCAACCTAGTTGGCCGGCTATCGCCCCCTCCTGTGGCCTTCAGATCGGCACCGGCACTGAAGTGTTTGCCTTCTCCGGCAAAGATCACCACTCGGGTTTTCTCGTCGTACAGAAATGATTTGGACGCCTGTTCAATCTCTTCCATGATAGGCCCATGCAGGGCATTCAATCGGTCCGGGCGATTCAACTTGAGCACAGCAATCTGGTCGTGCTTCTCTATTTTCACAAACTCGAAATCCATTTTGCCTCTCCAACATCCAGTCTATTGGCTGTCCGTGCTTTCCGCCGGTTCTTCCTCCTCTTCCACGAGGTCGTCCAAGGTCTTTGTGAAATCTTCGAAGGTAAACTGAGTCACCTCGAAGACCCAGGAGTCGAGGTCCCTTTTGAGTGTTGCGACCTCCTCAGGCAAACTGATTTGATCGGATTCCTCTTCAGATGCCAATTCAGATTCTGAATCTTCGCCCGAGTCCTGTTCGTCACTGGCCTCGCCTGCAACTTCTTCGATCACATCCGTATCAACGGCGAAGTTGAGATAATATTGACCATCCATCTCTTTCGCCAGGACTCTGATCACAAGACCATCCTTGCACCAGTACTCGGCCTTGCCACTACCACTCAGGTCAAATCCATCAGCCTTCTTAACATCCTTCAATCGTACATTGACTAACGATCTACCCAGTGCGTTGGCAACGGTTCCATATTTCAGTTTCTTGCCCGCAGGTAGATCGACAACTTCAAAATTCTCCTCTTCGCCACCTTCCCGCACGACAGTCAACTGTTCACCTGACGCGCTTGTTTGCGTGACTTTTGTGACTCGTTCCGATTCTATATTGATGATGGTAGGCTTGAGCCAGTCTTCGGCCTTGGCCTCGACATCCAGCTGTGTACTCATCAGCCAGGCCTGCTGCTCTGCCGTGAATCTGAAATACTGACCTTCCCTGTTGGTAGCCGCCTTACCTACCAGCAATTCAAGCGGTTCTTCCGCACCAGTCACAATCTTCACTCTTACAGCTTGGCTTTCCTGGTGATCAAGATCGCGCAGACCCAAGCGATCAAAATACTCCGGCTTGCCGGTTTTCCTTTCGGCAATGTTCGCCTCGGTCAAATTGTCCAAGAGGTCACTCAACTTATCGAAGCTGGCTGGATAGTCGTCCCGATTCGCTACCACCCAGAAGTCCTCACGTAAGGCCAACATCACATCACCTTCCCTGCTAACGATATCGACTTCGCGCACCTCTTCTAACCTGTTCTTCAGATCAGGCAATACGGGCGTGCCCAAGAGCGGGTCAGCAGATTCCGCTGGTCTGTCTGAGACGTAGACGATCACCACTGAACAAACAATGATGGCTGCTAGAATACCTATGGTTTTGCTATTCATCTGTTCAATTACAACCCTTGATTCGCCCGCTATTCTGATATGGAATTGTTCCAGCGTTGCCTCAAGCGAATGTAATTCAGCCCAAGCACAAACAATGTCAGCAGAATAGGTATCAGTGCGATGTTGATAAACTTGAGCGTCGTTCCCAGCCCCTCAATGTCTTTATCCAGTTGATGACGGACATCCCGCAACTGTTTCCTTATCTGTATCTTTTCGTTCTGGAACTGCACCAGCGCAGATTCCTGCTCTTTGCTCAGTGACAATAGGTTCTGCTCTTTCTTGCTTTGCTGTAATTGCGACAGCTTATTTTCAGTTTCCGTCAGCCGGAGCTGTAGATCATTGGCACTCGTCAGGTATCGTGCTTCCGCTTCTCTTTTCAAATCCTGCACGACCTCGAACGGTCGGGAGAAGCGACCCCTGCTCCGGACGCTTATAAGAGCCGAACTACCGGTAAGATTGTCAAGTGCATTAACTACGAAGTCACTGTTGTCAGCGAATGGCGATGCCAGTCTCCTGCCAAGAAAATTCTGTACCTGTACCCACAACCTGTCGGATAGCAGATCCGTATCAGCTACCACGATGACGTTAATGGCATCTGCATGACTGATCGGGGTTTCCGTTTCTGCAGTGTTCTCCGTCTCCGTTGCCCCTATGCCTTCGGGAAAAGCACTGTCTGCCGGACCGGTGATCCTGGCTGCCAGCATGTACTGTTCACCCGTTGGCTTGAATCCCTTCTGAAGATCACTGGGATCACTGAGGAATTGGAATTGAAAGCTTTCCAGGGGCATTGCATAAGAACTCGATGTGATCAGGGGAACTATGGTAGTGCCGGCAGCATCGATCCGCTCCAGAATTCCAGCCGTAGCAATGTTAATGCTCTCCAACGAGGTCGTAATGACGTCATCAGCGGCGAAGTTGCCGGGCTGAAGCCCCAGGATGCCAAGATGCCTTACGGGCTTACCTGAGGGGCCCGCACCTACCGTCAGCGCAGTTTGCGAATCTCCCAATATTGAGCCGGCTTTCATCTCGAGGCCCCAGGCACTCAGCAAACGATTCAGATCGGAGGCCTGCTGAGTCGGCGGTGTCGGCATCATGGGATTAGCCTGCGGTGGCCTGTCGGTTTCAGCCAACGGGTCGACAAACACCAGCAAGTGACCACCTTTCAGAACGAACTGATCGATCGCGAACAGGGTTGCTTCTGAAATGTTCTTGGGATGAACAACCATAAGTACATCCAGCTTTTCGTCGATTTTTTCTGCCGAGACGTCGACACTTTCAACTTTGAAGAGCTGTTCAATCTGGCTAACTACCATCCAGGGGGGTGTTGACTGGAAAGTTTGCATATTCATGTCTCCCTGGATCTTCAGCGAAGACATCAAACCAATAACAGGCTTCTCGGTTACTGTCAGGTTGTGCAACAGCTTGCTGATTTCATACTCCAGAAGCTCCTCCTTGTCGGGCTGAAAGAATGGGATAGTGGCCTGATCATCCAGTGTATTGGTTCCTGCCAATCCGAAGTAAAGCTCGTCACCGGATGCATTGACTGGCACGCCCTGCAGGCCAAAGTCGGCAGCCTGATCCTCTGCTTCTGAAAAGGGTTCCGGATCAACCACGTGCAGCTTGATTTTTCCATCACTGTATAGAACATACTCGCCCAGCAATTCCTCTACTCTTTTTGCAAAAGTTCGCAGACTGCTAAGATCCTCACTCGCCTCGTCAGAGAAAAAGAAGTAGAAGTTTATGGTCTCATCAATGCCATCGATGATTTCCCTGCTGCCGTTAGAGAGCGTATACAGATTAGATTCGGTGAGATCCAGTCTCAGCGTGCTGAAGAACAGATTGTTGAGCACTGTGAATGCTAGAAATGCCAGAACCAGCAATATCAAACCCGTAGTTGAATACAGTTTACGTTTCATCAGAATATTTCCTAATCAGCCTGTTGCAGTTCAATTACGATGGCAGTGGCAAACAACCAGCAACCTATCAAGGACAGAAAATACAACAGATCTCTGAACCCCAGCACGCCCTTTGAAATCGAAGAAAAGTGGGTGAGGAAACTGAGAGAGGCGATCGCATCTACCACAACGCTCGGCGCCCAGTCCTTGAATACATTCAGCACCAGGGGAAATCCACTGAGGATGAACAGGAAACAGATAACGACACTCAGGATAAAGGCAATCACCTGACTCTTGGTCAGCGCTGACATGCAGGATCCAATGGCCAGAAAGCTGCCAGCCATCAGCCAACTACCGAGGTAACTCGCAAATATGACACCATTGTCCGGATCACCCAGATAATTGACGCTGATCCACATGGGTATGGTCAACAAAAGCGCCAATCCGATGAAGCACCAGGCTGCCGTAAACTTCCCGACTACCGCATCCAACTTGGTGATGGGCAACGTCATCAATAGTTCGATGGACCCGGACTTGCGCTCTTCCGACCAGAGACGCATGGAGATGGCAGGAACCAAAAAGAGATAGAGCCACGGATGGAAATTGAAAAACGGCATCAGATCAGCCTGCCCTCTTTCATAAAAATTGCCAAGATAAAACGTAAACACTCCTGCGAGTACCAGAAAAATGACGATGAAAACGCTGGCGAGCGGCGTCGAAAAATAGCTGGCGAATTCACGCTTGAAAATTACCACCATCTCCATTACACGACCTCCTCGGTAATCTTCCGGAACACCTCATCCAGCCTGCCTTTCTCAACATACAGAGCATCCACCTGCCAGCTTTCCTGCCTAACGAGATCATTAACTTGCTCATAGATAGACTGCCCTCCCTCCGTCAATACCGTAAGCAGTTTACCTTCCTCGTTGACCTCTACCTCCGACACACCGGGCAGTTCACTCAGTTTCGTTGCTGCACTTTGCTGTTCCGTGAGGTGCAGCGTGACGGCATGAGCGTATCGCGACTTGGATTCAAGTTCAGCAGGCGAGCAATCCGACACTATCTTGCCGTTGGCGATGATAGTTGCACGCGTACACACGGCCGTCACCTCTTCCAGTATGTGGGTGGAAATGATCACGATCTTATCCTTGGAAAGACTTCGGATCATATTTCGCACCTGATGCTTCTGGTTAGGGTCCAGCCCATCGGTCGGTTCATCAAGAATCAACACTTCTGGATTGTGGATGATCGCCTGAGCAAGGCCTACGCGCCGTTTGAAACCCTTGGAAAGGGTCTCGATTTTCTGTGTCAGTACAGATTCGAGGCCCATGGTCGTGACGACCTGTGCCACCTTTTGCTGTTGCTCATCACCCTTGAACCCTCTTATTGCAGCGATGAATCCGAGAAACTGAAGTGGGTTCATATCTTCGTAGCAGGGCGCCCCCTCCGGCAGGTAGCCAATTCTCTTCTGCGCCTCAATGGTCTGGGTGCCGATGTCGAAACCGGAGACGGAAATTGACCCGCTGCTGGGGGCCAGGAATCCGGTGATCATTTTCATGGTGGTCGATTTTCCGGCCCCGTTGGGGCCGAGAAAACCCAATACCTCACCCGCCTCTACCGTGAATGAAATATCGTCTATGGCAGTCAACTGACCAAAGTGTCTGCTCAAATTCACAATTTCTATCATGTCTTAAGGAACCGATTGTCATTTTGAAAAGTGCGTAAGGTTACCCAATCCAGAGCCCGAATTCAAAGCCTCTCGACTCCGTCGACCTCATGGAAAACAAGAATAGGATCCGTTTCTTGGGATGGTTCTCACGGCTAGCAAAGATCGGCGCTTCCATCCTCATGATGGAAGAACGACCGACGATAACCAGGTGGGGCATTGTAGCAGCGAAAAGAAGACAGGATGACGGTTTTGTGGGAACCGGCTGCTCTATTTGGCGTTAACAGTGATTAGCGGTGGCGCGAGTGACTTGCGGAGATGATCAAACAAGGGAATTTGAGGCACAATCCCCTTTTTCTGGTCTTGGGTTTACCCTGAATCACCCCGGCAAATACACCGTATAGGTGTCACGGCGAATATAGGACGCACGCCGCGTTGATCTTCTGCGATAGGTAGACGGCTTCAAACACTCCCGCAAGGAGCGTTTCAGACTGCGTCTTCTTCTCTGACGTCGATCCTCTCCGGAACGACGCTCTACAAAGGTTGCTTTGTGCATATATCGCTCCTGAACTATTACCAGCCAACACTACAACGGATTTCTCAAATCGTTTCTATCGATTTCGACTAAGAGAATATCTCCATATATCGCTTACACAGCAGAGTCGTGAAACGTCGTCTAACAGTTTACTTTATGAATTCAGCATAACTATTTGACCAAATTAAGGAAAAGTGCCAGACAATTCCCATCTATGCGATGCGGGCAACGGTAGGACCAAGAGGAGTTGCTGCAACAGAAATTTCTAGTTTCCAATACAAGATCCTTGACAAACAGAGCCACGACGATTCCCAAAAAACCAATTTCTCGTTTTAGACGGACTGGTTTTCACTCATCTGATAGAATTCAGGTAGTGTCACACTTCTCAAAGAAGGGTCTCATCTACACCGTATGGCTGCAAGGATTACCAAAGAGGAAGCACTCTCGTTCCTGTTAACCCATCTCGTTATCGAGAAAAATCAACCCATAGCGCTGGATCAGATGTCGCTGTTTGAGCTGATGAACCTGGCTGCCCAAGGGGCGGACACGATTAATAATGAAGAGGAAGCGATACCACACGAAATTCTACAGGAGTTGGCACAGAATTTTGGCGCCGATTAATTTTCCACGTACCCAAGAAGCCCGAGACCACTGGTTCCATCAACTTGATGCAGGATGGATCCGCCGTTGATCAGCAAGCCTGGCGCAGTAATTTTTGATCTCGATGGGACGCTACTCGACACAGAGCCCCTATATTCACAAGCAGCCCAGACGGTCATCGATCCATTTGGAAAGACCTTCGATTTGTCCCTCAAACGCAAGATGATGGGTGGCGATTCCAGAAAGAGCGCCGCCATATTGATCGAACAGCTGGGCATCCCGTTGACGGTGGATGAGTTTCTGCACAGGCGAGAGGCGATTCTCCTGCAGCTATTCCCGTCAGCACCTGAGATTGAAGGTGCTGGGGACTTCATAAGATCCCTGTCCAACGCGGCGATACCGCTCGGCCTGGCAACCAGTTCTCAGAGACCCTGGTGCGATCTCAAGCTAAAGGGCAGAGAGTGGTCCGAGAGCTTCCACATAAAGATCTGTGGCGATGACGAACGCCTGCACCAGTCGAAACCGGCACCGGATATCTTCCTCATCTGCGCCCGGGACCTACAGGTCGATGCCACCAACTGTGTTGCCTTCGAAGACTCCCCCCTTGGAATACAGTCAGCCATAGCCGCCGGCATGACCGTGATTGCTGTCAACAGTCCCTTCGTGGAGAGATCCGATCTGTCGGATGCAGCCTTAATTGTCGAAGATTTTGTAGAAGCTCATCAGTTATTGGCAGGTTGGTCCTGACCGCCTTCCTGCCACCACAAGACGGGCAATCTGCATGCAGCGATGTGTAGATCCTGTCCGAGCGTCTTGACCCGTTCTCGCACGTCCCGCTTGGGGCATGGCTCTTCTAATGAGCTGATCAGTTAGTCGTCAGGAGGGAGAAGCGGTCGCCAGGACCGTCGGAGGCAATGATGCCGATCCGGATGCGGCCCAGAAGAGCGTACAGGGATGTGTTACTGGGCCGCATGCGGAGCGTGTCCTGGCAATGGCCCCTCTCTCCTGGCAATTGCTGCCCAAGATGATAAGAAGAGCGAATCCCAAAAAAACTCCACCCACTGACAATCTGTTCTCGGAGAAGCCATTAGTGACTGCCAGCGACTGCCTTTCTCTTCTTCTTCTTTTGCTTCTTCAGGATCTCTCGACATTGAACATCGCTGTTGCCGTCTTTGTCCGTCTTAAGACAGGCAAAACAACTGACACAATCAGCAGGTTGTGCATAACCCTCCGCCCAACGCTGCACCAGGTCCGGTTGCCGAATCAACGGACGGCATAACGCAATACAGTCTGCGGTACCGGCCTCCAGTACACTCTCCATCACGGGCAGGCTTCGCATTCCGCCGACCACGGCCAGTGGTACAGTGGTCGCTTGACGGATGATCTCTGCATCCGGAACCAGGTAGGCTTCGCGAATCGGCTTGCTTTCCTTGCCGCGAGAGACCTTGCTGAATGCCCTGCCACCTACGCCGTGACTGACCTCAATGAAGCAAACGCCTTCCCGCTCCAGTGCAGCGGCCACTTCGGCGCCTTCCTCGATGGTGAATCCCTGACCGGCATCCAGGTAGTCACGACACCCCAATTTGATCATGATGGGAAAATCAGCAGTGACATTGCGTTGTATGGCACGCACTACCTCGAGGACAAAGCGCATTCGATTCTGCAGACTGCCACCCCAACGATCATCACGTCGGTTGCTGCTTGGGCTCAGAAATTGCGTTACCAGGTAACCATGGGCGCCGTGGATCTGCACGCCATCGAATCCTGCCTCCTGAACCCGTCGAGCCGCTTGCCCGAAGTCATCAATGATGGATTCAATGTCCGCGTCGCTCATCACGGTTTTTACTGACGACCCCGCCCGGGCGTCCCTGGCAGAAACGACCAGGTGTCGTTCGCCTCTGGCAACTGCTGCTGTCGAAGCGACCCCACCATGAGCTATCTGCATGCAGATCCTGCCCCCCTCATCGTGAACAGCGTGCGTCATGCGCTGGTAACCCGGAATCTGCTCATCTGCATCGATGCCATTCATATCGGCAAACACCTGGCCAGTGCGATTGACATAGGCATAGCCGGACATGATCAACCCGACGCGATTGGCGGCAAGCGCCTTCATGAGCTGCACGCTGGTGTCCCCGATACATCCATTCGCGTCAGCCAGACCGAAATATGTAGCGGATCGAACGAACCGGTTCTGAATCTCCATCCGGCCTATGGTTAGGGGTTCAAATAAGATCGACATAAGGCAAGCCCGTGATTACGCGTGTGAGAATGAAATGTATATGACTGAACGCCGAATTTCAAAGCTACTTCCTGCAATCCGATCCGTGATCCTATTCGAACGCGAACGTGACGATGGCAAGGCCACAGATGACATAGAGCATTGGGCTCAGATCCTGCCGCTTGCCCAAGGCCAGTTTAATCAGCAACCAGCTTAGGAAGCCCCATATTAAACCCTGAGTAATGGAGAAGGTAAGGGGAATCAATGTCATACAGAGGAACACCGGAATAGCATCATCCAGCTGATCCCAGCGAACATTCAGTACAGGGCGCATCATAAACGCTCCCACCAGGATGAGCGCAGGCGCTGTCGCGATGGCAGGGATCATCGACAGCAACGGCGCCAAGAACATGAAGGGCAAAAACAGTAGTCCTGCAACGATGGCGGTGATGCCGGTTCGGCCGCCCTCTTCGATGCCAGTTGCCGACTCGATGAAACTGGTTGTTGGACTGGTTCCGACGAGGCCGGATAGTGCGGTTCCGGTCGCATCAACGATCAGCGACTGCTTGATATTCCGGGGCTGACCTGCTTCATCACGCAAATCACCCGCTTCCATCACACCCACAAGGGTTGATACGCTGTCGAACAGATCGGTAAACAAGATAGTGAATATTGCCGGCAGCATGATCAGCTGTAGTGACCCCAGCAGATCGAGCTGCAGGAACAGGCTGAAATTCGGCATGGCCAAGAGTCCCTGCCAACTAATGAGCGGTACACCGCTAACGAGGTCTGTCCCACCCCACCAACGACCGATCGGGATAGCCAGCAGAGTCGTCAAGATAATTCCAAGGACCAATGCCCCCTTAATTCGCTTCGCCACAAAAATCGCGCTGACCATCAACCCGATTAAGAACGTGATCGTCAGTGAATTCAGGGGACTTCGACCCACCAGCGTTTCAGGATGGTCAACTATAAAACCAGCGTTTTTGAACCCAATCAGGGTAATGAACAGCCCGATTCCGGCAGCTACGCCGTATCGAAGCTGTTTTGGAATCGCCAGCAGTATCTGTTCGCGCACGTTAAACACCGACAACAGGAAAAAGATCACTCCTGCCCAAAACACGCATCCCAGAGCAATCTGCCAACTGACCCCCATGCCTTGAACGATGGTGAAGGCAAAGAACGCATTCATACCCATGCCGGGCGCGAGCACGATTGGATTCTTTGCATAGATGCCCATCATGATGCTGGTAAAGGCACTGACCAGAACCGTGGCAGTCAGCACCCCATCGAACGGCATTCCGGCATTCTGCAATATGGCAGGATTGACCACGATGATATACATGCTGGTCAGGAAGGTGGTGACTCCTGCCAGCACCTCTGTCTTCAGATCTATCCCTGACATTGGTGAATCAGATCGCGCAAACGGCTGATCCCATCAGATTGAAAGCTTTTACTCTATCAGGATTTACCGGAATGCGCTTGGGCAACAGATAGCAAACTGCAGTGCTTTCAAATATCATCAGGCAAGCTGATTATGGGGCCCATTGTATCGTGGGCAGATCATCAATCGGTATTCACTGATTTGAAGTGCATGGAGTCGTGCTAATGCTGAGAGTCGGAGTCATCGGAGGATCGGGTTTGGATGACCCACAGATATTAACCGATGCAAAGGAAATCGAAGTCCAGACCCCCTATGGAGATCCCTCATCAACGCTGACTTGCGGCGAAATTGGTGGTGTTGAGGTCCGTCTATTGGCCAGACATGGTAGAGCGCACGAACTAAGCCCAACCCAAGTCAACTACCAGGCCAATATCCATGCGCTCCACCAACAGAATGTGTCGCACATCATTACCACCACCGCCTGTGGCAGCCTCAGAGAGGAGATTGATCGGGGGCATCTGGTGATTGCCGATCAGTTCATCGATTTCACCCGCCATCGAAAGATCACATTCAAGGAGTCCTTTGCCGAAGAGGCCGGCCATACAGCAATGGCTGATCCCTTCGATGGTCAACTCAGGCAATTGCTCATCGAAAGCGCAGAAGAACTGGGATATGAGACTCATCACACTGGCACGATCCTTACCATCGAAGGTCCTCGATTTTCCACACGTGCTGAGTCCAGGATGTTTCGCATCTGGGGGGCAGACGTAGTCAATATGTCGATCGCACCTGAAGCAATCTTGGCAAATGAGTTGGAGATACCCTATGCTGTGGTAGCCATGTCAACGGACTATGACTGCTGGAAGGAGGATGAAGCTCCGGTGTCGTGGGATGAGATCCTGAGGGTGTTCGATGAAAATGCTGACCACGTTAAGAATCTCCTCTCACATGTCATCCCAAGAATAGCCGCTCCGTAAGTCTTCATATCAACTCCGAGCGAGACAGATTATGAATCTAACAGAAAAGATCAGAACGGTTCCTAACTGGCCCATTGAGGGGGTGATGTTCAGAGATATCACCACAGTATTACAGGAGCCCACTGCCTTCAGGACGTCCATCGATCTTCTATATGCTCGTTACAAGGGCATGCAGATCGACAAGATCGCGGCCATAGATGCACGAGGATTTCTGTTCGGATCCGTGCTGGCATACAAGCTCGAAGTCGGACTGATCCCAATCCGAAAGAAAGGCAAACTACCCTTCAAGACGATCAGTGCAGAATACGATCTGGAATACGGCACCGACACGGTGGAGGTACATTCTGACGCCATAAAGGCCGGCGAAAAAGTATTGATCGTGGACGATCTGATTGCTACCGGTGGAACTGTGTCAGCAGCCACAAAACTGGTCGAAAGGCTTGGGGGGCAGATTATCGAGTGTGCATTCCTGGTGGAATTACCTGATCTAAAGGGTCGAGAGAGAATCGACGGGTATAGCGTATTCTCGCTAACGGAATTTCAAGGGGACTGATCCCACATCTCTCCTGGACCACACGCTCCTACTCATAGCTGGTCACAGTTACCATGTTGCACCCTTGATACGTCGCCAGATTGCTCAAGTCCTGAACAGCATCGGTTGGCACATAATCGTCATGTGATTCAAAGGTCTGACGCATGGTGACATGCTCGGCCAGTACCGGTTCACCATTCTCCAGGCGCGGTCGATAACGAGTAAGATTCAGCAGGTTCCTTACGTACGCTTTTACCCGTGACGGTGCATCCGAGTCAACCACCTGAATGTCCGAGACGCGTCCATCCTTGTCAACGCTGAACTCCATGGACACATAGTTGCCGGCAAATGTTTGTCTTTCCGGCTTGCTCATCAGTTGCAGAATCTGCGGATAACAGAGCGCCAGCGGACTGCCAATCAGAACATTAGCACGTTTTTCCCTGTCCCTCTTCCCTTGCGAAGACAGATCGACTACGGGATTACCAATCATCCGAGGATTATCGCTAAGCAGCCTGCTATGTCGATTTATGTGACCGGGAATGCTTTCGCCAGCTCTTCTGAAAGCCGTGGCGACGTTATCCCGCCTCCGGATCCCCAGGTGCTTTGGCTCGTTAAACATCTCTTGTGCCTTGTCGGGGCTCAGCATCTGCCACACACGCCGGTAGATCTGTCCTGCCCCTTCGTCCTTTGTGACCATGGTTTGCACGTCAGCAAGACGTACAGTTGCCTCCAGTTTTTCTGTCGTATCAGTTTCAGGATTGTTGGTAAGGATCTTGACGGCCCTGTCCAATGATTCGGCCGGGCAACATTCTGCCAATACGTATTGCAGAGAGGACAAATCCCGTAAGGGTTGTGCCAGCGCTACGTTCGAATCCCCTAACTGATTCTCAATCAGCGTGATAGTCTTCTCATAAGTGCCTAGAGCGTTCTGGAACTGAGCCGTCTTGCGGTACCAATCACTCAATTTCGCAAGTGCAGGAAGCAAGCGGGTATCATCCTCGCTATAGTTATTCTCGTTGACCAGGTAATAGAAACGCTGTTGCTGATCTGCCAACAGCAGCTGTTTGTCCGCCAAATTCAATCCAATTATCCTTTCCACTATAGGCAACTGGCGCAACGTAAAGACACCATCATTGAGATGGGTGATGTATTGCGCACGTCGTAGCACTTTGTGCGCCTCATTGAACCTGTTAGTTTGGGAGTAGAGGCGTGCCAGCATGCTGAGCGTAGCGACCAGGTTGGCACCGTGATCTCTATCGGCCTCTTCACGAAGCTCGATGCTTTTGTTTAGATGTTCTTCGGCCTCCTCGAATCTGCCCAACTTGAGATATACGTAGCCGAGATTATGCTGGGCGACGGCCAGATCCGCTGATGGCACACCACTCGCCTGTTGCAGAATCTCGACCAATCCGGCCGCCGCAACGGCGGCTTTGTCAAACTCCTCAGCGGCGATAAGCTGAAGGACGTCCTCATTCTCTGACGACGGGGGTACTTGGGCCAGGGAAGACCAGGCAAGTACCGAGAGTAGTAGTCCCAGGAACCAACTCTTCATGTTATCCCAAGGTATGTGGCAGAGCAGATCAATCGAATCTCAAGAATATGTGGTGCAATACACTCGGTTGGTTCACACGTCACATTATCCACCGTTTTTTGTGGCATTCCCTTTTGATGGACTAAACCAAGTGATCCATTATACCGACTGAACGGGTGATTCCACCCTGTCATTGAGCATGTGTACCCTGTCGACGTGACCCGGTCTGGCGTGACCCGGTCTGGCGTGACCCGGTCGAGCGCGACCCGGTCGACCTTCTGGGAGTCGATTAGGATTGCAGCCGATGTTTTGTAGCGATTTCCCAGTACTCGTGTGCCCTCTGCTGGGCAAGAGAGAGGATACTACCCTCCTCATAATCGGAATCATCCAGTTTACCCGCCGGGCGATCAAGCATCAGTGCCAGCGCCTGGTCTATACTGTCGATCGCATAAACTGCGAACTCGCCCGTTCGGATCGATTCCACGATATCCTCACGCAGCATCAGTTCTGCGGCATTGGCTCTGGGAATGAGGACGCCCTGTGTGCCCGTGAAATCGACAGCCCTACAGGCATCATAGAACCCCTCAATCTTCTCACATACCGCGCCGATCGGCAGCAGATTACCCTTCTGGTCCACAGCACCGGTCATGGCGAGGTCCTGCCTGACAGGGAGTTCCGTGAGCGCACTGATGAGGCAACAGAACTCGGTGCCGGATGCAGAATCACCATCGATCCTGCCATAGGTCTGCTCAAAGGCTATGGCGGCCGAAAACGCCATCGGGTGCTGCAATCGAAGTAGATAGCGCAACAGCCCGCTAGGTATGAGGAATCCCTTGGTGTGCGTCGCGCCAGACAAGTCCGATTCACGTTCAATGTTAACGGCACCTGCACTACCTGGGCCAATGGAAGCGGTAACACGAGATGGAAATCCATAGGTCAACAGTCCTGCCGAGGTCACCGCCAAGCCGTTAATCTGCCCAACTGCAGTACCACTCACATCTATTCGCACTGTCCCCTCAGCAACGAGTCGCCTGAATCTGCGTGCCGGAACGTCTGCCCGACCTTTCGACCGTTGGATACTGCGCTGGATATGTCTCGCTTCAACCAGTTCCAAACCTTCTTCTTCGGCCAGGTATGAGCCCTCCCTGGCGATATCGGCGATCCGCCCGAATCTGCTCGTTAGCTGTCCCTGTTGTGAGCAGATACGGGCACCGTGCTCAATTAACTTAGTCACCGCGGATACGGAAAAATGCAGCAGCTTATCTCTGTCTACGAGTCGGGCTATGATGCTGGCATAGGCTTGGCACCCCTGCCAGTCTCGGTCAATCGTATCGCTGAAGTCTGCCAGCACCTTAAACAAGTCATTGAACCTTGGTTCATAGGTATCGAGCAGGTAGTACGTATCGGGATCACCGACAAGAACTACTTTGATATTCACGTCGATCGGCTCGGGTTTCAACTGCGCCGCACCCCACATCCCGAACGGATCGCTGTTACTCATCTCAAACAGACCTGTCTTTAGGGTACGCAGCAGAGCTGTCCATGCCCCCGGTTCAGACAAAATGTCCTGAGCTTCGATAATGAGAAAGCCCCCGTCCGCCTCCAACAGCGCGCCCGGCTTGATCATGAGATGATCCGAACGCATGACAAATGTGCCTGGATTGAGTTCCCGATCGATCCTCCCAACAAGGTTGCTGAGACTGGGATTGGTAACGCTTATTACGGGACACACCGGATCGGCTTCGTGGCCACTGACGAGATTGACGCGGTAATTTCTGGAAGAGCCCGATGTCGGCTTACCGTCGACTAGGCTCCTGTTGATAAGGTCATTGACCACCTCATCAAGGAATTCAGCTACCGACGGTGCCGGAAAATCCTGTCTGATCGCACTGACCGTGGAGCTGATGAAGGTCTTGGCTTCGTCCACCAGCATATCCTGCAATTCCTGCTGATGCTTAGTCTGGATCTGGTTAATTTCCTGTCCCATTTCCGCCAGTCTGTTCCCATATTCCCCAACCTTGGCCATGAGTGCGCTGTGCTCTTGATCACTCATCTTACCGTCCAGCCGCAGTTGCTGAATGTCTTCGAACTGCATCGGCTTGTCCTCGATGACAGGCAGGATCACCGGGACCATTTTCTGGCCGAACTGCATGGGAACCATGGCCAGACCTGCTGTCCTCAGCTCTTCGTCGAATGGCCTGCTTATCTTCTGGATACGATCCTGCATCGCTGTCGACAGATGATTCTGCTTTGATTTGACAAGATCCGAATTGAGGTATGCGGGCAGATCGGTATCGGTAAACTCGGCGAACCGGTCCATGGCATTTCGAAATGCCTTGCCTCTCCCTGCCGCCAGTTTAAACTATCGCGGCTGGTCCGGCGCATTGAAGTTTCGAATGTAGAGGCGATCAGGGGTCTCGACGCACTCAACCGCTATCTCTTCAATGACCTGGTGGATGAGCGACATCCGGCCAAATCCGGATAATCCCCGTACGAAGACGTTGTTACCTTGGATACGGCTGTTGAGGCCAAAGCTGAGCGCCTCCACCACGTCATCCTGACCCAGGATTCTGGTTTCAGGCGTTAACTCAGAGGTGCTGCTAAAGCCAAGATCTGCTGGGTCGCACAGCCATCTAACCTGCTCAGCCAGCAGTCGCGTCAGAGACTTCACATCATCGGTCATCGGAAGTCATCCTTTCAATAATCGCGTGCCTTGCCACGAACACCGACCAACGGATTGTGGCTGGGCCCCATGCACAGCACCCATAGCCAAGTTCTGATCGAACGTCCTCTAATTATCTGCATAAATCGGGCAACAGCCAGTACTTGGATCACATGACGCGACTTGGATCACATGACGGATTGGTTCCCTGCAACGATCTCGACGACCAGGACCGATACCCGTGCTGCGATCCTGCTGGCGCCAAGAAATTGTGGCGACCACGACCCTCGTCTCCAGCAACTCCCGCGCCCCAGGACACTGACGAGCTGCCTGCACTCAAGGGGCTTCAGTTGATCGAGGACACAGACGTCCGTTCGCTACCGCGCTATGCTGTTACCCAGGTATCTGGCGCGCACTCGTCCAGCGGAATGAGAAGGTGCTGCCAGCGATCGTGATTGTCGGAGACCGGTAAGGCTCCGCGCCGCGGAGCCGCCGCCCGACGCCTCGGGATGGAAGATCGATGGGCAACGTCGCTACATTCATCCATGGCCTGCCGAAGGCGGAGTTGCACGTTCACGTCGAGGGTACGCTGGAACCCAAGTTGATGTTCGACCTCGCGGCCAAAAACGGCGTGCCATTGCCTTACGCCAGGCCCGAAGACGTGCAGAAGGCCTATTCGTTCCGCTGCCTGCGGGAATTCCTGGATCTCTATTACCAGGGCACAGGCGTACTTGTGGAGGAAAGCGACTTCTTCGCACTCTCGCAAGCGTACGCCAAGCGGGCCCACGCGCAGAACGTCCGACACGTTGAGGTCTCTTTCGACCCACAGGCTCACACTGCGCGCGGCGTACCGCTTGCTGCGGTCATCGGCGGACTTCACTCAGCCCTGGTCGAAGCAAACCGACAGTACGGCATGAGTTGGAAACTCATCATGTGCTTCCTGAGGCACTTGGATGCAGCGGATGCCATGGCGACCTTGGATCACGCCCTGGAGCATAGGGACTTGATCAGCGCCGTTGGCTTGGACTCGTCTGAGGTCGGCAATCCGCCATCGAAATTCAGGCAGGTCTTCAAACGCGCAAAGCGCGAGGGGTACCATACCGTTGCCCATGCCGGAGAAGAGGGACCCGCCAAATATGTGCGTGAGGCGCTAACATTGCTCTGTGTGGAGCGCATCGACCACGGCAACCGGGCGACTGAGGATGCTGCACTGATTGCCCAGCTAGCCGATAGCCGGGTGCCGCTGACACTCTGCCCACTATCGAACTTGCGCCTCGGAGTCGTCGAGCGCATGGCGGATCACCCCATCAGGGAGATGTTGGAAAAAGGACTGCTCGTCACCGTCAACTCCGACGACCCAGCCTACTTCGGCGGCTACCTGAATGAGAACTACCAAGCTGTCGCCGAGGCCCTGAATCTGTCGAGAGACCAAATCGGTCAGCTGGCCCGAAACTCGTTTCTGGCATCTTTCCTGAGACCAACTGAAAAGGAGCGCCTTATCAGTGAGGTCGACAGATTCGTCTCGGCCGACCGGACGTGATCACGCGACGGTAATGTCCGGGGAGAGATACACATCCTGAATCGCATTGAGTAATTTGATGCCATCCGCCATCGGCTTCTGGAAAGCTCTGCGACCCGATATGACTCCCATACCCCCTGCGCGACGATTGATCACGGCGGTTCGCACCGCCTGATGCAGATCATCCTGTCCGGATGGACCACCAGAGTTGATCATGCCGATCCTCCCCATGTAACAGTTGGCCACTTGATAGCGTGCCCGGTCGATTGCATGGCTCCCGGACAAGGTGTCGTATGGGTGGGTCTTGCCGAACCCGACGGCGCTGTAGCCGCCATCGGTTGCCGCTTACCAGCGCAACCATTCAGCCACAAGACGTTTACAGTCGTTCTTCCATTCACAATTGACGTCATGACAGAGGAACCGCTCGTCTGTCATAAAGCAGTCTCTCTGGTCGCGTTCACGCTGAATGGCTCTGATTAGATTCTTGCGAGTGCAAAAAGAATTAGCCCGAATGATCCCTTCCGCTTGTGCTAATGATCGTAACTCTTCTAACTCCATGAGTCAGATTCCCCATGCTACCTTGAGCACTCCGGCTCCAAGGAAAAATACATTACCACAGCATATGCTGTGCACGTGTGATTCAGGTCAAACTGTGCAGAAACGGTCTGAACCAATCCCTGTATTCGCCGTGCACGTGAGCGCATCGGACAAACATCGGATCAGTCAGATATGTTCAAGTTGGCAATCTATCGTGATTCTCGAGCATCCGCCGCAGCCGCACCGCGAGATCAGGATCTACCTGCTCCCATGTAAAACGCCAACCCCAATTGCGCTCGGTGGTACCCGGTGTGTTCATTCGGTGTTCGGCACCGAGAGACAGCAGGTCCTGCATGGGGATCATCGCCAACTGAGCAACCGACGTGAAAGCTGCTC
>JASMJM010000131.1 GCA_030749725.1 Pseudomonadales bacterium | reverse complement strand
GAGTTGTTTTTCGCTTTGAGATCGGATCATAGGTGCACGGTTTTCCATGGTTGACGGGACTTTTTCGTGCACTATTATACCTGAAATATCATATATTCCATAATAATATCAATGGCTTATAGTTTATGAGCAGACTCTAATTATGGGGACAGTTTACTTAATTCGAATTCCCGATTTAATGTAAATATGCACGAATTAAGTAAACTGTCCCCATAATTAGAGTTTCAGAGAGGTAACTCCCCTCCACTGGCGGATTCATACCTTCAAGGTCAAAATACGATCTAACTCAACCAGAGATTCACCTGAGCACCCCCCAGTAGAGAATCGCCAATCTCGATTCGTCCCTGATATCTCTCCACTATGTCCGCGACAACAGCCAAACCGATGCCCTGTCCGGATTCCCGTATATCCGCTCTTGTACCCCGCATCAAAACCTGTTCGCGATCCCCTGACGGGATGCCATCACCATCGTCCTCGATGATGATCACTAATTGTCCCTTTTTTTCACTTTGGGGCGGATCGGCAGAGATTTCCACAAGGTTCCCTTTGGTACCGGCCGACACTCTGACTCTTGATCGGCCATACTTGCACGCGTTGTCTACCAGATTTCCCAGCATTTCCATCAAGTCGCGTTCATCACCGAAAAAACTGCACTCGTCCATGCTGATCTCAAATTCAATAGCTTTGTCGGCATAAACCTTCTTCATGGCGTCGATCAGTTTTGTTACCAGCGGTGCTACATCGACCGACTTGCGCAACAGGTTGGTCGATAAACTGACTGCTCTCTGCAACTGATAGCTGACGATTTCGTCCATGCGCGAGACCTGCTCATCCACCGTTTCTCTTATTTCAATCAGCATCGGATTTGCATCACCGCTCTGTGCTAACTGCTTGTTGTCGGAGGCGTCCAGGTGCTCCAGCGAACCGGTAACACCTTTCAGAATTGCCAGCGGCGTTTTCAGACTGTGAGCCAAGTCAGCCAAGGTGGTTCGGTACTGCTCCAGCTGCTGCCTTTCGCTGCTGATCAACACATTTAGATTTCTGGTCACTCCCTCGATCTCGCTGGGGTATTGCCCTCCCAGATAGTCGCTGCGGCCATCTTCGATTGCCTTTAGATCATCTGCCAACTGTTTCAAAGGCGACAGTCCCCATCTCATCACCATGCCCTGCACCAGCAGGAGGGCAACCACGACACCACTTAGCCAACCCCACAGATTGTTCCTAAACCCCTGAATCTCACTTGCATAGGGTCGCAGCGTTTCGAAGGCAGTGAAGACGTAGGCTGTGCTTTTTTCGTCCGCTCCTTGCCACAAGATCCGGTAGCTCAGAAAGAACAGCTCGTTTCCCTCTGTGTCGTATACCCGGCCGAAGCGTTGCTCGCCGGTTGCCAGGTTTGTGGTAACCGCAGAGCTTTGCTGTTGGTCAAAGGTGATATCCAATGCTGAGGGAGAACGCCAGAGTTCTCTGCCACTGCTGTCATTGACGAACCCGAACAAGCCGGTACCGAGTTGATTGAAGCGGGGTTCCTGTAATTGTCCGTGCAGGAATATGCCATCCTTGGATTCCTCTGCCACTGCAAGCAGGCCATAGATATGAAGGAGCAGTTTTTCCTCTTCACCTCTTTCTGCACTGCGTCGGAACGCCTGGTCAAGTACCAATCCGGCAAGCCCCAGGAACACGAAGAGTACGGCAGTTGCTGTGAGTAAAAGCCGTCCTCTAAGCGAATGTACCATCTGCTGGCTTATTTCCCGAAAATCGTGTCAGGGGCAGGCGATCCTTGACGTGTGGTTTAAGCTTCTTCCAGGCTGAAACGATAGCCCTGCCCGCGCAGGGTTTCGATCGGCTTTAGGCTGTTGTCAGGATCCAGTTTTTTTCTCAAGCGACCCACGAAGACCTCAATGACATTGCTGTCTCTATCAAAGTCCTGATCGTACAGATGTTCGGTCAGTTCGGTTTTTGATACGACCTCGCCCGAATGCAGCATGAGAAACTCTAACAGGTTATATTCGTAGGCAGTGAGATCGACTTTATCTGCGCCGATTTTGACCCATTTCCCTCGCGTGTCCAATTGGATAGAGCCATAGTTCAGCAATGGCTTAAACTGCCCTTCCGCTCTTTTGACCAGCGCTTTAAGTCGCGCAAGAAGCTCCTGTACATGGAACGGCTTAACCAGATAGTCATCCGCTCCGACTTGCAGGCCCTCTACTTTATCCTGCCAATCGCCTCGTGCCGTGAGAATCAATATAGGAAGCTCTTTTCCTTCTCCCCTGATCTTTTCGATTACCTCTATACCCGTCATCTTCGGCAGGCCGATGTCGATCACGGCCACATCGTAGGTATACTTGGTACCATAGTGAAGTCCTTCGAGGCCGTCGGCGGCGGAGTCCACCGTGTAACCGTGCCTAAGCAGGAGGTCCACCAACTGACCGCGTAACGTCTTTTCGTCTTCGACCAGTAATACCCTCTTAGCCATATGACTCGAGCCCCCTAGTCGAATACCTTACCGGACTGGCCATCGACAAATACGACCTTAACCACACCGGACTTGGACAGTGTCTTGACCCGGTACACGGGTGGTCCCTTGCTTGCGATCAGCTTCACGGACAGGACCTTGGCGCCGAATTTCTGCTTTACAATGGCTGCTGCCTTCTTTGCGTCGATCTTGGCCTTGGCTGCCAGCACGATATTCCTTTCGGGGGCCGTCGCTGCGGCAGCCGTCGCTGCGGCAATCGCCACGTCGCCAACGCGCACTGCTGGAGTGTTCGCTTCGGCGCTCGTGACTGCGACGGCCAAAAGACCCAGCGAGCATACTACCGACACTGTAAGACTCGCCAATCGCATTATCGATCTCCACCAATTGCCATTACTGTGCTTCAGTTTAACTAAATCGTACCCGTTATAAAACGAACCGGATCGAATAGCCTAGAATACCGGCGAAACCGCGACCCTGACTTTGAGCGTGTCGCCCGGGTCGATATCGGTGCGCGTGGTGTAGGTTTCATCGCGATATCGGTAGCGTACCCGATAGCCAATGACGCGATCTTCTTCATGGTATTCCTGTTTGATCTCGCAGCGTTCTTCGGTGCGATAGTGGCTCTCGTGATTGCCCTTTGCATTGCTGCTGGCGGCATGGCCGAGGGTTGCTCCCAATATGGCGCCCACTACGGCTCCCACCTGCTTGTTTCGCTTGTGGTGGCCTACCGCGTTACCGAGGGCGCCACCGAGGACGGCGCCAACAACCGGGGCAACTCCGTCACCGTTGTGGTGCTCCCGGTAGACCACTTCCTCATCCCAACATTCCTCGCGGGGAGTGCTGACACGCACGGTCTTAATGATCGGGTTCGTTTCGATAACCGTGGCATAGTCGTAACTGACGTTGGCCGCCACGACCTGCGTGGAGGCACATAAGATCACCGCCAGGCTTGTCCACTTAGTCGATCTCAGCATAATGTTCGTCCTCATCTCCGTACCCTCATCGCTTCAATTGAACTCAGGTGTAAGCATAGAAGGAAGCGGCTGAATGCAGGCTGAATCAACTCAGCAGATCCGAATACGTAATTTAAGTTATTGATATTTAAGAATTTAATGGATTGTACTTGGCTGTGCTTTCAGGGTTGTTTAACATCATCTCGACAAACTTGTGTTGCGCATTTACGGTAATGACCAGATCGGCCCGCTGAGGCATCTCATGCAGCATGTGACGGGTCAAGCGCTCATAGTGCATGATGAATTCTCCTACCTGCTTCCTGGTCATAATCCCCTGCAGCGGTCCCCGCAGTAGACGCAGCTGTTCCTCCTGCTGCCATCGCCATCGAGAGACAGCTTCCATGCCCGGCACTTTCAGCATCAGCAACCCATCCAGCCGATCGAACATCTCCCTGTAAGCGCTTTTTTGCAGTCGGTCGTTGACATAGGTTCGCCAGATCCGATCGCCGTCCTGCTCTCTCTCCAGGGAATTGAGCGGGGATTGCAATTCACTGTCCATCTGGCTGACGGCACCCACACACCATCCCTCAAACAGGATCACATCCGTTGCTCCGGCATGGTCGATCCAGTCACATTCGGGCAGACGATCATCAATGGCTTTGTCAAATCGTGGACTTCTTACAGTCTCCCCAGCCAGCAGGCTATTGACGACCGACAGGGCTAGTTCCATATCGTGGGTGCCCGGCACGCCTCGGGTCGACAACATCGGGTGCACCCGAGCCAGCGCCTGCCGATCCTGCCTGGTTTTGTAGAAGTCATCGATACCAAGGTGTGTGGTGTGCCGATCGAATCCATCGTGCATGACAAGACCCAGCAATTTCACAAAGGTGGTTTTGCCACTGCCCTGGGCACCATTGACGCCCAGCAGAAAAGGTCTATCCAAGGCACCGATCTTTTCATTCAGCCACCTGGCGACGGGCAGACAGGCGGTCATCAGGTTATTGGCGGCGTCTCTATCCAGACCAAGGCCGGCCGCCTCATCCGTCAGGCGTTCACGCAGCAATTGCAATAGCGGTTCTGATCGCCGTTCGTCACTATCCATCACAGCCTGCCCCTGCCCTTGCACCCAGTTAACGTTCAATGACGCGTTTGTAGGGTGGCATTGCGTCGAGGATCATTCCTCCATATCTCTGGGTGATGATGCGTCGATCCAACAGGGTCACTACGCCACGATCCTGTTCGGTTCTAAGCAGCCGTCCGCTGGCCTGAACTAATCTCAAGATAGCATCGGGGACGGATATTTCACGAAATGAATTGCCGCCCTTGCCATCCACCCATTCACACAATGTCGCCACTACAGGATCGTTGGGAACAGAAAACGGAATCTTGATAATCACCACATGGTTACAGTAGCCACCCGGCAGGTCGATGCCTTCGGCAAAGCTCGCCAAGCCGAAAATAATACTGCATTTGCCGTCATCGATACTCTTTCTATGCTGCTTGATGATCTCCTGCTTGGAAAGATCCCCCTGCGCCAGCACCTGCTTGCGAAACTGCTCTGGCAATCCATGCAGGACTTGATTCATCTGCCACCAGGAAGCAAACAGAACCAACGAACCGCTCTGGTCCGTGAGCAGTTCAGGCAGCATCTCAATGACGGCTTGCGTGTGAGCGTCAGGATCTCTGGGATCACACTGCATGGCTGGAATCCTGATTTCCCCCTGTTTGCTAAAGTCAAAGGGGCTCGGCAGGGCGTTGAAGCTGCTGTCTTTACTGACACCGGAGCGCATCACAAAGCGACTGAAATCACCCCGCACAGCGAGTGTAGCAGAGGTGATTACCGCACCGAAACATCGTTGCCAGAGGTGCTGGTCGAGGATGCCGTCTACCAGAACAGGGCTGCTGCTGATCTGTATTTCCCTGCCTCCCTGGTACTCCCGCAGCGTCAACCAACGGGCTTTCGGGGGAAGTTCCGCTGCATCTTCCTCGCTGAAGTCCTCCCACAGGAGCGTGTTGGTCTCAGTTCTGGCGAGCATCGAGGCGACGACCGGATGCCACTCCTCCGCCGAATCACGGTCGAGGTCCTCCTCATCCAATAGAATCCTCTCGAAGTCAGCGTCCAGCGCTGACAGCAATGCCTGCAAGCGAGCAAAACCAGCGCACAGGTTAACGGCCAGTTGCCGGATCGGCTTGGCTATCCTGCCGCCCGGAAATCGATGTTGAGCAGGCATGCCGCGACTGGATGCATCCACTGATTCGAAGTGCTCCCCCAGCACCCCGAACGCCATCTCAAGGTCACCGTCCAGCTCCCCAACCGAGTCCTCGAACCGATTCAGTCGTTCGGCAAGCGTGGTAAGCGCAGGCATCTGGGCCAGCATCGTTGCCAGCAAAGGGGGCATCTGCCGCAACCAGGACTGGCTGGCACGCAGATTCGAGTACAGGGTGAAATGATCGATGGTCTTGTCCGGCAGGTGGTGGCCTTCGTCGAAGACATACAGCGTATCGGCTGGGTCCGGCAAGACAACGCCGCCCCCCATGGTCAGATCCGCCAGCACCAGATCGTGATTGGTAACGATGCAATCCACCTTGTGAATCCGTTCTCTCGCTTTATAGAAGAAACAGTTTGCATAGTTCATACATCTGCGGCCCGTGCACTGCACGTGATCTGTACTGACCCGAAACCAGTCCCGATCCGATACGCCCTGCGGCCAACTGTCCAGCTCCCCATCCCAATGCCCATTGGCTGCCTCATCCAGCATACGTTGATACAGTAAGCGGCTCTCCTCATCGGTGAACTGATCGACTTCATCCTCATAGAGTGCCAGATTGTGATTCAGTGAACTGGATTCCTGCAGCACCAGATCGAGTTTACTCAGGCACAGGTAACGCCTTCGACCCTTGGCAAGGGTGAAGCTGAATTCGAGATCGGAGTGACGCTTGATATCCGGCAGGTCTGTAAAAACGATCTGCTCCTGCAGGGCAACGGTCGCCGTGGACACCACCAACGATTTTCCCAGTGCTTTGGCGATCGGTATAGCGGCCAGTGCGTAGGCAATCGTTTTGCCGGTGCCGGTTCCCGCTTCGATGATACATAGGTTGGCACGCTCGTCATCATCTTCCTGTAGATTGCCCAGCGTGTTGGCAATCGCTGCTATCATCATGCGCTGACACAGCCTTGCGCTATATCCCTTCTCTTCAAGCAACCTGCTGTATGCAGACTGAATCGTTTGTTTAAGTTGATCTTCTAACACTGAAACTCGCGCTTATAGGCGTGGGTGCTCTGGTCAGCCGCAAGGGTGTCCCGATTCGAACACCCCATAGCTAAAGCCCTGTCGCTCATGGAAAGACACATTGTCCTCCATCCATTCAGGATATGGAAATGCCCCCAAGCCTGGGTGGTTTATTCTTCCTGACCTCTGCGTTACCCTTGGCCATATCCAAAAGAGGCAACGCACACGCGATCATGATCTTCAATCTAAACTAGAGTGGGTACCAGAAGTGACAAACACTAACAAAAATCCATCATCAAGCAGTACCGCTATATCTGCGGCCGACGGCCCCGTCGCCGTCACGGGTGCCAGTGGCTACATTGGCTCCTGGGTTGTTTACGACCTTATGCAACAAGGCTACCAGGTGCGGGCATGCGTCCGCGATACCAGCAAACCGGAAAAAGTCGATCATCTGCTTGCCATGAACGCCACAGATCTCCGCGGGCAGGTCGAGCTGTGCACTGGCGATCTGTTCAAGCCGGGAAGCTACGACGAAGCGTTCCAAGGGTGCAGCGCCGTTATTCACACCGGGGCCGCAGTAGGCTACAACCAGGAAACACCCCAACAGGTTTACGACGGGTGCTTTACCGAAGTACAACACGTAATCGAATCCGTCAAAAAAGCCGGAACGGTACGACGCTTCGTATTCACGAGTTCCTTTGCCGCGGTGGGGCATCCGCGCCCGCGCGGCTATGTATTCACCGAGAAGGACTGGTGCGGTGACAATATCGAGGGCTATCGAGGCAAATGGACGGAGGAGAACATTCCCAAGGACCGGGACACTGCCTATGCCATGGCCAAATCAAGCGCCGAGCGGATGATATATGAGATGGCAGAAGAGGACGGGCGCTTTGAGGCGCTGGCCATCCTGCCATTGCACGTCATCGGTCCGATGATGTGTGCCAATCACGATCAAGGGTGGAGTTGGCAGAACTGCATCAAGCACATGCTGCAGGGAAAGCCCTACAAAAAGACCAAGGGCGGAAGGATGTTGTGGAACAATGTCGACGTACGCGACGTTGCCAAAGCGCACCGACTGTGTGCGGAGACCACCGTCGGCAAGAATGGCTCACGCTACATTCTCTCTGCCAGCGACCGCTCGGGTGAGCTCTTCACATGGGAGTTGCAGGCAAGGCTGAAGTCGTTATTCCCGGCGATTCAGGACATCGGTGGGGAACAGATGGAAAACGGGGAGCCAATGGCGCAAACGTATGATTCACCGCGGTCCTACTGCCTGCTTGCCAAACAGGAACTCGGCCTGACGACCTATTCGATCGACGAGACGATCCAGGCCACGGGCGACTCGATAATCCGGCTCGGCCTTCTCTAATGGCCACGATGGAACACGGGTTGCGTTGGCATGACGGCCGATTATTCATTTCATCCGGTAACTCTTTCGGGTATAAGAAGGCGATTCTCATCCCACATGGGTTTGAATCGATGTTGACTGCGGATAACAAAGGAGGTCGGACATGGCCGAAATAATTGTCCCCATTGCCGGGATGATATTCGTGTTAAGTGTGATTTTTGGGAGGCGCATGCTGGCCTCGCTTGACAGCTATTTCAAGAGCAAGCAGTTGGCCAACTCCGATGAGTTAATGGATCGACTCGATCAGTTGGATGACCTGGAAGAACGCATGCGCGTCGTGGAAACAGTGATAGCGGAAGAGAATATCCCGCTGAAGAAGAAATTCGCTGATCTGGAACGGGGCTCGCCATCATAGATACAGAAAGTAGCACGGCCCGAGCCCTGTCTTGCGCCGCGCTCATTTCCCTTATCCTGCCATTGTGCTACGACATGTGAATCGTCCTGATGAAGCGTCGCTCTGGATAACCTGTTGCTTTTACCGGCACCTGAGCCACGACGGGCTGAGTGACGCAAGATAACAAGAATGAAAGACCTTAGAATTCTGGAATACAGTACATCAGTGCCAGCCGCCTGGTGCGGTCAGCAGTTTGTCCATTGGGGCGCCGATGTAATCCTAGTGGAAGACAGTTCTGGTTCACCTCTGCGCGGCAGATCACCTAACATAGAGAAAGAGGGGATCTCACAATCCCTGCTGTGGGAAAATCTACATCGCGGCAAGCGGCTTGTCAGCCTTGAGAAGAGTACAATCGATCTGTGGCAATCCGCGGATGTGATTATCACCGATCGATCCCTGCAAGAACTGGGTGTAGAGTCAACGGGAGATTCGATCGTCGTTCAAATCACTCCCTACGGACTGACGGGACCCCATCGCAACCGTGCCGCGACAGAGCTTACCATCGAGGCAACATCCGGATTCCTTTCGCTCAATGGTTCCGTCGGTAAACCGCCATTGCGCGCGCCCGGCAATCTCATCGGCTACTACTGCGGTGTCAATGCGTTTGTGGGTGCACTTGCCGCCCTGCATAAGAAGCAGTTGACAGGGCACGGCGAGACCGTGGAAATCTCCTGGCTCGAATCAGTCGTCAGTATGGTACCTTTCGTGCGTGCTCAATATACGGGTAAGGCGGAACAGAGACTGGGTGGACCTTCTTCGGGCGTGCGGCTCTACCCGGTTGGTGATGGTTATCTGTCCCTGAACTTGCTACCTAATCGGGCCTTCAGCGGATTGCTCGAGCTGCTACAAGTGGATCCGGATGAGATTCCAGAGGCCCTTTCAACGGCTGAACAACGTCGCGATCATGCTGCTCTCTCGCGCTTTCTGCAGGAACACTCTGAAGGAATATCGGCTAGAAACCTGTTCAAGAAACTCAACAGTGCATCCTTGCAGCCCACCGGTCTTCTCAATATGCCAGATCACGTGTTGCACGATGAGCATCTGATCGAAACGGACTATTTTGGTGAGATCAACCATCCCCAACTGGGCCCTGTCAAAGTGAGTGGTTCACCAGCAAAGCTGTTACCCCTGACGGAAAATGAGAGTATCCCGCCGGGCACTGCAGCGGCGAGGCCCGCGCCGTCAGCAAACGAAACCGCGCCTAACCTGTCATGGCGAACAGCGCGCCAAGGCGCCGGTGACAAGGAAACTTTCCGGGACAGGTCGGCCAGGCCACTCGAGGGTATCCGTATCATCGATCTGACCCAGGCCTGGATCGGGCCATTTGCCACCCAATGGCTGGCTGACCTCGGTGCAGACGTCATCAAGATAGAGTCCCACAAACGACCGGATGTGTGGCGTGCTGCACGATCGCCAGCAGAGCAAACCGCCGTCATTAACGAAAACGCGCACCCTATCAATACTGGTGGCAGATTCAACGGTGCAAACAGAAACAAGCGGGGAATGTGCCTGGATCTGACGACGCAGAAGGGTCGGTCTTTGATTCTGGAGTTGATCAGGGACGCTGACATCGTCATAGAGAACTTTACACCTCGCGTGATGCGGAAATTTGGCCTCCACAAAGAAGCACTCAAAGCGGTCAATCCCAATATTGTTTCCGTTTCCTTTTCCGGTTATGGCAGGAGTGGTCCTTACGCAAGTTACAAGGCAAACGGTACAACCATCGAAGCACTGGCTGGCTGGGACGCGCTCTTTCGCTACCCGGCCGGGAACGCAATGGTGATGGGGTTCTATCAGGCCGATGCCATTACCGGGATCCATATGGTTGCCGCAACGTTAGTTGCGTTGCTTACCAGGAACACTACCGGCAACGGCGTGGCCGTCGAGGGATCCATGCTGGAGGCGGCCGTTACCTACGTCGGTGAAGTGGTTCTTCAGGCATCTCTCGGCGAGGCTGTCATCGCCCATGGCAATCGCCACCCGGATATGGCTCCTCAGGGCGTCTTTCCCTGCCAGGGAGATGACCGGTGGATGGCACTGACTATTCGCAATGACCGGGATTGGCATGCATTCAGGTCCGTCATCGGACTGCAAACGGAGCGCTACGATTTGCTCGCAGACCGCTTGCAGCAAGCAGAAGATCTCGAGGCGATTATCACTGCCTGGACTGATCAGCAACCGGCAGAGATCGTCGTCGGTCGGCTTCAGGATGTGGATATTCCCGCTGCCGTGGTCAACGACACTCTGACTGTGTTGAAGGATCCACAGCTTGCTGATCGAAACTGGTTTGTCCCAATGGCGCATCCGGATACAGGTACACACTTGTACGTCGGCTTTCCGTGGCGATTTTCCAATTGCCAACTGTCGGTCAACCGACCTGCGCCCCGACTGGGGGAACACAGCGTCGACATCCTCTCCGAAGAGTTGTCACTGTCGGCGGGAGAGATCCAGGATCTATTCGATGAAGGAATCACGGCCGTGGTTCTCGAAAAAGAAGCGGACGATTGAGGAAAGAGGAGTTTGCTCACGCATAGTCCCGCTGCCCACGGGACTCGCCACTATGGTATTGTGCTCCGGACTTCAAGCTGATGGGGATACAAAAATGGATTACAACGAAATCCTTTATGAACAGGTCGACCGGGTCGCGAAGATTACCCTGAACCGGCCCCATTACCGTAACCCGATCAGTCGAATTACGATAGACGAGTTGGATGATGCGTTTGCCCTGGCAGCGGACGACGATGGCATCGGCAGTATCGTCTTGTGCGCAAAAGGCACTCACTTCTCTGCCGGGCACGACATCGGTACGCCAGAGAAGGTCAAGGATGATGAAGTGCGACCATTCCCGGAAGGCGTACGTGGTACGTTCCACCGCAGCTGGCATCTCTATATCGAACATGGCTTGCGTTGGCGGAATCTGCCGAAACCGACCATCGCCGTAATACAAGGCAAATGCATCTGGGGTGGCTGGATGGTGGCGACGACCATGGATATCATCTTCGCTGCCGAAGACGCACAGTTTCTTGGCTCAAACTTCCAATACTTCTCAGTGCCCTGGGATATAGGCATTCGCAAGGCCAAGGAGATTCTGTTCGAACCGAGACTCATCACCGCCAGGGAGGCCAGGGATCTTGGTTTCGTCAATCGGGTCTTCAAAGATCAGGCAGAAACAGAACGGGAAGCTATGGAATACGCGCAACGGGTAGCCACCAACAGCATATTCAGCCTGCGCATGACCAAAGTGAATATCAATATGGCTCAGGACATGCAGGGCTACTCGAACCATATCATTGCGGCGCATACCAAACCCGGTGGCGGATCGAATCGCGGTGCCCAGCTTCCTACCGGGGGTCGCCGGGTAGCGCCCATCGCCATCGCCGAAGAAAACCTCGGGAAAACCAAGGGTATCGATCGATAGGCCTGTAGGGCCCTGCCTTCTTAATGGGTATAATTTATACACACCCTGAGAGAAAAGCACCCATGTCGACCGTCTACGATGTTGTTCGTGAAATATGTCTTGGAATGCCTGAAACTGAAGAGGTCATTTCCCACTCATATCCCCATTTCAAAGTTGCCGGCAAAGGATTCGCAACCTTTTCTGTCAATCACCATGGCGATGAGAAAGTTGCGCTGCTTCTAAACATGGTTAGGGACCGCCAGCAGATGCTGGTTGAATCCGCTCCCAACTGTTTCTTTGTGCCGCCCTACAGCGGACCACAGGGTTGGGTGGGCATTGAACTCAATAAAGACCTCTCCTGGGATCGCGTTTCAAAACTGGCCTGGGAAGCGTACATTCGCCTCGCGCCTGCCGACCTTGCCAATAGTGTTCAGCCGGTGAAGGTGAAGCCGCCCACGGAGAAGATGAAGCCTGAGGATATCAATCCACTCAAATCGAAAGAAAACGCTACGATCCTGAAAAGACTTCGAGCTTTCTGTCTTGGATTGCCGGAAGTAGTGGAAGACAAGCAATTTGGCAACCCGGCATTCAAGGCCGGCAAGAAGTCTTTCTGCAACGTGGGTCATCGGGATAGAAAAACTCGACTACAGATTTGGGTGGGTGCCGAGATGCAAGTATCACTCACTTCCTTCAACGAGTATTTTGAAATCCCGGCCTATGTGGGTCACCGGGGCTGGATCAATCTGGATCTGACCAACAAACAGAATTGGCGGGAAATCGAAGAACTGCTGCTGATCAGCTACAAGCACTTTGCTCTAAAACGTATGCTGAAGGCGCTCAAAGGTTAGCAGATCGCCGACCGTCGATGGCATTCTGGTCAACTCCCGGAAGGTTGACATCAACTTGTTGATCTGACCACCTCAACGTCGTGACCCTGTGACACTAAGAATTGTAATGACCCTGGATGATACATGTCTCAGCCTGGAATTCGCGAAGGACTCAAACTCCTAAATCGACCAGACTTCGCGAAGTTGTTTGTCGCCTATCTTATCTCATACTTTGGTACTGCCATGGCACCCATTGCCATCGCTTTTGGTGTGCTTGACCTTACTGGATCAACCAAAGATTCCGCCATTGTCATAGCTGCTCCAACCACCGCTCAGATCGTCGTCATATTAATAGGCGGAACACTCGCTGACAGATCCTCAAGAAAACACATGCTGGTGATTGCTGACAGTCTGGCCATGACTAGCCAGATTGTTATTGCTTACCTGTTTATTTCTGGAAATGCAACGGTACCACTGCTGACAATTCTAATGTTTATCACAGGCTCCGCCTACGCTCTACATGCGCCCGCGGCCACGGGGTTCATTCCGCAAATTGTCCCTCGTGAAGATCTGCAGGCAGCCAATGCGCTCCTGGGAGCAGCAAGGAATTCATCGTTTACCCTCGGCGCAGCCATGGCCGGGATCCTTGTTGCCACCATCGGCGCCGGCATGACGATGGCGATCGATGGTATTTCCTTCGGCATTTCTGCTTTGCTTATCGCCTCCTTGAGACCTCGCCAACAGGCCGCCCCGGAAGAAGCAAGTTTCATCGAGGATTTGCGACTTGGTTGGCAAGAATTCATCACCCACAAATGGCTCTGGACCATCGTCTTACAATTCTCACTTGTGGTTGCCGCCCTCGATGCTGTATTCGGATTGTTGGGTCCGGCTGTCACAAAACTGCAAATGAATGGCGCTGTTGACTGGGGAATTATCTCCGCCGGGCTGGGACTGGGTACACTGACGGGGGGTATCCTGGTACTGAAACTGCAAGTCAGACGACCCATGTTGTTTGCCACCATATGCGTCTTTCTATTCAGTCTCCTACCGTTGGCTCTGGCCGTGCCCCTGTCACTGGCGGCGATTACCGCAATGGCTTTTCTCGGTGGTGTTGCCGGGGAAATATTCGGCGTCCTCTGGTATACGACCTTACAGAAGAAGATCCCACCGCACCTTCTGTCAAGAGTCAGTGCTTACGACCATCTGGGTTCTATTTGTCTTGCACCCCTTGGCATCGTTGTAGCCGGTTTTCTGTTTGAGTTCCTTGGCTCGCGAGAAACGCTGTTGATTGCTGCAGCGACGGTGGTTATTCCGACACTATGTGTACTCTGCGTGAGAGAGGTACGAGAACTCACTACAGATGAGGTCAACCAAAGCCATCGGGAGACCAGGACCGCGTAGTGCTTTGATCAGCTCCTCAGATAACGGTCCAGGTAATCCACAGAGCCATCCACCTCAAACTCGGGGACCTGCTGATGCTTACCTGGGTTGCCATGCAGCGTCTTTTTGCGGGTACCAAGTGCATCATACAGTTCCAGGCAGGCGTCGCGCGGCACGATCTCATCGTCCCATTGCACCAGGAATCTCACCGGGCACGTGACCTCGGAGGCAAGTCGCGTCAAATCGTCTTTATTGGGTCCCCAGGTTCCCATCAATCCGAGTAAAGCAATACGAATGCGACTGTCGGTTGCTGTTACTGGCAACCCCATCATGGTACCCATGGATAATCCCCACCAACCGGTTGGTCTGGCACCCTCCTCCGCTTCGATGAAATCCAATGCAGCTTTCCAATCGGCCAACATGCCGTCGTTACCGCCACCTGCCCGCCAGACCTTTGCAAATGAATCGGGATCGTCAGTCGCGCCTCCTTTTGCCCGTTCGCCGTGACCCGGGCCGTCAATCGCCATTGCAGCAATGCCACGATTTGAGAAAGCAAAGGCGAGGTTTTCTATGTAATCGACTTTCTTGTGCGTGCTGCCACCGTGGCCAAGTAGCACCAGTCGATCTGCTTTTTTGTCGGACGGTGTCCAGTACACGCCCGGAATAGTCTGCTTGTTTACCTGTAGTTCGAATCCACGCTCTTCTACGCCATCATGACTTACATTCTTGTTATTCCAACTCATCGTCCGCCTTCCGTCTTGGTTGCTGGTAAGCAACAGTATACCCATACGAACCTGAATCAGGGCAGCACCTTTCCCGGATTCATGATGTCGTTCGGATCCAGCGCCTGTTTGATTCGGTGCATTACCGCAACTCCCTCACCGTGCTCCAGTTCCATGTACGGCAATTTACCATAGCCGATGCCGTGTTCACCGGTCGACGTTCCCCCCATTGCGATGGCACGTTTGACCAGCCGGTCATTGACCTGCCGGGCAACTGCCATTTCTTTCTCGTTATCTGTGGCCACCAACATCAACAGGTGAAAGTTGCCATCGCCAACATGTCCAACAAGGGGCGCTAAAATGCCCGACTCATCGACATCCTCTTTGGTAGCCAGAATACACTCGGTCAATCGCGAAATGGGTACACAGACATCCGTTGGCCACCCTCCGCTACCAGGCCTGAGTGCACGAGCCGCATTGTAGGCGTCGTGCCTGGCCTGCCACAATGCGTTCTGCTCTTCCTGCTTCGTGGACCACTTGAATTCGGCCCCGCCATGCTCCTTTACGATCTCGGCCACTATTTCGCTCTGTTCGACGACGCTGGCTTGGGTACCGTGAAATTCGAAAAACAGAGTCGGGCTAACGGGATAATCGAGGGAGGAGAATTTGTTGACTGCCTCCATCTGCAAATCGTCTAACAGTTCGATCCGGGCGACCGGAATGCCTGCCTGAATGATGACGATGACGGCCTGCACAGCTCCCTGCAGATCGCCGAACGAACACACACCGGCAGAGTGCGCTGCAGGCAGACCGAAGCACCTCAGCTGGATTTCGGTGATAACGCCGAGCGTTCCTTCAGAACCGCAGAACAACCTGGTCAGATCGTAGCCTGCAGCAGACTTGCGGGCCCGTCCGCCTGTCTTGATCAACGTGCCGTCGGCCAGCACTACGCTGAGCCCGAGCACATTCTCGCGCATGGTGCCATAGCGCACCGCGTTGGTGCCGGAGGCACGGGTCGCGGTCATACCACCCAGGGTGGCATCTGCACCGGGATCCACCGGAAAAAACAGACCGGTAGACTTCAGTTCCCGCTCGAGCTGCAGTCGGGTTACACCAGCCTCTACACGTACATCCAGATCAGCGTCGTTGATTTCCAGTACTCGATTCATCAAACCCATATCGAAACAGACGCCGCCTTTAAGGGCAGCCACGTTTCCTTCCAGGGAGGTGCCAACGCCAAACGGTATGATGGGGGTATTGTGTTCAGCGCAGCGACGCACGATGTCCTGCACCTCTTCGTTACTGCGCGGAAAGATGACCAGGTCCGGGCTGGCCGGTGCATGATACGACTCGTCGTGTCCATGCCGGTCGAGTATGGATTGGTTGGTAGACGTATTGTCCGGATAGTCGCGAGTCAGGACACGATGCAAGGCTTCGTCGATGGGCATATTGCTTCTTCCTTTCTGCTTCGTCCCGCTGGAGTAGGACCACGGGACACTCAGAATCCAAGATCAAGCGAATGGGACAAGCTTGGACGTCCGGATTTGTTTATCGCGGGTCAACAATGGGACTTGGTGCACAATACTTTTTGTCGACTTCCCACAGTACGAATGCAGCGATACTCCAATCGCGTTCAACAAGCAATGACCGTTCTGACTTACGCAGCTGTCCGGTCAGAGCAAATGACATATGAGTATCAAGATTTAGCATTGGCATCCCAGTCAACGCCGGTTGACATGATGTCACCATGCAATCTTAAATGATTACGTAGCGAACCAATCAGCTGCTGCGGTGTGCGAGGATACGGAATAACGCGTGCCACCGGTTTGCCATGTTTGGTGATTACCAGACCTTCAGGATCCAGGTCGTTCAGGAGCGCCAGACATTTCTCCTTAATTTTGGTGGCCCCGATATGTTCTTCCTTCATGATTTATGTCCATGTTTTAAGACCAGTCACATTTTATAACTAACACTCTACTTCTGCACCACGCCCCCGACTCAGTCTGCCACCCGCTGTCGCAACTCTTCGAAGAAATCTAAGACCACGTGCAACTCACCGACCTGGTACCGCTGGTAACGCCAGGCTGGTTTCTTTTCATCGCCATCGGTCAGCTCAGTCACTTTAATGGCAATGAATCGACCGTCAGCGGCGACGCCGTAGGTACGCACAGGTATCGAACGCGCGTAAGGCCAGGGATCGATAAGCGGCCGCGCACGAGAGGGTTCGCCAGCAGCGATATCGACGACCATCATTGCTGCTGTTCTTAGGGTCTCATTCCACCGCAAGAAGTAGAGCTGCGAGCCATCACTGGACCAGGCTGGCGCAGCAGCGCCGTTACCCGAAATCAAAGTCTCGGGACCTGGACCTGGGTAGGGTCGAACGTACACCTCGCTCACCTCTGCCATGGTGGCATATGCCAGCCAGCGGCCATCTGGCGAGAAGCTCACATGGGCTTCTCGCGCTTCTGATGTGAACAAGGGCGCCGGTTCTCCATCTGGCGGCAGCGCCCAGATATCGCTCCCCTGCAGGTAAGCAATGACGCCCTCGGACGACCACGACGACATGTACTGTGGCTGATCAGAAGGTGCTATTCGCTCTGGTTCGGTGTTGCCGTCTGCGGCCATGCGGTACAGGTTTGCGACATTATCTTCTCGGTCTGAGCTGAACGCGATGTACTGTCCGTCCGGGCTCCAGGAAGGTCCCACATTGGCGAACCCGCCCGTGTCTAGCTGTTTCGTGACATCACGGTCGAGGTCGTGCACATAGATACTGCTACCCCTGCCTTGATGTACGTCAAAAGCGAGACGATCTCCCTGGGGGGACAAACGTGGATGAGCATAGCTCATACTGATAAGACTGTCAGAATCGAGACTCTCTGCTTCGCCTTCGAGCGATACGCGCATTATCGCTGTCGTTCTTCCCGGATAGGCGCCACCCTGTACATAGGCGAGATGTCCACCAGAGGAAATCGCCACCTGTGCGGCGCCCGTCTCCCAACCGGTGTTTGGCATGCCAAGGGCTTGCATCACGTCCTCAAGGACGATCACAGGCTTGCCTACCAATGCGAGCCGATCAGGATCGAACCCCACCGCCATGAGCGATCCCTGACGCACAAAGAGCAACTGTCCAGTCTCGACTGCATACTGCGGGTCCATGGCGTTGGTCAGGAGTGTCTTCTGAGTTCCGGTGTCAAGATCCAAGGCCATGATTTCTGCGACCTCAGGATTGTAGGTTCGTGTTAGGCCATGGAAAAGCAGGACACGACCTCCATGCACAAGGTGTGGCTGCAAGTATCCACCGAACTTACTCGTCTCTGGGTCAGGTTCAGCCACTAGCGCCGCATCTCCACCGCTCGCAGCCACCCGGTACAGACCACCAAGACGTTTGCTCAGGTCATAATCACCGTACACGATGGTCCCGTCGTCACCCCAGGTCGCGCCACGTGGGCCAAATCTTCCCGTCGACATCACATCGTTAATGATCGTCTCGACATTACCCCCCGCTGTTGGGATTCGCCGTATCGACGACCCAACGAAGAAGCCGATCCAGGCATCGTCCGGCGAAAAGAATGGGTTGGAGGCACCCTCGCTACCAACGATGGGATCCGCGCGTTCCTGATCCAGTCTCCTGACGTAAAGTCGCGATTTTCTCCCATCCGCTGCTTCTTCCCAAGCCGAGTAGATGAGTGATTTGCCATCATTCGACAGTGTCAGCGACCTGCTGCTCGGACGTCCCCAAACCGTATCCCTCTCCCCGCCCAAGTAAAGCTCAGCACCTTCCCCAACAGGAATGGTGAACCGTATAACATGGGCAGGTTGAATAGCTGAAGGTTCAGGCCGCATGATAATCCAAGTGGTCACAATCCCACCACCACCCAACAGCAAGCATATGCCTGCCAGCATTGAGGCCTTGGTCTTGCTTATGGTGGTCGAAGCTCTCCTGCGACTCGGTGGAGTATCGACAGGATGTCCCTGAGACCGAGTAGCCGTGGCGGTCCCCTGTTCATTCTTGTCAGGTTGCCCCTTGCCTTCGAGCACCGCATCGATGCCCGCCAACAGCATGTCGTACGCGCCATCACGTCCACCATCCCAGCTGGTCAGGTTGGCTGCCTGGCGTCGGCGATAAGCTAATGGTGGCAATACATCATCAATGAATACGGGTACTAGGATACCACGACGAACACCTTCATCGATTTCGTTACGAACCCACTCCGATTCTATGGAATACTCAGACCAAACCACGATCATGCAACTGGCATCTTGAATAGCAGATTCGATCTCACGATCGAAACTCGGGCCTGGTCGAATGTTACGGTCCCACCAGATGCTAAAGCCGTCTTGCTGTAACGCTTCCACAAGCGGCAGGACCCGTTCTCGGTCTTGCGAAGCGTATGAGAGGAAGATGTCAACCATAGACGCCACAGCATGGAAATAAAGTCCAGTGTACCCTATGTCAGAGCCTGACGGTAAAGGTGGATTCCTAACAATGGGGTGTTTATCCTCTATCCTTGATCTCGTTGTTGGTGTTCTGGTACAGCTAAATTAGTTAGAGGAGAAGGTGATGACAAATCACGTAACAGACAAAGTCATTATCGTCACTGGCGCCGCTGGCGGGTTCGGCAGACTTATCAGTGAAAAGGCTGCCGACATGGGCGCTTGTGTTATGTGTGCAGACATCAATGGTGATGAGTTGGACAACACGACTCAAAGAATTGCGTCTTCAGGGAGGTCTGTGGAATGCCTTGTTACCGACGTGGCTCGGCTTGAGCAAATGACTGCACTAGCGCAACGGACCATTGATCAGTTCGGCAGAATCGATGTGATGGTGAACAATGCCGGTATCATGCCGCTTGCCTTTTACTCAGACCATGCAAAGGCCGCATCGGCGTGGGATCGATGCATCGACATCAACATTAAGGGCGTACTGAACGGCATCATCGCGGTCTATGATCAGATGATCCAACAGGGCCGCGGCCACATCGTCAACCTATCTTCGATCTACGGTAACTACCCCGTGGTCGGTGCCGGAGTCTACGGTGCCACGAAAGCTGCGGTGAATACGCTGTCGGAGTCGTTGCGGGTAGAGTCCCAGGGAAAAATAAAAGTCACCATCATCAAACCAACCGGGGTGCCAGGCACAGAGTTGTCCTCCGGAATTGTCAATCCAGGGGCTATTGTCGGAATTCTGGGACAAAACACAGCAGACTATCTACAGAAGATGACTGCTCACATGGCGGGCGAACTTCCTACGGAGAAAACGGATCCCAATTCCGTGGAATACTATGCCTTGGATCCGGAGCATGTTGCAGATCAGATCCTGTATGCGATCAATCAGCCTTGGGGTGTTTCTGTTGGCGATCTGACGATACGTGCATCGGGTGATGCGTACATTCTCTAGCCCCGGTGGAGCAGATCCCTAATCGTGTGTCACAGGCGCCCACCTTTAAGGATAGATTTGCAGTAACACTGCGTTTATGCTGCTTGTCCTGAGGTGCGCCAGAATTGCCAGTTCCAGTCCAAGCCCGATCAAGGAGGAGAAGATTATGGACACAGAGATCTTTTTTGACCAAGACAACCGGGATCATCAGCAAGCAGGAGCAACGATCATGTCCAACGAAAACACACACGCATCGGTCGTACTGGCAGCAATGGCTGACGGCATCGGCGATCTGACCTTCGCTTCTGCCGAGTGGGTGGCAGCAGCGGGGGAAGCGTTGAACGTTGCGGCAGCGAAATACGCCGAGGGCCTAAATGATCTGGGTGCTTTCACCCTGTGCGAAGTGGGCCACAACCCACCCACCTATCTGCACTGTGGTCCATCGTTAGCCTGGCATGTCAAGTTAATCGGAGCCACGGTGGAAGTGCACGCCGGCGAGTTGCCGGATGACGAGTGCGACTTCAAGGTGCAGGGCGATCACGCCATCATCAGCAACCTGGCTCGGATTCAGTACCAGGGCAAGGACCCCAAGATCGTAGCGGCAGCCCAGGAGCGACTCAGCAAGCTCTCCAAATGGCAGGTACACGGCAAGATGCCCGATCACAAAGTGCTGGCAGCAGTGTTGCGTTCCGTGCACGACTCGCTGGCCGTCCGAACCATGCCACGCTTTGTCTTTATGACGCCCGAGTGGGTAAGCTCCGCCCGGTACGTCGTGTCAACTCGGGCTGCGTCAGAGAAATACGCCGACGGAATCAAGGACACGGTGTATACATTCTCGGAAGAATTCACTGACACACCCCGCTATGCATTCCCGGACGGGTCCCATGGCGGCTTCTGGGTGCACTGCGATAACGGACTCGTCAGCATCGGCGCCGGTCCTTTGCCGACGGAACTCGAGCCTGCGGATACTCTCACCAAGGGGGTATATACGCCTGTAGTCCCCGTGGGTCGAACCGTCAACGCCGCCATGACAGAAGCAGAGCAGGCACAGCAAGCCGATTACAGCAAGGTGGCTTTTCGATTTGACAAGGAGGCCAATCGACGACCGGTCGATCAGTCATTACCATCCGGGAAGGGTGGAATGCCGTTGGGGCTTAGCCGCATAATGATGGTATTACACGACGAGTTATCCAAGCGGACTTCGGGGGAGTTGCCGGCAGACTACGACCAGAGCATCAAGTCGGCGTGGGCAACACCGCAGGAGTTCGATCGCGGCCCCGACTACGATCCGTCATGGCTTCGCTACGATCGAGTCGATATCTATGGTGAACCATTAGGCTGATTGCCGGGCACAAACCAATAGGGTCCTTTGTAGCGGATGGCTCGAACGCTCCAGTGACCGCGGCAAAAACTGCTATCATTTCCAGCCGGGCTATTCCCCAGTGGGAGAGGGCCCAGTGGGAGAGCGATGATAAACCGAGCCAGTATCGTCACGGAGAGCTATGGCAACTGCAAAGCTGATCTTCAATCACAAGAAACGGGTCACGCGAAGAAGCCTGATTACCAGCAGCGAGAATTTCAGCGCTGTGCTGCTGCTCGTGCTGCTGCTACTGGCGGGTTCGTGGTTCCTGCGCCAGGGAAACCTGTATGACCCGTGGGAGAGGGACATCAGCCAGGAGCAACTGCTACAGTCGCAGCCCAAAGCGGCGCTCTACAGCCCGCCCCTGAAACTATGGCGGGATCCCACGTCCCCAAGTCCCGACAGCCAACTCGATATAGAGCCATTTCCCCTGCACATCCTGGACAGCAACTGGCAACCCAGGGGCAGGATCAGCCTCTTCGAACCTGCAAACCTGTATGAAAAGATCAATGGCGAAGCGGAAAAATTCATAAGACAGGGATTCCGACAACTGCACTATCTGGTGCTCCGCTCCGCCAGTGAGGGACTGGAAATCGCTATCGAACTGTTCGACCACGGTGACATAGCCGGCAGCAGTGGGATCTTTGCCGACCACCAGTCCGATTCGAGCCGGATTCTGCGCAGTGGCCCGGTACATTACTTTGAGACCGGCGTCGGGATGATCGGCAGAAAGGGACGCTACTTTTTCCGGGTAGCCGCCGACCGGGAGGGAGAGGATGTTAAGGAGAAGGTACAGCAACTGCTGGAGGCGTTCGCAGACCTGAAGGAAGACACACAGGATCTGCCACTTGAGTACCGGATCCTGAGTGACAGCCTGAATCTGCCCGCTGAAGCAATCAGCTTCCAGGCACAGAACGTGTTCCAGCTCGATTCAGTCGAAGATTTCTGGTTCGCTGCGCTCGATCCTGAAGACAAGGCCAGGGCTTTTCTGCACCGGGGAAGCTCCGCGGACGCCAGTAAAGATCTGTACCAGGCGATACTGGCGGAACAGCTTTACGATTATGAAATCATGCAGGAACTGGAAGACCTGGTCATCCTGCGCCACGGATTTCTAAACACCTTCTTTATCATGCAGCGGACCGGGGCATTCATCCTCGGCATGGAAAACCTGACAGAAGAAGAAGGGGGCGAAGACGTGATGGCAATGCTACTGGAGGGGATCGATGAGTCAAGCGGATGAACGCTACCGACCTGACCGGATAACCCGTAGAGAAGCCTTGGCTAGGGGTGCCGGCGCCCTTCTCGGCGGCAGTGTTCTCGGTTATCTTGCGCTCGCGCCTGAACATCTGCCGTTCTCAAGACGGGACGACACCGGTCGAAGATCAGAGCCCAGCGAACGGCCGTTGACATTACCCGACTACAGTGTTTCACCTGACGATTCCACTATAGCGGTTAGTATCGGGCGCAACGGAGAAATTGGCACACTGCTTCGAAAAGCATTGGATGGCATGGGGGGAATACGAAAATTCGTGCAGCCCGGTGACGTAGTGTTGGTCAAACCGAATGTTGCATTTGATCGCTCTCCCAATCTCGGAGCAACGACGAATCCCGCGATCATCAGGGAGCTCATTCAACTTCTGTTAGTGGATTGTCGTGCAGCAGAGGTCCGGGTCGCTGACAATCCCATCGAGTCGCCCGCGGATTGCTTTGCCAAGAGTGGTATTGGTAAAGCTGCAGAAGAAGCCGGCGGGAGGGTTTTTCTGCCGGACGGAAATGCATTCAGAACCCTCAACACACCCGGCGCCAAGCTGATCGAGAACTGGTCCTTTTTCCACCGTCCTTTCAGAAGTGTAACGAAAGTGATCGGCGTCGCCGCGGTCAAGGATCACAATCTCTGTTCTGCATCCATGGGAATCAAGAACTGGTATGGCTTGCTGGGAGGCAAACGTAACAACTTTCACCAGGATATCCATGAGATCATCGCCGATCTTTCCATGATGATCCACCCGACCCTGACCCTTCTCGACGGCACACACGTACTTATGTCAAATGGACCGACGGGTGGTGATCCATCCCTCGTTAGGAAGTACGAGGTGATTGTTGCCGGTACCGACCAGGTAGCCATGGACGCCTGGGCCTACAAACATCTCCTGCAAAGAGGAGACGACTACCCCGAGTACCTTTTCAAGGCGGAACAAAGGGGCAGCGGCAGAATCGATGCCAGTGGCCGCATTCGGGAGGTGGTGTGAACCAACCCGGCGACTTTCGGCAACGGCTGAATCACCTGTTACGCCTCGCCAACATTCGTGTCCTGTCGCAAGGCTCTTTCCTGCTACTGTTTGTGGTGGCCATCTGGCTCACCTGGACATCGCGTATCGAGGGATACCGAGTCTCGTGGTTCCTGGAAATCGATCCCCTGGTTGCACTTGCCACCTTCCTGTCCACCGGTTACGTGTACCGGTACCTCGGTTGGGCAGTTTTGATTCTGATGCTCACTCTTCTATTCGGGCGGGTATTCTGCGGATGGATGTGTCCATTCGGGACACTGTTGCAGTTTACCGGATGGCTGTTCCAGCGGGGTGCCACCAGGAAGACAGATGACAATCGTTACCACTCGCTGCAGTCCTTCAAGTATATTCTGCTGGCGGTTTTCCTGGTGCTGGCACTTCTTGGCAGCCTGCAGATTGGTCTCATGGATCCACTCGTCTGGGTCTACAGGGGATTCACCACTTTTGTAGCGCCGTTTTGGGATCTGGTCATCGATCAGTTGATGCTCCTGAGTGAATGGATCGCCATGCCCGTTGATCTGTCGGATCTCAAATTGGCACCCGGAGTGCCGGTGAGAGTATTCACCGGATCCTTCTGGATCGGTGCCCTATTCCTTACCTTCCTGTTACTGAACGTCCGCTGGCACCGATTCTTCTGTCGCTTTCTATGCCCCCTGGGCGCCTTGTTGGGTGTCATTTCACGATTCTCTCTGTTTCGAATCGATCGCGACGTCAGCCTTTGCACCGACTGCAACCTCTGCCTTCTCGGCTGTGAGGGAGCCAGCGAACCACAACAGCAACTGCTGGCAAGCGAGTGTTTCAGCTGTATGAACTGTATTGACGACTGCCCAGAGAACGCACTGCGCTTTGCTGCACACGGTCTGGATCGCAAACAGGTGATCGCCGGACCGGTCGTGACCAGGAGACAGTGGCTGTTCGCCTCCGTCTTGGGAGTGCTCGGCTACCCACTCTTGAAGAGCAACGGCTTTGCCTCCGATGAGAACTTCTCGGCGGATATGATCCGCCCGCCCGGATCGGTAGCGGAGGAAGAATTCCTGTCAAAATGTATCAAGTGCGACCAGTGCATTAACGTCTGCCCCACCAATGTCCTGCAGCCTGCTACCTTGCGAGAGGGAGGCATAGAGGCCCTGTGGACGCCGGTATTGAATTTCAACATCAGGCACTGTCAGCTCAAGTGCAGCCTTTGCTCCGAAGTGTGCCCCACCGGCGCGATTCGAAAGATCACCGTGGCGGAGAAACTGGGCGAAGGCAATTTCATCGAGGAGGGACCCATTCGCCTGGGAACAGCCTTTATAAACCGTTCCCGCTGTCTGCCCTGGGCCAATCAGATCCCGTGTGTCGTCTGCGAAGAGGTGTGCCCCACGGCGCCGAAAGCGATCCAGACCTACGACGAAGAGGAGAAGGATGTGTTCGGCAAGCTGGTGGTGCTCAATAAGCCCCATATCGTGCCGGATCTCTGCATCGGTTGCGGCATCTGCCAGAGCGAGTGTCCGGTACAGGATCGCCCCGCCGTATATGTGACGGCGGTGGGTGAGAGCCGCTCAGACAACCGCAGACTGCTGCTGAAATACCGCTCGCCAGAAACTGCCGAACCCGGATAGCTGACCCCTGATTAGCATAGTGCGATAACGGAGAGACACATGAGTGACAAGAACATCGATCGAAGGAGCTTCCTAAAAGGTGCCACCCTGGCTGCCGCATCCCTGGGGGTTCCGACCGCTGCAGCGGCCGAGCGAAAGCCTTCGAGCGCCAAGGTGCCAACCAAACAACTGGGCGTTACCGGAATTCAGATACCCATCATCGAACTTGGCACCTCCCAGACCTTGGACGCAGTCTATGATAAGAAAATGCACCTTTGCTATCGTGAAGGTGTCACCATGATCGATACGGCGCTGGTATATGGCTGGGGTGCTTCTCATCGCGCGATCGCCAATTTTCTGCAGCAGATCGACGACCGCCAGAACATGTTCATCACTTCCAAGTCCGAGTCGACCCGGGTGTCGGGACTGCGCAAGGGCTTGGACGAGTGCCTAGACGAATTACAGATCGATAACCTCGACCTGTATCTGATGCACAATGCCACCAATCCCAAAATGCTCGACCCCGACTATATTAAGCTGGGAGATGAACTGCGCAAATCGGGTAAAACCAAATTGTTCGGATTTTCCTGCCATGGACGCGACATCATACCGGTGATGAACAAAGCAGTTCGCGTGGGGGGAATCGATGTCATTCTGTTTCGTTACAATTTCAGACAATACGGGGATCTGGAACTCAACCGGGCTATCGATGCCTGTAAGAAGGGCGGCATCGGGCTCATCGCAATGAAAGCCATGGCATCGGTACCGAAGGAACTGGAACAGGTGGCCGGCTTCACGTCTGACAATTTCACCCTGGCTCAGGCAAAACTGAAGTCCATCTGGGCGGACGAACGAATCGACTGTATCAACTCCGAGATGGACAACGTGAAAAGGGTCAGGGAAAACATCGCAGCCGCGCGCTCAACACAGGAACTAACGGCTGGGGAGAGTCACCAACTGAATCGACTGGCCGCGCTGACAGCCGGCTACTACTGCAACGGTTGCGCCAGCTTATGCGAAAAAGCGGCGGGCCGCCGCACCGCCATCGCAGATCCGCTGCGCTTCCTTATGTATTACGAATGTTACGGCAAGCAATCGAGAGCGAGGGAATTGTATGGGAAGATTCCCGAGCACCTGAAGGGATTCGAACCGGCTCAGATCGCCAGGGCGGAAGCTGTCTGCCCGCAGGGAATCAAAATCCGAGAGAGACTTGCCGCGGCGAGAGAACTCCTCGGCTGACTACCATCAGTATTTGGATCGAGCCCATGATCAAACGGCTAAACCCTGCCTCACTCAGTGCTGGGCGAGGGCAGCAACCGTGCTTGAGCCGATGTGCCCCGACTCGTCGTACAGGGCACATACGCCGTTTGCAATGCCATCGGCAGATTGGTGCGCGATCACTTCGAAGCCGATCCATTCAGTCATTGGCAAACGGTGAAGGTACAGAGTGATATCGGTGTTGATGAACCGAAGGCCGGCATCTCCGGCGTTGGCGTAAGGATTCGAAAAGTCCGCCGCAAGTGCGACGCGCTGCCAGGGCGTAAGCGCCTCACCCTCGATCATTGCCCTTGCTTCGCTAATCCAGCATCGCCGAGCGCCGACCGTCCCCATCATCCCGCTGATCTGAAGGGTACGCCACATGCCCCCCAACCCGGACCTCTCCGGAGGGGATATGTCTGCAGGTGGCGGTACATCCCAAACTGCGGGCTTCCAGACGGTGCCATCCGGATCCTGGCTGCGGCGCAGGAACTGTACGGACGCACGGCCGACGCTCTTCTCGCCACTGAACATCTCTGCGTTCACCACCCGAATCCGCCGCCCCTCTCGAATAACGGTACTCTCGACCCGCAACGGCAAAAAACCTGGTAAGCGATACAGATCCACAGTCATCCGCGCAGGCATCAGTTCCGGGTCCCCGTGAGCCCGCTCGATCTCCGCTGCAAACAGTCCCGCAACGACCCGCCCGTGCAACGATGTGGGATCCCAAGGGCCTGCACAAACGGGCTGTGGTTGGAATCCATCGCCCTCGCGGACGAAGAAGGGTTCACTACTCATGACAGAACTCCCTTTTTTTTTCATCGAGTCCTAAATGTTTCGGATGGACATATTGTGCGACGGCATTTGGTAGCTGGCCTGGTTGTATCCACAATATCGTAGTCTTCACCGGAGCGCGGGAAGTATAGAGGAGAAGGATGAAGGATGAAATTATCTACCGCCAAGCGAAGTCCGGCTGCTCGAAGTGTGCAACCCGAGTCTGCTTGCCAAGCAGGCACACTTCTCTGAACTGATAGATGATCGCCGCAGTGGGTGCCGCGATCCAGGAGTCGCCGACCGGCATTCGCAGCACCGGGTGTTCACTGCCGGTCCGGTCTTCGAGCAGAGGTGCGTCCTTGCGCAGAAATTCAGTTACCGGAATCCGGTGGACTGACTCGACTTCAATGGGGTTAGGTACGACGGTGACATGTTTGCCTGCCCAGACGACCACCGGGGTCATCACGAAACCCGACCGGGTGACGAAGTCATCCAGGTAACCTAAAACGTCAGCTTCGGAGAGGGACAGGTCGACTTCCTCTCGCATTTCCCTAAGGGCGGTCTGAACTGTCGTCTCCGCTGCCTCAACCCGTCCACCAGGAAACGCCCATTGGCCGGGGTGGTCTGCCAGCCCGGATGAACGTCGTGTCAACATGAGAGCAGCGTTGCCCGAAGGCTCCTCAAAGGCCGGCAACCCTCTCAGATCGGCCCCGTGACCTTCGTCGACCACTGTGACTGCCACGGCTGCACGGCGCGCATCCCGGTCATTCGTGTGGCGAACCGGAAATGCGGCCAGGTGTTCCTGAATAAGCTCTTTGAGAGATCCATCGCAAATCATCTCTTTAGCTTGCCAAATCCAGAAACGTAACACAAACAACCCGTGTAGGATGTCCAGCGTGGACCACGCATCTCAGGCGTTCTGGAAAAGTGCAGGCGTCCCAAAGTATGAATTGTCCTTCTTGTATCTCAGCCTACTCGGTGCCCGCCGTTGAAAACGACGGCTTTAGAGACGGGTGAATATGCATCTCAGATACTGTGCTCCGTGCGCGCGATCAGATCATTCTGCACCCGCTCCGACAGCGTGGTGAAATAGGCGCTGTATCCCACGACCCGCACCGACAGCGTGCGAAATTCCTCGGGGTGCTCCTGGGCCTCTCTCAACACCGCCCCGTCGATGATGTTGAGCTGCAGATGCTGTCCGCCCAGCTCGAAATAAGTCTTCATCAGATCCGATAAGGCAACCAGACCCGACTCGCCCCTGACCGAAGCGGGATGCAGCTTTAGATTAGTCCCTCCCCCGGGCGTGCGGTGGAAAGGCAGCTTCGCCATAGATTTCAGGCACGACGTGACGCCCTCGAGGTCCATACCATAGTTCGGAGACTGATTCTCGCTGATGCTCTCACCGCACTTCCGACCGTCCGGGGTGGCGCCCAGTTCACCGCCCAGCCACTTATTGTTGTGATAGGAATAAATCTCGGGCCAGAACCGAACGGAATGAGGCACTTCATTGCAGCGAACGACTTCATCGCAAAAGATATCCGCGATCTGTCTGGCCAGCGCATCCACGCCATCGTCGTCGTTGCCATATTTAGGGCACCCGTTGCGCAGCCGCTGGCGGAGCGGTTCATTCCCTTCGAAATCAGCACTCAAGATGTCGCGCAGCTCCCGCAACGTCAGATCGCCCGTTTCGAACACCACGGTCTGAATCGCAGCCAGCGAATCGACCGCGGTCGCCAGGCCGGAAGCGTGCTGCGATTTGTGCCAGTATTTCGTCCCGCCCAGCCGCCATTCGCGCCCGTTTTCGATACAGTCTTCCAGAAAGATCGACTCCAGTGTAAAGCTGCGGCGATCGTCCGCTTCGGGTACAGGCGGGTACATTTCCCGCTCGGCTTCCATGGCGTGCCGGATCTGAAGCCGGAGTGCATCCATCAGATGGTCGATGGAGCCGAGCGAATCGGCATCGCCCGTCTGCGGACCTGCCTGCTCTCCCTTAACGGGGTCGAAACCATTATTCATCACCAACTCGAGAAACTTCGGCACACTGTGCCAGCGCTCCATGAGCGATCCTTCTTTCCCCGGCACATTGGCATTGCAGCAGCCGTAGTGACTGTAATTGCGTGCATCTTCCAGATCGACGCCCACGCTCAGAAACGCGGGAATCTCCACCCCGTCGTTATAGAACCCGATCGATCCTCCGGCACGCGCAAGCCGACAGGCCTCCAGCCAGAACTCATCGTCAATTCCCTCGAAATACCGCACCTTGATCGTCGGCTGCTTCAGCAGAAGATAGCCCGCTTTCAAACAGATGAACGAAAGCGGATTGGTCGCGTCCTTTCCGTCGGCCGTCTGTCCACCCAGCACCACATACTGCACGCTGTCCTGACACAGACTGCGCTTCCGGGCGTTGTTCTGGTCGGCGAGCCCGATGATCTCGCTACATTTGATATAAAAGGATTCGATCAGTTCCAGCGCCTCTTCCGGACTGACGCGCCCGGCGGCCAGGTCCCGTTCGTAGAAAGGATACAGGTATTGATCCATTCGCCCCGGCGTGAAATCACGTGCGCCGACCACCGTGTGCAGAATCAGATCCACCAGCCACACCGACTGCACCGCCTCGTGAAGCGAGCGCGCCGGCTGTTCGGGTACCCGGCGACAGACCTCGGCGATCCGCATCAGTTCCAGTTCGCGCTGTCGGGAAGTCGTTTTCTGAGCCAGTGAAAGAGCCGCCTCGGCGTACCGTTCTGCAAAACCCGCGATCGCATCGCAACAGAGCAACGCGCCTCGCAAGAAATCGCGTTTCGACAGACTCGCACCGTCTCGACCCGTCAGCGAATCCAGATGTGCCTGCGCGCGCTGCCGAATACCGATGAGTCCCTGGCTTAGCAGCCGTTCCCACGAAAGCGTCAGATGCCCAGAAGTCCAGAACCAGGGGACATGAAAGAAATCCCTGCGGTGCTCCAGAAACCACCGTTCCTCTCTGGAGTTGGGGACCACTTCAGGCGACCGACCGACGATGAGATCGTCTTCGTCGATCACCACATCGATTCGGGAGAGCATGGTCTGAAGCGTGTGACCGAATTTGATCCCTGCTGTCTCATCGCGATATCTGTCCGAACACTCTTTGAGGATCTCCATCCGCGACAAGAAAACAGCACGATCATCCATCTCGAAGAGCCTGGTTTTCAATCGCTGCGTGCGGTTCATCATCACACCTCACTTGTGTTTGGCCACTTTCAGGCTAGTGCTGAAGGGTCATTCTAGCTGAATTGGTCGTAATCGGGCTAGAGACGCTCGACGGCTAAGTTAGGTGTTCGTCAGAAGGATGGCTGCTCTGGAGATTCACTGACTGAAATACTTCCCTGCATATACGTGATCTTGGGTTTTCTTCCTTGGCCGTAGTCAACAGAGAGCGTGTGAAAACCACAAATCCCTGAGTCTTGGCCTTAGCAGACCTCTGTATTTTGTGCGTGAGTGGTTGTTGTTAGCTGAAGTCGGGTAACAACTGGGAGACAAGTCTGATTAATACGCCGACAATTACCC
>JASMJM010000130.1 GCA_030749725.1 Pseudomonadales bacterium | reverse complement strand
TTTGGTTGCGTCGAGCGGTTTCAGATTTAGTGCACCATCCACCAGACTGCGCAACAGTTCCAGGTTGACCGGTTTGGAAACAAAGTCAAAGGCGCCTGCTTTCAGCGCTTCCACGGCTGCTTCCTGGCTGCCATGTGCCGTGATGACAGCGCATGGCAGATGGGGATAGTTGTTTTGAATGTGTACGATGAGTTCTATACCGTTACCGTCGGGCAGTTTCATATCCGTCAGACAAAAGTCGTAGTCTCTCTCTGCTAACAGCTGTCTCGCGGAAGCAACGTCTGCGGCACTGAACGTGGTAATTCCCATCCTGCCCAGGGTGATATCCAGGAGTTCCCTGATGTCCGGTTCGTCATCGACAATTAGAGCAATTTTCTGTTCCATTCCCGTACTGATGTCATTTACCTATTCAAGGAAAGATATTCGAAAGCAACTGCCACCGGTAGCCGCTCTGTTGTAACTCAGACGAGCATGGTTCGCTTCACACAGTTCCTTCGAGAGGTACAGGCCTAAACCAGTGCCAGTGCTCTCCGTAGTACAGAACGGTTCAAATAGATTCTGAACCAATTCATCTTCGATTCCGGGACCGTAATCGACCACATCCAGGAACGCATTGCCACTCACGAATTCTATGCCTGCAGCTAGCTTGACCTTGGATTCACCTGTATGTTGGCTGCTGTAGCGAAGTCCGTTCTGACAGAGGTTACCCAGTACCTGGGCCAGGTGGCCCGGGTCGACATCAACGGCCATGTCTGCAGGATCCACTGCAATGTCAATTTCCGGTTGATCCTGCATACCTGTTGAGAACTCGATTGCGAACTGATCCAGCCAGTCCTTCAGGTCTATCTGCTGGGGCTCGGCGTTCTTTCGCCGTGATAGATGCAGGACATTTTCAATTACCCGGTTCATCCGAATCGTGTGGTTCTGAATGATTTCGGTGAGACGAAGATCTTCCTTATCCAGAAATTCAGATTCGCCCAACAGTTGCGCTGCGTGGCTGATCGCACCGAGGGGGTTCCTGATCTCATGTGCGATACTGGCGGAAAGACGCCCAACGGCAGCCAATTTGAGCTATTGCGCCTGCTGTTGGATTTCCGAGCTATCCTCAAGAAAAACCAATGTATCGGAGTTGCGGTCCCCTGTCAGGGCAGAGAAGTTGGCCAGCAGTTCACGGCCGGACTCGTAGGTGTGGAAAATCACCGACTGCCTCGTACTCGCTTGCTTCCATTCGCTAAGTCGATCTTTCAGAGTATAGGGCAGAGTCTTCAACAGCTTGCCGTCGACATTTGGAGTAGCCAGTAGAAGCTCAGCAGATTTGTTGATCAGCCTGATCTCACCATCTTCTGAAACCACCACTATTCCCATCTTCATTCGTTCGATGACCATTTGATTGATCTGACCGAGAGCAACAACTTCGCCCTCTTTGGCTCGAAGTTGCCTGTTCAGATACTGGATCAGGGTGTTTGCCAGAAAAAGGGCAATCCCCAGAAGACCGGCATTGAAGAAACTCTGCAGAGTATTGATGTCGAGGAAGAACAGGTAGATCTCATCGTAGATGGTGAGGATGAAGGCGATTGCCGGTAGAACTGTGGAAATCCGACCCACTATCAGCCCACCGCCGAAGGCTGATGCAAAAATCAAGAAGTTTCCTAAACCACTGCTAACGCCGCCGCTGGCTGACATCAGCAGGACCAAACAGACGATGTCCATGGCTAAGATGATGAAGGACGGTATTGTCTTGGCAAGAGCATCCTTGTGATCAAACAGACTGAACACAACGATCAGGATGTTCGCTGCCAAATACAGGAGGATGGTTGCATTGAATAGATCAGGATCAACATTACCGACCAACTGCGTTTCCGGTTCAAGGAACAGCAGTAGCAATACCGATGCGATGAAGACCCGGTAATAGTTGTAAACTTTGAGGATAGCTGATCGTTGAAGAAGCTGCTGTTCTTCTATATCAGGCGTCGACGCCAGCTTTGTGTCCATGATAAGTCTTGCTGGTAGATCTTGTGCAGTTAACCGAACAATCCAAACGTGATGATGTTCAACCAGGATTTGTCGGAATTTAAGCCTGACTTGTCGATCCGGAAGTTACCGGATTCATCCAAAGAAGGATGATCAGGATAGTTGGTAGCCAGCACCTGCAGAGATTCCTCTGCCAATTCGCTTAGTTCAAGGTTCAGATAAGCTTCCACCATGATGGCCAACGCGTCTGCGACTGAGGGTGTCTGTTGGAAGTTTTCAAAGACATAGCGTCCTCGGTTGGCAGCAGCGATGTATGCACCTCGATAGATATAATACTTGGCGATGTTGATCTCAGAAGCTGCCATCAGGTTGCGGAGATGCACCATTCTAGCGCGGGCATCGGGCGCATATTTGCTATCGGGAAAGCGATTGATCAGTTCTGCGAAATCGTCAAACGAATCTCTCGCGGCTCCCGGATCCCTCTTTGACGGATCCAAGGGCAGGAATCGATCCAGTAGATAGCGATCCTCACGATAGGACGCCATGGCGCGCAGGTAGTATGCATAGTCTACGTTTGGGTGTTGTGGGTGAAGGCGGATAAAGCGGTCTGCTGCACTCCTGGCTGACTCGGGTTGGAGGCTGTTGTAATAGGCGTAAATCAGTTCCAGTTGGGCTTGTTCGGCGTAGCGGCCAAAGGGATATCTGGCTTCCAGACGCTGTAGTTTTGAAATGGCGTCCTGATAGTTGGCCGATCTCAGACTTCTCTGCGATGATTCATAGTATTGACGTTCGGTTTCATCGATTGCAGATTCCTGATCGTCGCTATTGCTGGCACACCCGGCAGCAATCAACGTACACAACAAAATGCCCGGAAGTGTCTTGACACTTCCGCCAGTCCAGCGGTTAGGCAACTGCGTGATAGTTCGTTCTGGGCCTGAACCCTCTTTTTTTGCTACAAACAGGTACAATCTGAAAACCATAAAGCGCTAAATGTCGCGCCACCTTTGCGATTATTGGGCCGTATTTAACCATAGCAGAATGATGAAACCAAACCCCAGGACACTCGTTGCGCGACTCCCTGACAAACGTGAGTCGGGATCTTCCCAATTATTGGATACAATCCTGCTATGTCGCAATATGTGAAGATGAAAGCCAGAGTGCCGGAGCAACTCGGCCATGATCGGTTAGATCACATCGCTGTGAATCTGTTCCCTGATTTTTCCAGGTCGCGGCTGCAGCACTGGATTCAGGCCGGAGCGTTAACGGTGGATGGGCAGGCAAGACGTGCCAAGGACAAACTACTTGGCGGGGAATTGCTGGAAATAGATGCACCATTGGAGGCGCTTGATAGTCATGTCCCTCAACAGATGGAGCTGGATATTGAGTTTGAAGATGAAGACATCCTGGTTGTATGCAAACCTGCAGGCCTGGTTACCCATCCGGCTGCCGGGAACTACGATAACACCCTGCTCAATGGGCTTCTTTTTCACTGTGAAGAGCTGCAACACATACCCAGAGCGGGAATTGTTCATCGCCTGGACAAGGGCACCAGTGGACTGATGGTGGTGGCAAAAACCCTGCAGAGCCAAAACAAACTGGTCGATTTGCTACAGAAAAGAGAAATCACCAGACAGTACCAGGCGATCGTCTATGGAGTTGTTTCCCGGAGAGGAAGCATTGATCAGCCCATTGGTCGACATCCCAGCCATCGCACTAAGATGGCCGTTAGGGAGGACGGCAAACCTGCCAGAACTCACTACCGGGTGTTGAGTCGGTTCGCCGAACACACCCACCTGTCGATCACCCTGGAATCTGGTCGAACCCATCAGATCAGAGTCCACTTGAGCCACGTCCGGTTTCCCCTCGTGGGGGATCCGCTTTATGGTGGTACCTTTCGTCTGCCCCGATCGGGATCGGAGCAGCTTCAAGAGGAGTTGAGAGATTTCGAGCGTCCAGCACTACATGCTTTCGCACTGCAGTTGCACCATCCAACTACCGGAGCGCTGATGCGTTGGGAAAGACACGTGCCGTCAGACTTGGCACGCCTGCTGGAATTGTTGGCAGAAAATGATACTGGATGATCAGAGATCCACAGACCCGGATTGCGCCTTGGGCTTTATACGTCCCGAATGGCCGGCACCCCCCAACGTCAAAGCCGTTGTCACCACCCGGCAAGGCGGTTGCAGCATTGCGCCTTACGATAGTCTTAATCTAGCCATGCATGTTGGTGACCTGCAGCACAGAGTCTTGGCAAATCGACAGAAGTTACGCCAGAGCCTCGATCTTCAGCGCGAGCCACCCTGGCTTAACCAGATGCATGGGGTAGCGACCATCCGTGCGGATGAGAAGGGGGAGCGGCTCGCCGATGCAGCGTATACGGACAGACAGAAACTGCCATGTGTAGTCTTGGTGGCGGATTGTCTGCCTATTTTCCTGTGCGATCGTCAGGGAATGCGCGTGGCCGTGCTTCATGCCGGGTGGCGGGGACTGGCTGAGGGCATCATAGCAGCCACTGTCGGCCGGTTCTTGCCCGACGACGATCTGATTGCCTGGCTGGGACCAGCCATAGGGCCCTGCCATTACGAGGTGGGAGCGGAGGTTAAGGACGCATTCAGATCTGAGGTCGGCAGTTTCATACCGACCGCGCGGACGGACAAGTGGATGTTTGATCTCTATGGAGTGGCTAGGAAGCTCCTCGCCGAAAGTGGGGTCCGGGCAGTATTCGGCGGGAACTTTTGCACCTATTGCGAGCGGGAGAGATTCTTTTCATATCGCCGGGATGGAGATACTGGGCGAATTGCCGCCCTGATATGGCTGGATTGATGGCTGGCTTCAGCTAGGCGGTCCCACCTAGGCGGCCCCACAGTTATCCCTAATGGTTTTCTGAGCGTTTTCGATACGCTGTTGCTTTTCCTCATCCGTCAGTACCCGATCTCCGCCATCTGGGTCGTTGACTCGAAGCCGCGCGTAGGCTTGCAGTTTCGCCAGATTTCTCTTTCCGATGTTGCAATTGGATGCACGGATCCGAGCAATTTCCTCTGCAACAGCTTGTTCTTCTTTGTCCATCGACGCATCTGGCGCTGGTGCCGGTTGGGCCTGACTTTGGCCTGCCGGCAACCGCTTAGGTCGGATTCCTCTCTGAGTTGGAGCGTTTTTGGTTCCGAATGGCGCGGACTTGGAGACTAATTTTGCATCGACGTCTCTAGGGTTGCGCTGGGAATAGTTGGTTACGCCATCTTCATCGACCCAAATGTAGTATGGGTCTTCTGATCGAGCTGAATCGGTGAAGGCCAGAAACACTAAAGCCAAAATCACCAGAAGCGCATAGTGCAATGTCAATACTCCCTTGTTGAAGCCTTACCCCATGATTTTACTAGAAGATTGGTTGTTTTCACAGCGCAAGACGCCTTGGTCAATTAGTGAGGCGGTAGGGGTCTGCCCGTGCAGAGCCGCCTAGGTAATTGTTTTTTATAGAAAGATTGACATGGATATTCATTATGATCAAGAATGCCCGCCCTCTCATCCGGCAAGATGAAGAGGGAA
>JASMJM010000129.1 GCA_030749725.1 Pseudomonadales bacterium | reverse complement strand
ATGAATCGCATACCGGAGAAGGCGGAGGAAGATGAGTCGCCGGAAGATTTCGCGGGGCGCATCCTGGGACGTCTGGCAAACCAGGAGGGTCGTATACTTGTCAAGTTGCCCAAGGGAATGGACCGCCAAGCCTACCTGGGCTACAAAACCTTTCTGAAATCGGAAGGACCGGCTAGCGTGGGCAACTGCATCGCCTGCCATGCCCCACCGGACTTCACGGACCTAAAGGAACACGTGAGTTCCCAGAGCGATTCCGAAAAACCAACGCCATCCCTGCGCAATCTCGCCAAACGAAAGGTCAACCTCCGCCAGGTAATCATGGCGAAGATGGCGGTCAGCGAAACCAAGCGGGCGGGCAAAGCCGAGAAAATCGACGAAGCCTATGGCAAAATACGCCTGAACAAAGGAGACTTGCACCAACTGATGGCTTTCCTGAACCTGCTCAACGACGGAAACACACCATTCTCATTCGACGTCACCAAGGCAGTGACCGAAGGTGAGAACACCGTTCGCCTGAAAGGCATCGGTGACTGGGCCATGAACCCTCAAAACAAGACGCCTAACACCCCGCCCATGCCATCCTTCTACTTCGCTGGACAGAAGAACCTGATGATCATCGCCAGGCAGATTCTGGGTAACCTTCTCACGCAGCTGCCATCCCCCCTTAAATACTTGATCCAGAGGGCCGGAGGTAACGCTGTGTCACTCGGCTATCGATTATTCTATTAGATCCTTTTCCTCATGCAAATCCACGTTCAACGAGGGGCTGAAGAGCTGGGAGTCTTTACCCCTGAGGAGACGACAAAGTATCTGGCTGAGGGTCGCCTGCTGGAATCGGATTTGGCTTGGCATGATGGGTTAAATGACTGGACTCCCTTGGGGGGATTGATCCGTCAATTTGGAGCAGCCAGGGTTTGGCTGGCCCATGATGAACTGAAAACTAAAACAGGAGGCAATACTATGACTGACAAGATGACACCAACGGATGACCCCAGTGAAGATATTCTCAAGGAGTACGGCGACGCAGATGGCGAGTTGAGCGACCAAGACAAGGTGGCGCTCATCGGCGAGGCCTATGCGAAGATGCGCACGCAGATATCCAAGATGATCATCGGCCAAGACGAGGTCGTGGAGAACCTGCTGACTTGCATCTTTGCAGGCGGCCACTGTTTGCTGGTCGGCGTCCCGGGCCTGGCAAAAACACTACTGGTCACAACACTGAGCGAGGTGTTGGATCTGGACTTCAAGCGAATCCAGTTCACGCCCGACTTAATGCCGTCAGACATCACAGGCACTGACATTATTCAGGACGACCCTGTGACGCGTGAGCGCGTCTACAAGTTCATGCCCGGTCCTATCTTTGCCAACATCATCCTAGCCGACGAGATCAATCGTACCCCGCCAAAAACGCAGGCGGCTTTGCTCGAAGCGATGCAGGAAAAGCAGGTTTCGATCGGCAGTGAGGTCTATCAACTGGAACGCCCGTTCTTCGTCATCGCCACGCAGAACCCGATCGATCAGGAGGGGACGTACCCGTTGCCGGAAGCGCAGCAGGACCGTTTTCTCTTCAATATCTTCGTGGACTACCCCGAGTTTGAGAACGAGATGGACATTGTCCAGACCGTCACGTCCGGCGCCACAGAGACGGTCAATGCAGTGGTCTCGGCCGAGGAAATCCTCCATTTCCGCGACCTGATCCGACGGACACCTGTCGCGAAACATGTCCTGCAGTATGCGGTGACGCTGGTACGTGCTACACGGAACGAGAAGCCCGAATCACCCGACTTCGTCAAGGATTGGGTCAGCTTTGGGGCCGGACCGCGCGCCGGACTGGCGCTGATCAGCGCCGCCAAGGCCCGCGCAATCCTGCACGGCAACTTCCACGCGTCAGTCGAAGACATCATCGCGGTGGCCAAACCCGTGCTTCGCCACCGTATCGCGCCGAACTTCGCGGCACAGGCAGAAGGCGTGACATCGGACACCATCATCGAGAAGCTTCTCGAGACTATCCCACGCTTCGAGTAAGCCGTACAGAGAGATCAGCTGTGAGCAAGTACCTGGCAAAATATCTGAACCCCAAAGCGATTTCCGCGATCGGTGGATTCGTGCTCAACCCGAAGGGGTTGGTCGAGGGGAATATGGCAGGCGCCCATAAGTCACCGTTCCACGGGTTCTCTGTCGAATTTGCCGGGCACCGTGAATATCTGCCGGGCGACGATCCGAAGCATATCGACTGGCGCGCCTACTACAAAAGAGACAAGTATCTGTTGAAGCAGTACGAGGCCGACACCAACCTGGTCTGTCAGCTCTTTCTAGATGTAAGCGAGTCGATGCGCTATGGATCGAACGGGCAGCCGAAGTTTGAGTATGCGAACTATCTGGCAGTCAGCCTCGCCTACCTGGTGACCAAGGCCCGGGACAAGATCGGCATCGGCCTGTTTGACGACCGCGTGGTGCAGTATCTGCCCCCCTCCAACTCACTCGGATCCACCTACACCATCAGCGCGATGCTGGAAGACTTTACGCCGAGCAAGAAGTCCGAGATCGATAAGACACTTCTGGACTTCGCCGAACGGATCGGGCGGCGGCAGTTAGTGATTCTGATCTCCGACTGCCTGCTGGATATCGAACAGCTGAAGTACGGCATGGCGCGCCTGCAATATGATCGCCACGAGATCGTGCTCCTGCACGTGATGGACCCGTATGAGCTAGACTTTCCGCTCGACGGGCATGTGAACTTCAAGGGACTGGAGGGGCTCG
>JASMJM010000128.1 GCA_030749725.1 Pseudomonadales bacterium | reverse complement strand
AGAGTTGTTTTTCGCTTTGAGATCGGATCATAGGTGCACGGTTTTCCATGGTTGACGGGACTTTTTCGTGCACTATTATACCTGAAATATCATATATTCCATAATAATATCAATGGCTTATAGTTTATGAGCAGACTCTAGTTACGTCGGCAGTTTATGTAGGAGATCTACTCTCGTCACCGTGCGACTGAGCCAATAGGTGCATGAGCCAAATTCCCAAGACCTGCTCCACGGGAACTGCACCATGTGGAACCGTTGGCTCAATCGGGACGGTAGGGATGAACCGATGGGCGCCGACAGCCATTCCTGCTAGAGAATTAGTTGAATTAGGCTATAGTACGAATGGTCGCGCACCGAAACAGAGCAGTGCCAGTTCAAATCGCACTACTATTGTGCCGGCAAATACGGGTGGGTCGCGCGTATCTTCTCTAACTTATTGATTTTATTTAATAGTTAGAGATTGGCATGGACAATGCTCTGAACGAGCTACATTCCAAGTCATTGACTGATTTTATTAGGGAGAGCGTAAATGAACAAGGTGAGACAAGTACTGATTGGCGGATCACTCCTGCTGATTGCCACTTCGATGCAAGCTGCTGAGATCAGTGGCAATGTGACGTTAGCATCGGATTACGTCTATCGAGGAGTTTCACAAACTTCGGAAGAGCCAACCATCCAGGGCGGATTCGACGTAACAGTAGAAAACGGCGTGTACGCAGGAATCTGGGCATCAAACATTTCCTTCGATGGATCAGTTGAGGTCGACTACTACATTGGCTTTAGCAACGATATTCTCGAAGACTGGAGCTATGACATCGGTTTGATCCACTATGATTACCCAAAGGATGGTGCGTCCCCGGACAGTGACTTTCAGGAGCTCTATTTCAGTCTTTCATATCAGGCTTTCACAGTCGGCATTGCCAACTCAAGTGATTTCTTCGGTGAAACTGGCAGCGCAACTTATGCGTACGGTGAATATGATCTTTCATTGCCCAATGATGTTTCGCTTGTCTTCCACTATGGGTCCCAGGGAATAGACGACGCGGAAGGGTATGATGAATATTCCATGTCACTGTCCAAGGAAATATCGGGCATCGACTTTTCACTTAGCTGGCATGATACGGATGTGAACAGTGTCGATGATTTCGGTAGTCGAATTGTTCTGGCCCTGTCAAAGAGCTTGTGAGATAGCCACGCCCAACAAGAATTAGATAGCTCGGGACATACCGGCAAAGGAGATTGACCCATGAAATTAGTTACTGCGATCGTCAAACCATTCAAGCTGGATGATGTGCGCGAAGCTTTGTCTGAAATTTCAGTTCAGGGTATGACCGTCACTGAAGTAAAGGGATTTGGCAGGCAGAAAGGGCACACGGAACTCTACCGAGGCGCTGAATATGTTGTCGACTTTCTGCCCAAGGTGAAAGTGGAAGTAGCCATAACAGATGAACAGCTCGAGGGCGTGATCGAAGCGATCACCGGTGCTGCCAATAGCGGCAAGGTGGGTGACGGTAAGATATTTATCACCACGCTGGATGACGTGATTCGAATCCGTACCGGTGAAACGGGCGGTGATGCTGTTTGATGATCCGCACTTCAGGTGTCCTCACTCGGCATTTGTGTTGGGTGACACCCGGGGATCTGTCTGACCCCGGCCGGCCGATTTGGGTGGCTCGGGCAGCATGATTCGGATCGGCTGGTAATCGACTCGCTTGCCAGCCGGTCTCAACCGGACGAATGATATCCGGGGCGAATGTTCGGGGTTTACATACCCACCATCCCTTCAAAACCAGGCTCTGTACAACCAGCCCGGCACGGATATTCCTGCCCGAGTGACCCTACCCCGGCAGACTTTGATCGTGGTCCATCAATCACTATAATGGCCGCTCCTCTGCCTGGTGCAATTCCACAAGACAGTTCATGAGATACAAGAGTACGCGCGGTAACACAAAGGGTGTCACCTTCAAAGATGCGGTCATGATGGGACTGGCAAGAGATGGTGGCTTGCTGATCCCGGAGACCATCCCCGATCTGTCAGGTGTCATGACGAAATGGGCAGGTCAGTCGTATGGGGAGCTGGCGTTTTCTATCATCGAGCTGTTTGCAGACGACCTGCCCACAGAGGACCTGAGAAAGCTTATTGAGGAGAGCTATCAGAGCTTCGACCACGAACTGGTAACACCTTTGCTGAAGGTGAATGAAGTCAACGTCCTCGAGCTCTTCCACGGCCCGACCCTGGCGTTCAAGGATGTTGCGCTGCAGTTCTTGGGCAACCTATTTGAATACATTCTGGCTGAACGAGGAGAAACGCTCAATATCCTCGGTGCGACCAGTGGCGATACAGGCAGTGCTGCTATAGCCGGTGTCAGAGGAAGAGAGAACATCGATATTTTCGTGATGTTTCCCGATGGTAAAGTCAGTCCCAGGCAGGAACGGCAGATGACCACCATCCTCGATGAGAATGTGCACAACATTGCTGTTAAGGGGAGCTTCGATGACTGTCAGCATATCCTGAAGTCGATATTTTCAGATCTTGCCTTTAAAGATGCCTATCACCTCGGCGCAGTAAATTCCGTCAATTGGACCCGTGTGTTGGCCCAGGTGGTCTATTACTTTTCTGCCTGGCTCCAGCTACAGCAACCGGACAGGTTTGATGTGTGTGTCCCGACGGGTAATTTTGGGAATATATTTGCCGGCTATATCGCTCGCCGCATGGGCCTGCCCATCGATCGTTTGATCCTGGCGACCAACGAAAACGACGTCTTGAGTGTTTTCTTCAACAGCGGCGTCTACAGACGAAGTGACGTCAGGTTCAGTTTGAGTCCCGCCATGAATATCCAGGTGGCCAGCAATTTTGAAAGGTACCTCTATTATCGATTGGGACAATCGGCAGACAAGGTCAATGAATTCATGGCGTCGTTCAGCAAGCATGGTGAAGCAAGTCTGCACGTCAACACGCCCTTGGTCGATGATCTATTCCGCGCTGGTTCGGCCAGCGATGAGCAGACCCTGACCACCATCCAGGAGTATCAGCAGGAATGCGGCTATGCAGTCGATCCCCACACCGCTGTGGGACTGCATATCGCCGGGCAATTCCTTCGCCCTGGAATTCCCATGGTGAGTATGGCCACTGCCCATCCGGCAAAATTTGCAGAGATCATCGCAGATATTCTCCCGTCTGAAAGCATCAGTCATCCTGTTCTGGACAATCTGCAGAACCTGCCCACCCGCAAGATTAACCTGGCGGCGGATGTGCAGAGCGTCAAGGATCATATGGCTGACGTGAGCGCGACTCGAAGCAAGGTGTGAAGTGTCGGGTTGCGTTTGAATCGGGAAATCACCTGTCGGCCAAAGCTTCCGTATTCGGGCAGACTTTCAGCGTTGCCCCAATGGCGGCGTCTGTTAGACTTAGAGTCGTCCAGTGGAAATAGGACGAAGAACACGTTGGACGTCCAGTAAAAGCGCCCGCGTTGGCTCGGCACAAGGAGCGAGTTATGTCTGCCCTAGCGCAACTCTATCCCAGGCCTATCACCCAGAATCTCAGACTCGACGGACCCGTGCTGCTGAGAGACGGACGCTCGGCCATATTGCGGGAAGCGGGTGAACATGACATCCCGGCTCTGATCGATCTACTCAACAGATCATCTGACGAATCCATCAAGTATCGTTTCTTCGGTCCCATGCATCGCAATGAACGAACCGCGCACTTTCTTATTCGCACGCAGCTTGAAGGCGTGGACAGTGGCAGATTCAAGGGTCTTTCTCTGATTTTGCTGACCGGATCCGGTGATCACGAAAGGATCGCCGCAGTTGCCAGTTGTGTGCCACTCAATCGACAGGAAGCTGAAGTCGCTTTCCTGGTGGAAGATGAGTCGCACGGCAAAGGTATCGGCACGCTTATGATAGAAAGATTAGCGTTCGCTGCGGAGATTGGCGGCATGCATAGGTTGGTGGCGACCACGGTCATTGACAATGAGATCATGTTGAAGGTTTTTCAAGACTGTGGTTACAACACCGTAAGCCAACAGAAGACCGGCGAGATCCATGTAGCGTTCGACATCCAACCCAGCGAACAGAGTACCGAGTCCACTGAGATGCGGGACAGGCTGGCAAGTAGAGCCTCAATCGAACCTTTTTTCTATCCTGCCTCCATTGCCATCGTAGGCGTGAGTCGAGATCCCGACAAGATCGGCAGTCAGCTGCTCAGAAACCTGCAGAACTTCGGCTATCGTGGCACCATTTATCCGGTGCATCGGACTGCTGCGGAGATCAATGGCATCCCTGCGATACCCAGTCTGGCCGGCATCGAAGATCCGTTGGATCTGGTGGCGATATGTATCCCGGCTGAGGAAGTGATGGATGTAGTTGAGGACTGCATCGACAACGGCGCCAGAAGCTTGTTGGTGCTGTCCGAGGGTTTTGCCGACCGGGACGAAATAGGTCTACAGCGACAAAACAAGTTGCTTGAACTGACCAGAGAAAACGGTATGCGCCTGGTGGGCCCCAACTGTCTGGGTCTGATCAATACAGATCCCGAGTTTCCCGTTCACTTGACCTTTGCTGAGGTGTCGCCGCCTAAGGGAAATCTGGCCATGTCGTCGCAAAGCGGCTCTCTGTCGCTGGCGATACTGGATGTCGCCCGTGATCAGGGCATTGGATTTTCCTCCTTCGTGAGCGTTGGCAACAAAACGGACGTATCGGGCAACGATCTGCTTCAGTTCTGGGAGGATGACGCCCGGTCGAAACTGATACTGCTCTATCTGGAGTCACTGGGTAATCCCAGACGGTTTGCACGACTGGCCCCACGGGTGTGCCGCAAGAAGCCGATTCTCGTCGTGAAGAGCGGCCAGCAGAGCGATCATCCGTTGCAGGCGGATGCGTTCTTCAGCCAGATCGGTGTGATCAGAACCGATACCCTGGAACAAATGTTCGAAGCTGCGAACCTGTTGAGCAATCAGCCATTACCGGCGGGCAGCAACTTGGCGATTATCTCCAATTCGCGCGGCATGGCAGAGATCTGTGCCCAAGCCTGTCGCGCCACTGGCTTGACGTTAGTCGAACTACATGAAGACACCACCGATCGACTCAACCAATTCCTGCCCACAGGTGCTGCCTGTGCAAATCCTGTCGATATCACCCGCTTTGCAGATCCCGAGCTATATCGCCGGACGCTGGAGGAATTACTGGTAGATGACGCGGTGCAGATTGTCATCGCCATGTACATTGCCAGGAATAACCGTGCCAGGGCCAACGTTGTCGAGGCGATCCAGCGGGCTCGGCAAAACACGTCCAGTTGGCACGAGAAACCGATCATCTGCTGTTTTATGGATAGATTGAGCAGACAACCTGAGATCGAGAACGAACATGAACGTGTTCCCAGTTACCACTTCCCAGAATCGGCCGCACGCGCCTTAGGCCATGTCCTGAGCTATGCAAGCTGGCTGCGCAGGCCGATTGGCGTCATTCCAATGTTGGAGCGGATCGATATCGAGCAGGCCTGGTCAATATGTGAGGCGGCTCGCCAACCGGCTCGCCAACGGGCTGACCGCAGGGATGACTGGCTGTCATTTGATCAATCTGCCCAGTTGCTCGATGCGATTGGCATAGCGCGAACGCGAAGCCAGCTCTGTAACAACTGGCAAGAGTGTGCAGATAGTGCTGAAGATATCTCCTATCCGGTGTTCTTACGCACTTTCGACACCGAGCGGGAGAAGCAGTATATCGCTACGCCCTATGAATTGTGGATTGGTTGGGAAGAGGTGCAGCAAGGCGGTGAGATCGTGCCGGTGGTCGTGGAGGAGGTGACCAGAGAGGCACTTGAGGTACAGATCCAGATCTCGGAAGATCCGGCCTATGGCCCCGTAGCCGTGTTCGGGCTCAGCGGCATGTCCACCGATCTTTTCGATGATGTCTCCTGCCGGATCACGCCCCTCACCGATCAGTCTGCGGTGGAGATGGTCCACGAGATCAAGTCACGGGCCATCCTGGAAGGGTACGGGGGTACCCCGCCGGTCGACAAGGAGGGGATCATCGACTGCCTGTTGCGACTGTCCTGGCTGGTTGAGGAGATTCCTCTCATCGACCTGATTGAGCTGTCACCAGCTCAGGTACTGCCGTCACCCCACGGCTTAAGAGCCAGTTTGGTAAGGGTGAGACTTAAGCCCTAGTATGCTGTCCCGCAATTAAGTGGTCATTACTCGGTCGGCATATTTTGTTCCTGGCGAGGCGCGAGGACGCCGCGGGTTGGGCACCCTCGCCGGGCGCCCCACAACGACTAGCAACGGGGACGCCCAGTCGGGGACGCCCAGTCGAAGTCCAGGGACGAAATAGGCCACTGAATAAGGCCAGCTAATTGTGGGGCAACATACTAATTGACGACAGGATTCGCAAAACTCAGCCGTCGATTTTGCCTACAGCTGCAGGAAGATCTGACAGTCGATTGATCTCTTCATCCGGAACGACCTCCCCTGGAAAAGCCTGTGAGTTCAGATTGACCCATATGGTATGCAAGCCGACCTTATTGGCAGCGCTAATGTCAAATTCCGGATGATCGCCGACATAGATCATCTCTTCGGCCTTGACCCCTGTGTGATCGAGTGCGGCGTGAAACAAGTTTGGCGCCGGTTTTGGTGCACCAACCTGTTCGGCCGAAAAGGAAAAGCTGAAGTAGTCGGACAGCCCCAGTCGCTGAATATCTGCATTGCCGTTCGTGAGCGTGCCGAGAACATAATGCCCGGCAAGCTGTTGAACGGCATCGAGGGCACCGTCAAAGAAGAGCACCTGATTGCGCGCCACGAGAAACGCTTCAAATGCCTGATGTGAGTAGGATTCCGATTCGGCGGGCGCATAACCGCTCAATTGCAGGGCTCGTTCGATCACCCTGCGGCGCAATTCGCTGATGCTGGTCTTGAGCTCCGGATGTTGCTGCAGGACTTCATTTCTGAGATCACGGATGGTCTCAAGGTCATAGTTTATGCGCGGGCAGTTATCTTCTAGCCAGGCGTACAGCTTCTTTTCGGCTCTGATCAGGGTCGGCCTCATATCCCAGAGGGTATCGTCCAGATCGAATGCCAGAACCTTGATTGCCATTTCGTTCAGATGCTTTTCTTCTTGGCCCTGGGATGTGCATCATCATACACCTCCGCAAGGTGCTGGAAGTTGAGATGCGTATATATCTGCGTAGTGGCAATGTCGGCGTGACCCAGCAGTTCCTGTACCGCGCGAAGATCGCCGCTGGACTCAAGCATGTGACTGGCAAAGGAATGGCGCAGCATGTGCGGGTGAAGCTTGCCGGGGAGCTGCTGTTTAATGCTCCAGCGCTGCAGGCGACGTTGAACATTGCGGTGGCTGATTCGTTGACCGCGCTCACTGAGAAACAGTGCGCGGCTATCCATGTCCGGCAGAGGTAACTTGTGAGGCAAATCTTCGCGATGCTGCAACCACTGCTGGATTGCCTCCAGGGCGTACCGGCCTATCGGCAGCTTACGGGTTTTATTGCCTTTGCCGGTTGCAGTCAGGGAGGCGTCAGCCTGATCGATATCCATGACATCCAAACGCACCAGTTCGGCCAGGCGCAGTCCGGAGGAGTAAAAGAGCTCCATCATGGCCTTGTCCCTGCAGGCGTGCCAGCCGCTGGCTCTGAAATTTAGGAGCTGGGCCACCTGATCCGTATCCAGAGTTGCGGGCAACCGGCTGTCTCCTTTGGGAGAGCTAACGCCCTTTGCAGGGCTCTGCTTGACCAGCAGTTCCCGGGATAGAAAACTATAGAAGGAGCGGATGGAAGAAAGGCATCTTTGCAGACTCTTGGCAGACAAGCCGGACCCATGTTGTTCTGCGATGAAGGTCCTGACCATATGGGGCTTCAATTGAGGCCAGCTGGTAATGGGCGGATCGCTCTTGGCTAGACAGAAACGAAGCAGTTTGGAAAGATCTCGTTGGTAAGCCTTAATTGTATGAGGGGATAGCTGGCGTTCGTTGCGAAGGTAGGAAAGAAAAGCAGCAATGTCACCGTTGAGTTGCTGAATTCCCTTGTTGGTCATTCTTGTGGTAGACCTACATTTTAGAATATTGGAAGCGGGGTATCATACGAGCAAGGGTGTCGGCGATAAAACCTGGGAACATCGTGCCCATACCGCTTTGAAAGTGATGCATCTCAGAGCTGCCGATCGCCAGCAATGCAATGTCTTCTTTCCCTCTCACAGGTAACACCGCACAGGATTTGATCTGTTTGCTCTTCTCCTTGAAAAGGTAATCCTGCTCCTCTGGTCGCAGCACGCCCAAGACTGGCTTTCTGCTGGCAATCAAGCTGCCTATGTGCTCCTTTGCCAGTTCGTTGGGAAGTGCAGACGCCCAGTCATTGATTTTGTATTGCCTCTTGGAAAAAATTATCAGATTGTACGCGGTACAGTCGAAGTCGGCTAACAGGCCCCTCTCGAGATTTGCCAGGAGTTGTGCACCAGACTCTGCTTCAATTAGGGAAAGTACGGTTTTGCGGCACAGGTGAAACGTTGCATCATTGTCCTTGGCAGCATCCATCAGTTGGCCCAATTCATTTATTAGGCCCTGATTTCTTTCTCTCAATAGTGAGACCTGACGCTCCACTAACGATATAGTTGAGCCTCGAAGATGTGGAATGTTCAAATCGAGCAGTAGGTCGTCTCGTTTTGTGAAGAAGTCCGGGTTGTCTTTTAGGTAATTGGCAACGTCACTCTCAGCAGGACCTGCGTCTTTGATAGCAGTCGTCGATTTAGTAGATTGCTTGGTCATATCAGTAGATGACCTTCATAGACGCGACATGCAGGACCTGTCTGCAGGACGGGTGAGTCATCCCCCTGCCATTCAATTCTCAGAGTGCCGCCAGGGAGCTGGACATTGACTTCTTCTTCAAGAAGGCCCTGTAATCGACCTGTGACGACCGCCGCGCAAGCTCCCGACCCGCAAGCTCTGGTCTCGCCAGAGCCGCGCTCGTAGACGCGCAGGCGAATATTCTTTCTGTCGACAACTTCCATAAAGCTGACATTGACTCCCTGCGGGAATCTACCGTGTGCTGCAAGCCGAGGCCCGAGAGTCTTAACAGGTGCTGTGTCAACGTTTTCTACCAGCAAGACAGCATGAGGGTTACCCATTGAAACGGCAGAGATTTCAATATCTGTCTCGTCAGCGCAGAGACCGTCTGCCAGTTGCAGGTTATAAGTGATTTGGGTCCTGGGGGCACTGAAGGGTATGCAGTCTGGCTGTAATCGAGGTGGACCCATATTGACGGTAATGTTGCCATCCTTCTGCAATTTGCACTTAACCATTCCCTTGATGGTTTCGAGTTTTAGTTCTGTCTTCGTCGTAAGGCCTCTGTCTCTGACGAATCGAGTAAAACAGCGAGCACCATTGCCGCACTGTTCGGCTTCTGATCCATCTGCGTTGAAAATCCGAAAGCGAAAGTCCATCTGCGGATCTTGCGGCGGCTCGACCATAAGCACCTGATCGAATCCTATGCCAAGGTGTCGATCGGCAAGACATCTGATCCGATCGTCCCGAATCTGTAGATTTTGAGAGATCAGATCCAACATCAGGAAGTCGTTGCCAAGGCCGTGCATTTTGGTGAATCTGAGTAGCATAGCCGCTAGGTTACTTAGTAAGTTAGTTATTGCAACCGATATTTCGTTAAGGCTTATTGCGGAAAAAAGGCGTAGGTGAAACGTGACTATGGTGGTAGCAGGTTTTCCAATGCGAGTTGATTCTCGATCGTTTCTCTCTTTCTAATCAGATGGACCTGATCGCCGTCAACCATTACTTCTGCAGCTCTATTACGGCTGTTGTAGTTGGAACTCATAACGAATCCGTATGCGCCGGCGCATTCGACTGCGATCAAGTCACCCGGTTCCAGTTGCAGGCTTCTATCCTTGGCGAGGAAATCACCACTCTCACAGATCGGGCCGACGATATCGTATTCCCGTGCTTGCGCACTGTTCGAGCGAACCGAGGTCACCTGCTGCCAAGCCTGATAGAGCGCCGGCCTGATCAGATCATTCATCGCTGCATCCACGACGGCAAAATGTTTGTCATGATTGTCTTTGAGGTAGTTCACCCTAGTCAGCAGGATGCCTGCATCAGCTGCGATATATCGACCTGGTTCGAAAACCAGTTCCAGCTCTCTCGATCCGAGCAGCTGCAACAGGCCGGCGGCATACTCTTCTATCGCCGGTGGGTTCTCCTGCCGGTAGCGAACACCCAATCCACCACCCATGTTGATATGGCCAAGCTCGATTCCCTCCGTACTCAGTAGGTCAACCAGTTTCAGTGTTTCCTGCATGGCGTTGAGGAAGGGTGACAGTTCGGTCAGCTGTGATCCTATATGGCAGTCGATTCCCGCGACGTTGATATGAGCGAGAGCAGCCGCACGACGGTAGACCTCGATCACCTGGTCGCTGTTGACACCAAACTTGTTCTCCTTCAACCCGGTGGCGATATATTCATGCGTGAGCGGATCCACATCAGGATTGATGCGCACTGAGATGTTGGCAGTCTTGCCTGCATCACCTGCCAGTTGGTTCAGCAGTTCCAGTTCAGATGAGGATTCAACGTTGAAACAGTGGATGTTAGCGTCGAGCGCTTGCTGCATCTCAGCGGCCTGCTTGCCGACACCGGAAAACACCACGCTGCTGACATCACCACCTGCCTGTAGAACGCGCGCCAATTCACCCCCCGACACGATATCAAATCCTGCCCCCAATCGAGCCAACAGATTCAGAATGGCAATATTGCTGTTCGCCTTGACGGAGTAACAGATTCGGTGGGGGTGGTCACGCCAGGGAGCTTTGAATCGATTGTAGTTGGTCTCAAAGGTTGCCTTGGAATAGACATAGCAAGGTGTGTCGAATTGTTCCGCAATGTTGGTTGCGCTTACTCGTTCGACGAATAGCTCACCGGATTGAAAGTGAAAGTGACCCATTTTGCATTCCAGATCGGATGGAACTACCGGCTTGTCGATTGCTTTTCAGACTGTTGTTTATCAGAATCTGGTGGGAATAGCGGGCCCTTCTGGCCACAACCTGGCAAGACCATGCATAAAAGCAGTACGACAAGTAGTATTCTCACGACCGGAACCTGGCTGCTGTGTGCGGGGCGACAAGTATACTCGCTCAAAGGCGTGCCGCAAACCAGCACTCGAGGGCTTGCCGGGGGCGCCCAGCCCGCTGTTGGTAGGAAGGTCTGGGACGGCCAGTGAGGGACTCCCAGTCGAGCGGTTGAGGGCGCCTAGTTGGAAAACGCCGAGCTGTTCTCGGGCAATGTCACGGGCAGTCCGACAAGAGATTCAGCGTTCATTGACAACAGCTTGCGCATGTTTGATTGCCTTCTTCACCTGTTGCGGTGCAGTACCACCGGGATGGTTTCTGGAATGAACGGAGCCTTCCAGGGTGAGGACGTTGAAGACATCTTCATCGATGAGGTCAGAGAATCCTTTCATCTCTTGCAGCGATAATGCGGACAGACCCTTGCCACAATCCACGGCATAACTGACCAGCTTACCGACCACCTCGTGTGCATCTCTGAACGGCAGTTCCTTCTTTGTGAGGTAATCGGCCAGGTCGGTGGCGGTCGCATATCCCTGTTCTGCTGCCTGCTTCATCTTCTCCTTGTTGACCAGCAATGCCGGTATTATGTCTGCAAGTGCTCTGATGCAGTCTTTGGTGGTTTCGACGACATCGAATAAAGGTTCCTTGTCCTCCTGATTGTCCCTGTTGTAGGCCAGCGGTTGCCCCTTCATGAGGGTCAATAGCGACATCAGGTCACCGTATACCCGTCCTGATTTGCCCCTGATCAATTCCACTACATCGGGGTTTTTCTTCTGCGGCATAATGGAAGAACCGGTGCAGAATCGATCCGGCAGTTCGATGTAAGCGAACTGTGGAGACACCCACAGCACCAGTTCTTCGGACCAGCGTGACAGGTGCATCATGATGACACTTGCTGTTGCTGCAAACTCGATTGCAAAGTCGCGGTCGCTGACCGAATCCAATGAATTGGCACTCGGACATGCGAAGCCGAGAAGGTCAGCAGTGAGGCTGCGATCGATGGGGAAGTCTGTGCCTGCCAGTGCAGCGGAGCCCAAGGGCATGATGTTAACCCTGCGACGGCAGTCCTGCAGGCGCTGATAGTCGCGCTCGATCATCTCGTACCATGCCATCAGATGGTGGCCCAGGGTGACAGGTTGGGCGATCTGCAGGTGGGTGAAGCCCGGCATGATAGTGTCCACTTGCCGTTTCGCCATGGACAGCAATGCCTTTTGCAGCATCGTGATTTCGTTAGCGATGAGATCGATCTCATCTCGAAGGTAAAGCCGAATGTCCGTTGCCACCTGATCGTTTCGGGATCGACCGGTATGCAGTTTCTTACCGGCTGCACCAATCTGCTCGGTCAAGGCAGCTTCGATGTTCATGTGCACATCTTCCAGATCGGCAGACCATTTGAATTCACCTTTGTCGATGCTGTCCTGAATGCTCTGCAATCCACCGAGGATTTGATTCAACTCGTTTTCGGACAATACTCCCACCTGGCGCAGCATGGTTGCGTGTGCAATGGAGCCCTTAATATCGTGATAGGCCAATCTCTGATCATAGTGAACTGACGCAGTGAACCTGGCGACGAAACTGTCGGTGGCTTCCCTGAATCTACCGGCCCAGAGTTTTTTCGGACCATCTTTCTCAGTCATTGCGGTTCCCGCTTGCCTGTTTGGATTGTGAAGTCTAATCTGCCGACAGATTATAACAACATCCAGGTGTTTGCTCTGCGGATCATCCCGAGCCCCCGCTGGGCGTCCTCTCGGCGCGACTCACCCGAGCTGTTTTTTGGGCCACCGGAGAGGGCATTGGATGTGAGAGACCGATGACGAACTCCTATTATCGATGACGGACTCCTATTGAGGGTAGCATGATGGCAGATGGCAGGATCAAACGCTGGTTGACGGAACATGGCTCCACTACTGAACTCACCGGTGACGACTTCTTTCTGCCGGATCTGTGTCAGGCGCAGAGCCTTTTCTACATGGTTCTGGTGGCTGAACTGTTGGTGTTTGTGCTGCTCCTGTCAGATTCCGGATTGGCCAGCTTCAGTTGGATGCGTCTGGGCTTAACCTCCCTGTTTGTGCAGTGGGTGGTCCTGACGAGTGCTGCAATCCTCTGTAACATCAGGCCGATTCTGAAAGATGTCAACATAGCTGCGGCGGTTATTGTGGCATATGGGTTGGTCCTGTCCGTTACACTGCTGTTCAGCCTGTTGGCTGAGTGGGCACTTCGAGGCGGCGGTACCAATGGGCTGCAGGTGGATTGGACCGCTGTCACCAGCAAGGTTTTGATCAGTGCCATCATCACCGGGTTGGGTTTCCGTTATCTCTATCTGCAGCATCAATTGAGGTCTCAGGAGCAGGCCGAGCTGACCGCCCGAATTCAGGCGCTGCAATCCCGGATCAGACCCCACTTTCTCTTCAACAGCATGAATATCATCGCCAGCCTTATCGCCGTCGAACCGGATACTGCAGAACGGGTCGTTGAAGATCTATCCTTGCTGTTCAGGGCCAGTCTCAATGAATCCACCAACAGACCGGTCAGTTTGAAGGAGGAAATCAGTCTGTGTGAGAGATATATACGAATCGAGGGTCTGCGATTAGGGGATCGGCTGCAGGTGGACTGGGATGTCGCCGTGGATCCGGAAAAGATCGAAATCCCCATGCTGACGTTGCAGCCCTTGCTTGAGAACGCCATTTACCATGGTATTCAGCCCCTTCCCGATGGCGGCATCGTTAAGGTCGAGTTGCATCTTGCGGGCGGTAAGTTCCATATCCGAGTTACCAATCCAGTCGCGACGCAGAATCAGGATCACGAGAAGGGTAACAAGATGGCGGTGGACAATATTCGGCATCGCTTACGGGCAATCTACGGCACGGCTTCCGACATCCAGACTCAACTACGGGGACCCATCTATGAAACCCTGGTCTCCTATCCGATAGATACACCCCAAAAAGTGTGACGAAGTGCTCAATTCTGGCTGAAAGTCCCAGTATTCGTTCAAATCTGTGCGATGGGTCGCATTTTTTGATCTGAGAACAGAGTAACTTACTCCCCTAAGTGACCAGGCATGGTTGGGATCACTTGGTAGGGACGCGATTTGGTATCAATTATTAGAATGGGGCGAGGAGAATTTAGATGAAAGTGCTCATCGTTGATGACGAGAGATTAGCCAGAGACCGTTTAAATCGCATGGTTAGTACGCTGCACGACTATGAAGTCGTGGGTGATGCTGCAAACGGTGAAGAAGCAATGCAAAAGACGATGCTCTTGGACCCGGATATCGTATTGCTGGATATCAGGATGCCGGGCATGGATGGCATATCAGTTGGAAAGAAGATGACCAATCTGGAATCTCCGCCAGCCGTGATATTCTGTACCGCCTTTAGCGAGCACGCAATTGCTGCCTTTGATCTGTTGGCATCAGGGTACTTGCTGAAACCGGTCAGAAGGGATGCACTGCTCGACGCGCTGTCAAAGGTTGGCCGGGTCAACCGCGTGCAGGCAGCCAGTATGCACAGCGACGAAGAGGATGAGGATTCATTCAGAGCGCGCACCGATATCAGCGCCAAAACGCGCAGGGGTATCGAGCTGATACCACTGACCGAGGTCCGCTTCTTTCAGGCTGATCACAAATACGTGACCGTCAGGCACGAATCGGGAGAAGTACTGATAGACGATACGATACGCGACCTGGAAGATGAATTTGGCGATCGACTGGTCAGAATTCATCGCAACGCGCTGGTCATGACCCATCATCTGGAGGGGCTGGAGAGAGATTCCAGAGGTCATTATCAGGTGCGCATGCGCGGAGTAGATGAACGGCTGGATGTTAGCCGCCGCCACATTTCGGGACTGAGAAAGCTGGTCCAGACGCTGTAGATCACCACCTGCCGGACAACCAAGCGGGATACCTTTATCCCGCTTTTCTATATACTCACAGCTGATCTGAACGGAGCCGGGAATTGCCTCCCGGCTACTGTATTGTCTCGTGAAATACGCGGCTGTTTTGGGTAGAAACATGGCTAAGCAAATCATTCGTATCGCCACTCGACAAAGTGCACTGGCGATGTGGCAGACCGAATATGTGAAGGGTCGATTGGAGTCGGCACATCCGGGCCTCGCAGTGGAAATTATAGGTATGACGACCCGCGGCGACAGGATACAGGATCGACCCCTGGTCGAGGTTGGTGGAAAAGGCCTGTTTGTGAAAGAACTGGAGAGTGCTCTGCTTAACGAGACCGCTGATATAGCCGTGCATTCGATGAAAGACGTGCCGATGGATCTGCTCAAAGAGATGGAAATACCCGTCATGTGCGAACGTGAAGATCCGCGGGATGCGTTTGTGTCAAACCAGTTTACCCGTCTGGAGGCATTGCCGGAGGGTGCTACGGTAGGTACTTCCAGTGTGCGCAGGAAGAGCCAGATATCCGCGGTGCGAACGGATCTTCAGTTTATGGACCTGCGGGGCAATGTGGACACTCGCTTGCGCAAGCTGGATGAAGGGCAATACAGTGCCATCATCCTGGCTGTGGCTGGCTTACGCCGATTGGGCCGTGCGGACAGAATCACCGCTGCCTTGTCCGTCGACATGTGCATACCATCTGCGGGCCAGGGAGCAGTCGGCATCGAATGTCGGGCAAGCGACTCGACTGTTAAACAACTGCTTGCTCCACTGAACCACGCCGACACGTTCACTGCGGTTGCCTGTGAAAGGGCCCTGTCGCGAAGATTGCAGGCGAGTTGCGAAGTACCGGTGGCCGCCTACGCCCAGTTGCTGGACGGCAAGCTGCATGTAATCGGTATGGTTGCCAGCCTGGACGGCAAGAGAGTCTTAAACGCCAACTTGCGTGGCAAGCCAGGCGAAGCAGAGACTTTGGGTGTGGCATTGGCTGAGGAACTGTTGGACCTTGGTGCTGCCGACTTACTGCCGGATCAGCGCGCCAATCGGCAAGCCAATCGGCCAGCCGATCCATAATGCAGTCGATCAGCAATCCCGGGGTGCTGATAACGCGACCTGCGGATCAGTTCGACGAGGTCAGCACGCTGATCGAGCAGGGACCTGCACGCGCGATTCCTTTCCCGTTGCTGGACATAGTTCCCATCCCGCAAGACAGCACAGCGGATGGGAAGGTATTGAATTCTGACCAATACCAGCTGGCTATATTCATAAGCAGGAATGCGGTCCGTTTGGGAGTACCCATTCTTATGGATTCCTGGCACGGGCTGCCTCAGCACATACTCTGGCTCGGCGTTGGCAGAAGTACTGCAGCGGAAATGTCGCGTTGCGACATCACCGGTATCTTTCCTGAACTGGCATCCTCTGAGGGTGTGTTGTCGATGCCTGAAACCCAGGGCGTGACCGGGAAAAGGGTGCTGATCATCCGGGGAGAGGGGGGTCGAGAATTGCTGGCAGCAACGCTTCGGCAAAGGGGAGCGCAGGTTGATTACCTAGAAGTTTATCGTAGAAAAAAGCACCCCTGGACGCCTGCACAGCTAATGCACCTGTTAACAGAAGAACGGGTTCGAGCGGCGGTAGTGACCAGCGGCGAAGCGCTGCAATACTTTAGTGAATTGGCAGGAACTGCGAGCAGAGATCTGACCCTGTTGGTACCTTCGGCCCGCTTGATGGATTTGGCCAGGCAACTGGGATTTGACCGGATTCGCTTGACCGATGGCGCGGACAGCGGGGCCTTGGCCAGTGGTATTGCTAAGTGGATGACAGAACAACGGCATGGGCAGGGCCAATGAAGCTTCCAGCAGCAGAGCATGGTCGGGTATGCAGGTGTTAGAATTAGCCTCCTGGAACCGTATAGTGAGTACATCAGTTGACTGATCAAACGACAAGGTCGTCGGAAGTGGGTGCAGACCTGGATGCTGCGTTAGACAAGTTGGAACACAAGGTAGAGGGCAGCAGCAAGAGGGAACAGGCCAGTAGTTCCGTTCTGAAGATCGGCGCCGGTTTGCTCATAGCCACGCTGGTATCTCTTGTGGCAATCGGCATGGCTGCCTACGGGGTCTACCAATTCTACTGGTTAGACCAGCAAACCGCAGAACTTGTTAACAAGGTCGCCGCGGTCGAACAGACCCTTCAGAATATCCAGTCCAACCAGAATGCGGTTGCAGCTGATCTGACGAGATTCGGCACACAGCAGTCGGCTCAGGCCGTCGCCATTCAGGAAAAACTCAACGCCGCTGTTACGGAAATTAAGGCATCGGCAGGTACCAGTAGCCAGGATTGGGTTCTGGCCGAGGTAGAGTATCTGCTACGTATTGCCAACCAGCGCGTCATGCTCGAGAAGGAGGTAAGCGGAGCGATCGCCCTCATGCAGGCCGCCGATACCATCATCGAACAGGCTGGTATTGTCAGCGCCTTCCCTGTGCGTGAAGCCATAGCAGCGGACATGGCCAGTTTGAAAGGACTGCAACAACTGGATCTAGAGGAGACCTACCTGAAATTGACGACGGTCACCCGGCAGGTGGACGATCTTGTCAGACGGGACTTGGCATTTTCAGTAAAGCAGGCCGACGAAAAAGTGATTGGATCCGACGGGACTGACGTGGATGGCACCTGGGATCAGGATCTGTTGGACACCGCCAAGTTGATTGGCGACAAGCTCTACTCGTTGGTGGATTATCGAGAAGGCACGGAACGAGTCACACCCATTCTGCCCCCCAAGGAAGAATACTATTTAAGGCAAAACCTCATACTCAAACTTGAGCATGCACAGTTGGCCCTGCTGAGAGGCAGACAGACTGCCTACAATCAGAGCATCGTTGATAGCGTCGAGTGGGTCGAAACCCATTTTGATCAGCAGCACAGTGTTACTGTGGATATGCTGTCTACACTCGATGAGATTTCCAATGCAATGGTTGAGCAGGCAATACCCGACATATCTGGATCCTTGAATGTGATCAGGAAGTATCTGGCCAAGTTCCATCTGGCTCCCGATAAGAGTAGTTAGTGTCCATCCAGAATTGGGTGTTTTTGGCGAAATCGGTGCGACAGGGTAAAAATGTTTGTTGTAAAGATAATAACTTGAGATGGGCACCGGTGGCACGGATTCTAAATCTGGGTGGGCACTAGTTAGCAACAACAAGAGAAGATGATATGAAGAAGACTCTTCTATACATAGTGCTAACACTATTGTTGGGTGGCGGACTCGGAACAATGATGAATAAGGGGCCTGGTCTGGTGCTCATCTCCTACGGCGGAACTACGTTACAGACAAGTCTGTGGGTGATGTTGATTGCTCTCACTTTATCGGTATTGCTGACGTTTGTGGTTATCCGACTTTTGCGACTTCCGTTTACAACCGGCAGCAATCTGAACATTTGGCGATCGGACCAAAAACGAAGCAAAGCAAGATCTCAGACCATAAAAGGACTGATTAATCTCGCCGAGGGAAATTGGCTAAGGGCAAGCAGATATCTGTCTCTCTCAGCGGAAAGTTCCGATACGCCCTTGCTGAATTACCTGGGTGCAGCGCGGGCAGTTCACGAACTGGACGACTCGGTAAAACGGGATGAGTTCTTACGAATTGCCCATGAATGTACGCCGGAAGCTGAATTGGCTATTGGGATCACCCAGGCCCAGTTGCAGCTTTCTCGCGGGCAATGGGAGCAGTGCCTGGCAACACTGAAACGATTGCCAGCTAAACCCTATGTACACAAGCTGCTGAAACAGGTCTATCTGGAACTAAAGGACTGGCAGTCATTGTGGGCGATACTGCCGGATCTCAGAAAGAGCAAGCTGGAGTCTGCTGAAGAACTGGAGCGGTTGGAAAAAGAAGTGGCTGCCCACCTCTTAACCGAGTTGTTGGCAAACGGAGACCTCAAGGACAATTCCGCAGAAATTGGATTGGCTCGAGAGATCTGGAAGAAACTGGCAGCGACATCGAAGCAGGATGATTCGCTTGTAAATCTTTATGTTCAATGTCTGTTCAGGATGGGTGCCGAAGACGAGGCGGAGAGGTTGATCAAGAACACCATGAAAAGCGACTGGAGCGATAAGTTGGTAGAGCTTTACGGCACGCTGTCGGGAAACGATCAGAAGTCACGCTTGAAAACGGCTGAATCCTGGTCGAAGAAACATCAACACAATGCAAAATTGATGATCTGTCTTGGAAGGCTCAGTCTGGCAAACAACGAAAAAGGGAAGGCAAAAAAGTACTTCGAGTCCAGTCTTGAACTGAGCAAGTCCATCGATGCACTCCGTGAGTTGGGAAGATTGCTGGCCCAGGAAGGTGATTATGTGAGCAGCAGTGAATACCTGCAGCAGGCTCTCGATCTCGAAGAGGAGAATTCTGCTGAACTGCCCGTCAACCGAGAACCCGTATCCCTCTTCCTGCCTTCGGTTTGAGGGGCTGCCGTCCGCCGGCTGCATTCAGAGTTCTATCTTCAGTCGAGACCCAAACTCGCCCAAATCTCATCCACCCTGGCTTTAACGCGGGCGTCCATGCTGATGGGTGATCCCCACTGCCTGTTGGTCTCAGCCGGTAGCTTATTGGTCGCATCGATACCCATCTTGGCGCCGAGTCCGGCGACGGGTGATGCAAAATCAAGGTAATCGATGGGGGTGTCGTCGACAATCAGGGTATCTCGCCGTGGGTCGACCCGGGTGGTAAGCGCCCAAACCACATCCTTCCAGTCGCGTGCGTTAATGTCGTCATCGGTAACGATAATGAATTTGGTATACATGAATTGCTTTAGAAAGCTCCAGATGCCCATCATGACGCGCCGTGCCTGCCCTGGATACTGTTTGTTAATGGTGACTACCGCGAGACGATAGGAGCAACCTTCGGGTGGCAGGTAGAAGTCGGTGATCTCGTCGAACTGTTTTCGTAGAATGGGGACGAACACCTCATTGAGGGCGGCTCCCAGTACAGCCGGCTCATCCGGGGGCTTGCCGGTGTAGGTACTGTGATAGATTGGATCATTGCGATGACTCAATCGGGTCACGGTAAACACGGGAAACCGTTCAACTTCATTGTAATATCCGGTGTGATCGCCGAAGGGTCCTTCGTCTGCCAATTCACCTGGTTCCATGTGCCCCTCCAGCAGGAATTCGGCACGGGCCGGCACCAGCAGATCGTTGATCTCGCTCTTTGTCAGCTCGGTTTTACTACCACGCAGGAGGCCCGCGAACGCTGCTTCGGATATAGCATCCGGAATCGGTGTTACTGCGGCTAGAATGGTGGCCGGATCAGCCCCCAGCGCTACAGAGACCTGAAACGGCGAACCTGGATGACGCTCCTGCCACTCTCTGAAATCCAGTGCACCGCCCCGCTGAGGCAGCCAACGCATGATCAGCTTGTTCTTGCCGAGCAGCTGTAAGCGGTAGATACCGAGGTTCTCACGTTCCTTATTGGGACCTTTTGTAATCACCAGCGGCCAGGTAATCAACGGTGCAACATCTTCTGGCCAGCAGGTCTGGATGGGCAGCTGAGTCAAGTCAACATCAGCATCGCTGAAAACGTTTGCGTAGCAAGGCGCATTGCTGACTACCTTGGGTGCCATATTCATAACCTGTCTGAATATGGGTAGCTTTTCCCAAGCATCTTTCAATCCCTTCGGGGGCTCGGGCTCTCGCAGATATGCCAGCAGTTCACCGATTTCCCGAAGGTTTTCCGTGTTATCTTCTCCCATACCTAATGCCACCCGTTGGGTCGTACCAAACAGGTTGGCGAGAACCGGAAACTCATATCCTTTGGGAGATTGAAAAAGTAGGGCCGGACCTTCTCTATTGAGGACCCGGTCGCAAATCTCGGTCATTTCCAAACGAGGGTCCACTTCAGCGTCAACACGAACAAGTTCACCTTGTTTCTCCAACGCTAGAATAAAGTCGCGTAGGTCCCTATATTTCATTGTATGCTGAGGGAAAACTGGTTGAACGCTAACGCTTCATGGCCATGAAGAATTCGTCGTTAGTCTTGGTGTTCTTGAGTTTTTCCAGCAGGAATTCAATGGCACCGATATCCTCCATTCCATGCAGGACTTTCCGAAGGATCCAGATTTTCGCTAACTCCTCTTCAGTAGTTAGGCGTTCTTCGCGGCGTGTTCCTGATCTGCGAATGTTGATCGCAGGATAAACTCGTTTTTCGGCGATGTTTCGTTCCAGGTGAAGTTCCATATTACCGGTACCCTTGAACTCCTCATAGATCACCTCATCCATCTTTGATCCTGTATCGACCAGGCAGGTAGCTATGATAGTAAGGCTTCCGCCCTCTTCAATGTTTCGAGCCGCCCCAAAAAAGCGTTTCGGGCGCTCCAAGGCGTTGGCATCAACACCTCCAGTAAGAACTTTGCCTGATGCGGGAGCAACGGTGTTAAAGGCTCGTGCCAGGCGGGTAATGGAATCCAAAAGAATGACTACATCGCCCTGGTGTTCAACCAGCCGCTTAGCCTTTTCAATTACCATATCTGCGACCTGTACGTGACGGCTGGGTGGTTCATCGAACGTGCTGGCTACAACTTCACCGCGCACTGATCTCTGCATCTCTGTTACCTCTTCAGGGCGTTCGTCAATCAGCAGTACGATGAGATGGCATTCGGGGTTATTACGCATAATGGACTGGGCAATATTCTGCAGGATCAACGTCTTGCCCGCTTTGGGTGGCGAAACGATCAGACCTCTCTGTCCCTTGCCGATGGGCGATGTTAGATCGATGATTCTGGCTGTCAGATCCTCTGTGCTGCCGTTGCCCGACTCAAGCTTAAGCTTCTCGTCAGCGAACAGAGGAGTAAGGTTTTCGAATAGAATCTTGTGACTCGAATCACCGGGATCGGCAAAATTTATCTCATCGATCTTAAGCAGGGCAAAGAACTTCTCCTTTTTGTCCTTATTGTCTTTGGGATGTCGAATTGGTCCGGAGACACTATCCCCGGTCTGCAGGTTAAAGCGCCTAATTTGACTGTGACTTATGTAGATGTCGTCGGGTCCAGTGAGATATGAACTGTCGGCAGAACGCAAGAAACCAAAACCATCCGGCAATATCTGCAGAGTGCCGCCACCGTAAATAGGTTCACCCCCCTTGGCGTGTTCACGGAGTATGTTTGCGATTATTTCCTGTTTCTTGATGCGGCCAGTATTGTTCATGCCAAGTTCATTAGCGAGTTCAATCAACTCAGTTACGCTTCTAGCCTTTAGATCATTTAGATTCATGGTGGTCTCATTTACTGGTGTAACATTGGTTTAGCGTAATACTCAGTGCCATAAGCGCACCGCGTCACAGTTGCTGGGTGAAAGCAATCGGGGCTTTAGTGTGCAAGATATCCGCAGCAGAATTGCGACAACTAAATCAGCTGCTGGCACCTTGTAGTTCCACGAAACTTCACTTTCGTTTCATGGATGCAAAGAACTCTTCGTTAGTATTTGTATTCTTGAGTCTATCCAACAGAAATTCAATGGCGGCGATATCATCCATATCATGCAGTATTTTTCGAAGAATCCATATTTTTTGCAGGTCCTCATCGCTAACCAGCAGATCTTCTCTTCTGGTTCCGGACCTTCTGATATTGATGGCAGGATATACCCTTTTCTCAGCGATCTTTCGTTCCAGGTGTAGTTCCAGATTGCCCGTGCCCTTAAACTCCTCATAGATGACTTCATCCATCTTGGAGCCCGTATCGACAAGACAGGTCGCTATGATCGTCAGGCTACCACCTTCTTCGATGTTTCGAGCGGCACCAAAGAATCGTTTGGGACGTTCAAGTGCGTGGGCGTCGATACCACCTGTGAGTACCTTGCCTGAGGAGGGTATGACGGTATTGTAGGCTCTTGCCAGGCGAGTGATTGAGTCAAGCAGAATGATCACGTTAGATTTGTGCTCGACCAGTCGCTTGGCTTTTTCAATCACCATATCGGCGACCTGAACGTGACGCGAAGGGGGTTCGTCAAACGTACTTGCAACCACTTCGCCGCGTACGGACCTTTGCATCTCTGTTACCTCTTCAGGCCGTTCATCTATGAGCAGCACGATGAGGTAGCACTCCGGGTTATTACGCATGATGGATTGGGCGATATTCTGCAGAATCAATGTCTTGCCCGCTTTGGGAGGTGACACAATCAGACCTCTCTGTCCCTTTCCGATGGGTGACGTCAGGTCGATTATACGTGCAGTCAAATCTTCAGTGCTGCCGTTGCCGGCCTCTAACGTCAAAGGCTCATCGGGAAATAGGGGAGTGAGATTTTCAAACAGAATCTTGTTTTTGGACTCGGCGGGATCGCAGTAATTGATCTCCTCAACTTTCAGAAGGCCGACATAGCGTTCGCCGTCCTTTGGTGGCCGGACCTTGCCCGAGACGCTGTCACCGGTACGCAACATAAAGCGTCTAATCTGGCTTGGAGACACGTAGATGTCGTCGGGACCCGGTAGATAGGAACTATCTGCACAACGCAGGAAACCGAAACCATCCTGGAGTATTTCCAGGGTCCCCTCGCCAAAGATATCTTCTCCCCCCTTGACACGCTTACGCAGCACGCTGGCGATGATTTCCTGTTTGCGCGATCGACCCAGATCTTCCAAACCCATACCATGAGCGATTTCGAGTAACTCAGGTATTGGCTTAGTTTTCAAATCCGATAGATTCATAATTGCGGGATTGGAAAGAAGAGATTGCGCGAAAGCGCATTGAGTTGGAATTTGAGTGTTAGTGTGTTTTGGAAGACTGATGGTAATCAGAAGTGCGTCGAACGTATCGCTTTTTGATTATGCCTTCAATATAGAGGGAATTTGGTCTGTCGTCCAGTTGCTGAATGGGTCTATATTAAAATGAGGTTTATGGGTCGACTTGTCAACTTATTTTTTTGTTTTATCTACACACAACGAAATTAGTTGGGGAATTTTAGATGTTGCTGTCCAGAAATGCTGTCAGTTGGGATTTGGAGAGTGCGCCGACTTTGGTGGCTTCTACATTACCATTCTTAAACAGCATTAAGGTCGGTATGCCACGGATTCCATACTTGGGAGGTGTAGCATCGTTGGCATCGATATCCAGTTTACAGATCTTCATTTTGCCATCGTATTCTTGCGCGATTTCCTCTAACACCGGTGCAATAACCTTGCAGGGACCACACCATTCAGCCCAATAGTCGACTAGTACGGGTACCTCTGATTTCAGCACGTCCTCTTCAAAATTAGTGTCTGTCGTGTGGTGAATTTCAGTCATTGTAGCGGGTCTCCAGAATTGTCTGTCAAGGTGCCTTGCCGACAGTTGGTATCCTAAGCCCAATACGCCAATTACACAACAAGCAGCGGTCGATTTTGGTCAAGAACTTTTCTTCAACTCGATTGCAGCTACCTTGGCAAAATAGGTCAATATGCCGTCCGCGCCGGCCCTCTTGATACTGGTAAGGGACTCCATGATCACTTTCTGCTCCAGCCATCCGTTGGCGATTGCTGCCATATGCATGGCAAATTCTCCGCTGACCTGATAGACAAACGTCGGCACGCCGAATTCCTGCTTGGCTCGGAATACGATGTCCAGATATGGCATACCTGGTTTTACCATGATCATGTCGGCACCCTCATTTAGATCGAGTGCAATCTCCTGCAGGGCTTCATCACTGTTGGCAGGATCCATCTGATAACTGAACTTGTCGGACTTACCAAGGTTGGTTGCAGATCCCACGGCGTCCCTGAAAGGACCGTAATAGCCGGATGCATATTTCGCTGAATAGGCCAGGATCTTGACGTTGCTGTAGCCACCTTCTTCCAGTTGTTTGCGAATTGCGCCGATTCTGCCATCCATCATATCCGATGGCGCGACGATGTCTGCGCCGGCTTGTGCATGTGATAGAGCCTGCTTGACCAGGGTTTCTACAGTAATGTCGTTAGCAACGTAACCCGTGTCATCCAGTATGCCGTCTTGTCCGTGGGTGGTGAACGGATCCAGGGCAACATCCGTGATAACACCCAATTCTGGATGTGCGTTCTTGATTGCTCGCACGGCACGTTGTGCTAGACCCTCTCGATTGTATGCTTCTTCAGCAAATTCCGATTTTTTTTCGATGGGAACAACCGGAAACAAGGCGATAGCAGGAATTCCCAGCCTAATGAGTTCTTGAGCTTCCTCCACTACCAGGTCAACGCTGAGTCTCTCAATACCGGGCATACTGTCAACCGCTTCGGTTTGTCCCTCGCCTTCAATAACGAAAACAGGATAGATCAGATCGTCCGCACTAACGGTCGTCTCCCGCATAAGTCGCCGAGAGAAATCGTCTTTGCGCATTCGTCGCATTCTGCTGGAGGGAAATTGACGCTGGGTGAAACTTGACATCTGGCAATTCCTGGCAGGTTGTTAAACAACAAGTATTATTATACCTTATTATCCAGACACAACGGATTTGAAATCGTACAATGAATCACCGCACAAGTATGAATGCTGCTGTAAAATGTTGACTTGCGACTCACCGTAATCGTTGGCTCTGTGAACTGGTCGGGAGTGTCTATGAACGGAAAGAAAGTAATCCTAGCAGCGTTCGTCGTTCTCGCCTTGGTTCTCTTTTTTGTTCTGGATCTGGGTCGCTTCATTACACTTGATTATTTCATCCGACAGCGCGACGTGATTATTGTCTATTACGAAACCAATCGCGTAATGACGGCGGCGGCCTATTTTCTGATCTATGTAACCGTGACAGGTTTATCCCTGCCACTGGCGGCAGGATTGACATTGGTCGCAGGTGCTGTTTTCGGTCTGTTCTGGGGGGTGTTGATCGTCTCCTTCGCCAGTTCAATCGGAGCCACGATTGCGTTTCTCATTGCCCGGATGCTCGCCAGAGATTGGGTCCTGGGAAAGTACGGTGATCAGTTGGCGGTGATCAACCGTGGCATCGAAAAGGATGGTGCTTTCTACCTGTTCATGTTGCGAATGGTACCTCTGTTTCCGTTCTTTGTGGTCAATCTGGTGATGGGCGTAACCGCCATTAAGACACTGCCCTATTACCTGGTCAGTCAGGCCGGTATGCTGATGGCAACCATCGTTTTCGTATTCGCCGGTAGCCAGCTTGCTGAGATCGACTCGGTTGACAATGTCCTCACCCCGGGGACGATTACGGCTCTCGTGATACTGGGTATCTTGCCGTTAGTTTCCAAAAAGATGGTGGATCTGATGAAAAGGCGAAAGTTGTTTGGGAAATACCCAAAGCCGGCCGCATATGATGCCAACCTGGTGGTTATCGGGGCAGGCTCAGCAGGATTGGTGGCCGCGATCATCGCATCAACAGTGAAGGCAAAAGTCACTCTGATCGAACAAGACAAGATGGGGGGTGATTGCCTAAACCGTGGATGCGTACTCAGCAAAGCCCTGATCAGATCTGCAAGAATCTTCGCTTACTTCAAACGTGCCGCTGAATTTGGACTCACTGCCGATGGCGTAGCAGTCGATTTTGCCGCTGTCATGGCGAGAGTACATGAGGTTATTAATACGATTGCGCCGCATGACTCAGTTGCTCGATACGCCGATTTGGGAGTGGATTGTGTCGCCGGCCACGCAACGATCACTGATCCCTACAGGGTCGAAGTGAACGGCAGATCCATTACTACCAGGAGTATGGTCATTGCCACTGGCGCAGGTCCCTTCGTCCCTCCGATTGCGGGTCTGCAGCAGATCGATTATCTCACGTCGGACAATATCTGGTCGCTGCAGCAGTTGCCCGGGAAGTTATTGGTACTGGGGGGCGGTCCCATAGGATGTGAATTGGCCCAGGCTTTTGCAAGGCTGGGATCGAAAGTGTGCATTGTGGATATGCTGGATGCTCTGCTGCCTCGTGAAGACGCTGAGGTCTCCGCGATCGTTCGGGAACGGTTTGAACTGGAGGGATTGGAGGTCCTGCTGGGTCATCGGGCGCTGCGCTTTGAGTCACGTGACGGTAAGGATAGCTTGGTTGCCAGTCATGAAGACCGTGAGATTACGGTTCCATTCGATCGAGTCCTGATTGCAGTGGGTCGCAAGGCAAACAGCGAAGGACTCGGGTTGCAGGAATTGGGATTGGAACTCAATCCGGATGGAACCGTTCAGGTCAATGAATTTCTGCAGACGAGCTGTCCCAACATTTACGCTTGTGGTGATGTTGCGGGTCCATTTCAATTCACACATATGGCATCACACCAGGCTTGGTATGCAACTGTGAATGCAGTGTTAGGCGGTTATTGGCGATTTCGGGCGAACTATCAGGTGGTGCCTTGGGCGACATACACAGATCCGGAAGTCGCCTTGGTCGGTTTGAATGAACGCGCTGCCCGCGAAAGGGGCATCCGCTATGAGGTGACCCGATTTGAAATGGGCGAAGTGGACCGGGCGGTGGCAGACGGCGAGACGGTGGGTTTCATCAAGGTGCTGACTGTGCCCGGTAACGACAGAATACTGGGCGCCACCATAGTGGCAAGTCATGCCGGTGAACTGATTGGGGAGTATGTGAGCGCCATGACGCATGGATTGGGATTGAACAAGATCATGAACACGATTCACATCTATCCGACCCTCGGCGAGGTCAACAAGTTTGCCGCCAGTAGCTGGAAGAAATCCCATGCGCCTCAGAGAGTACTGAATTTTGCAGCTTGGCTACATAGCTGGCGCAGAGGGTCAGGGACGGTCACCTGAACAGCGGTTCGAAATAACAACAGAAGGAGCGAACGATGAGTAGTGTTGAAGAGACTGTGATGGCACGCTATGCCGAGGGAGCAACGCAACGACAGGAGTCGCTCTGCTGTCCGGTGGAATACGACAGCAGTCTATTAGAGATGCTGCCCCAAGAGATCGTCGACAAGGACTATGGCTGCGGCGACCCATCCAGGTATGTGACGAAAGGAGATGTGGTATTGGATCTAGGCAGTGGTGGCGGCAAGATCTGTTACATGACCGCTCAACTGGTGGGTGAGAAGGGTCGCGTGATCGGCGTGGATATGACTGATGAGATGCTGGACCTGGCCAGAAGGTACCAGGTCGAGATGGCGGATAAACTAGGTGGCGACAGGGTCGAATTCAAAAAGGGTTTCATCCAGGATCTGGGATTGGACGTCGATGCCATGGAAGCGTACCTGCAAGCTAATCCCGTCCACAACGGCGAAGATCTGTTGCGCCTGGATAACTGGAAATCGGAACAGCGCAGATTGCGGCCACTGATCGCATCCAACAGTGTAGATCTGGTGATTTCCAATTGTGTTCTCAACCTGGTGGCAAACGCGGACCGCCAGCAACTTATTGAAGAGATATTCCGAGTGCTGAGGCCAGGCGGTCGCGTTGCCATATCAGATATCATCAGTGATGACCAGGTGCCGCAGGAGTTGCAGCAGGATCCAGATTTGTGGAGTGGTTGCCTGTCGGGCGCGTTCCAGGAGAAGGAATTCCTGAACTCGTTCCTAACAGCCGGATTTGTGGCTGTCGGCTATGACAAGTGGGAATCGCAGCCCTGGCAGGTGGTGGATGAGATTGAGTTTCGCTCGGTGGTGCTGATGGCCGTCAAGCCGGCAGTCTCCGAGTGTCTGGATATTGGTCAGGCAGTCATCTACAAGGGACCCTATTCTCAGGTGGAAGATGACGAGGGTCACGTCTATCCTCGTGGCGAAAGGATCGCCGTATGTGAACGGACTTTCGAGTTTCTGACTGAGGGACCCCATCAGAGTGACTTTGTCGGTGTGAATCCGCAGACTCCCAAGCCTGCCGTCAGCTTCTGCGCACCGGCCGGAACCGTTCGATCCATACAGGAAACCCGGGGCGGCAGTCAGATAGTCAGCAATTCTGAGCAGTGCTGTGAATCCACCGGCACCGGTTGCTGCTGACCGTCTATTTTTCCTGCAGGTGTTCGAGTTCTTCGCTGCCGGCTACCCATAGCTCTTCCAGTTCACTGATTTCTTGGCGCAGTCGCTGGTGCCGTCTCTGTGTTGCGTACAGTTTAGCTTGGTCGTCGCTGGTATAGAGATCGGTATCTGCAAGCTGCAGCTCTACCTCGTTGAGTTCCGGATGCAGCAGCGACAGTTTGTTTTCCATACTCGCGAGTCTGGATTGAAGATTGCGCAATCTCTTGCGTTTGTCGTAGGCGTTTTCCGACTTGGTATTGGCAGCAGGTGCATCGCTTGAAGCTGTTGGACGGGATGGCGAGAAGTCGAGCCAGCTTCGGTAATCGGAGAGATCGCCATCGAATTCGCGCACCTCGTTAGCAAACACCAGCAGGAACTGATCCACGCTGTTGCGTAAAAGGTATCGATCGTGTGACACCAACAGCATGGCTCCGGTGTAACTCTGCAGGGCCAGGGCAAGTGCCTGGCGCATCTCGATGTCCAAATGGTTGGTCGGCTCGTCGAGCAGCAGCAGGTTTGGTCGCTGCCAGGTGATGATTGCCAACGCCAGCCTTGCCTTTTCACCCCCCGAGAACGTTCCTACAGGTTGTAGCGCCTTCTCGCCGCTGAAACCAAATCCGCCGAGGAAACTCCTCACTTTGACTTCCGGCGCGCCTCGATCCAGTCGTTGTAGATGGATCAGTGCTGTTACTTGCAGATCCAGATCATCCACTTGATGCTGGGAGAAATAGCCGAGCCGTAGGTGTTGGCCAGCAAACCGTTGCCCGGACAACAGACCGATCTCACCAGCCAGTGATCTTATCAGAGTGGATTTGCCGGCACCGTTCGGTCCAAGCAGACCGATGCGATTCCCAGGCTGAATCTGCACAGCCACATCCTGCAGGACGCTGTGATCGGTGTAGCCGAGTTCTGCCTGCTCCAGAGCCAACAGGGGACTTGAGGTCTTTTCCGAATCGGCAATAGTGAAGTGGAACGGGGAATCAATGTGGGCTGGCGCGATCAACGTCATCCGCTCCAGCGCTTTGATTCTGCTCTGCGCCTGTTTGGCCTTGCTCGCCTTGGCGCGAAAGCGTCGTACAAAGTTCTGCAGATGTTTGATCTGTCGCTGCTGCTTGATGTAGTTGGATTGCTGTTCCGCTAACTTGGCGGACCTTAGTCGCTCAAACTGCGAGTAGTTACCCGAGTAGAGATCGATTTGGGTTTGGTGAAGGTGAGCGATTGCGCCGACGACTTCATCCAGAAACTCTCTGTCGTGAGAGACCAGTAGTAGCGTGCCCTGATAGTTTTTGAGCCACCGTTCCAGCCAGATCACGGTATTCAGGTCCAGGTGGTTTGTGGGTTCGTCCAGCAACAGGAGATGGGATGGGCACATCAACGTCTGTGCCAGGTTGAGGCGAATGCGCCAGCCACCTGAAAACTGCCGCAACGCTTTGTCAAAATCCAACCGTTCGAAACCCAGACCTGAAAGCAACTGCTCCGCTCTGGAATGGGCGGAGTATCCGTCGATAGCATCCAACTGTCCGTGTAACTCCCCTAGACGGACATATTGTTCATCTTGCTCCGCGGTTTGGATTGCTTTTTGTATCGATCGAAGCGGTCGATCGCCATCCAGTACATATTCGATGGCGGGTTGCTCCGTGGCCACTACCTCCTGGGCGAGGTGAGCGATCGCCAGTCCCGCTGAAAGCTCGAGTTCGCCTTCATCCGCGTCCAGGTGGCCCTCAATGAGCTCGAATAGACTGGACTTGCTACTGCCATTGGCGCCCACCAGTCCTATCTTCTGGCCAGGATGAATGGTCAGGGACACTCTGTCGATGAGCAGATGACTGCCACGACGCAGGCTGAGTTCCTTCAATCTGAGCATCTGACGCGTTCTTCATTCCGTGGGCATGTCGACGGCCGCGAATTTTAGCACTTGGCCAGCGAAACGGGGCAATCCCAACAAAAAACTTGACTTGTGACGATTCACATCGGATAAGACTCATTGGAAACAGGTTATCGGGAAGGAAAGATGATCAAGGTACTGATAGCATTGCTGATAATAGCTTTTGGCGGACTGTTTTTTATCAAGGGGCCGTCTGGGGAGCCGATACTGACCCTCAGCGATTTGAAACCGGATATTTCTGTACCCAGTGCTGAGTCGCTTGCGGCCAAGGCGGACCTGCCGAAGGAGATCAGTAAACCCGTCAAGGTCTACCGATGGAAGGATGAGGACGGTAACTGGCACTTTTCCAACAAGGAGAGCGATGCCATCGGTGCCGAAACGATGGAACTGCAGGAGACCAACACCATGCCGGCTTTCAAAGCGCCGGAGAAACAACCGACCGAGGAGGTCGCTACAAGTCAGCCAAAGATCACTCCGATTCCCGGCATCAGCCAGGGATTAGAAACGCTGAATCAAGCCAAACAACTGCAGTCAACAATCGACAAACGCAAGGCAGATTTGGATAAAGCCCTGCAAATGGAACGCAAGCAGTAGTCAACCGGAGGGCCACCAGTTCTACCGGGTTGCGTGACGGGCTGGTCGGCAGTATTCCTGCGCCCAATGACCAGAATCCGTCGATGAAATCATCCGATCCGCTAGCCGTGTTATGGTCTCACATTCGGTCTCAGATCGAGACTGCATGCGTCTGCCGGTAAATATGCACTGGTGAGTGATCAAGCGCGGGGATATAAGATCTGGCCGATGGCGCAGCCGGCCAAACCGATAAAGGCAACCAGGGTCCAGCCTGGAATGCTGATACCGAACAGCGTCCAGAGCACTTCTGCACAGTTGCCATCGCCAAGAAAGACCTTCTGCAGTACTTCGGTCAACGGAAATACGTCCAGCAGATAGTCCAGACTGGGGCCGCAAGCAGGGACCTGGTCGGCCGGCA
>JASMJM010000127.1 GCA_030749725.1 Pseudomonadales bacterium | reverse complement strand
AGAATGCAGCCTTGTAGGAGGTAAACTGCCGTTCTGTCCAATGCAGCAGCCATTGATTGTGGTGGGTGTAATTAACGTCTGTAGAGAACGAAAAGCGGTCGTTTGGTCGCAACGTAACACCAAAGCCGGCACCTTCGGACCAGTCGTCCAATTCTTCACCAATGGTGGATGCCGAGAGCTTAAAACTGATCTTCTTGGCGCTATCACTGAACCATCCGATATTCGCCATCCATCGGTCGTCTATCCGATAGGAACCGCTGCCTTCGCTGTTTCTATCATCCCAACGAGGGGGGAAATAGCTGAGGCTGGTGAACAGGCGTGAATTATTGAGCAGGGTAAAGCTGGCGTTGGTGAATATGCCGCTACGAACCACCTTTCCTGCCGTATTGTAATCCTGTGACAGAGAAACACTGAGCCTTCTGCTTCTCACTCGGGTGAAGTCGGACTCGTCGCGGGAATAGCTGTAGTACCCCTTTATGACATCGTTACGTGTAATGAAACCCAGGTCGGTAATATCCAAGGAATCGTCCAGATAGTCGAATTTGACCTTGTGGGTGATGCCGCGCTCTGGAATATAGTTTAGATCGATGAATCCACCGTCCCCGGATGTTTCGCCTACATCGCTGTGCATCAGTTGCAGATCCCACAACCACTTCTTGTTCGCACTCAGGTAATGTAGATCGACGCCGTGCACCTCTGCGTCCTCGTCCGGGTGGGACACCCGGGTGCCGATCCAACCCAGCGAGCGACGGCCGCCACTGGAAGTGTCTTCATACAGTAGTCTGGCTACACCGAAATCTCTACCATCCTGTCGAGCGCGGTATCTGGTGCCATCTCTGGTCGCTTCGAATACGGTGTCGTCCTCTACAGCCGCCAGCACACCATAGCGAAACCTTCCCTGCTGACCGGTAACCTTGGCTGCACCAATCAGCTCGGTAGGCTTGCTGAGTTCAATTCCCTCTATTTCAACGCCATCCGGCAGAGTCGGGCTTCGCGGTGCGCCGCCAATTCGGCGCGTATTTACGAGGGTCGTGGGCTCCATGCGAAAACGACTGCTGCTCCCCCCGAAGTTCAATACTTCCGCCCTCGGCGTGGTGACGAAGATCTCGTTACCCTCCAGAAAAAAGGACCGTTTCTCCGGAAAGAAGGTCTCGAAGGAGGTTAGATTGACCACCACATCATCTGATTCCACATTGCCGAAATCCGGGTTGATTGTGGTCGTAAGCTGCAGGTTGGACGAGGGACGCCAATAGACATCGAAACCTGCCTTGAATTCAGAGTCACTCTTAATGTTGTTGTAGGTAGATGCACCGAACGGATAGAAGGTGAATTGCTTCTTCGGATTGACATCTGTCAGCTGCAGAGGTTGCATCGAGGAGAGAAAGGTCGACTTTGTCCTGGGCAGAGCCGGCCACATCCAGATCTCATCCAGATAGGAAACCATTCTCATCAGGTAAAAGCCCATGCGCCTGACATCGGTACTGCCCGGCATGGACATCATCGACCACGGCAGAAACATCTCCGCCGTCCAGCCACCGTCGGTCTGCATGGTGGCGGCATTCCAGGGTCCGTCCCACTGACTGCTGAACTGCCTTTCAGGCAGCATGGTCCCATCCATCAGGGTACCGCCCAGATTGATGCCAAACCAGTACCCGTACAGTCCATCACCGGATGTATCCAGGCCGAATTCGATGCCGTCACGTTTGATAAACTTATCCCGGGAGGAGAGTCTGGCGACCAGGTTGTCCGGGTTCTGTTGACTGATTACCCCTATATAGAGTCCCTTGTCGGTATAGAAGAAGCGGCTCTCGGTTGCCAGTTGACTGTCTGTCAGCGTGTCCGGATTCGTGACCACCATATTGTCGAACGACTGGACCTTGCTCCAGACATCTTCATCAAGCATACCGTCAATGCGCATATTGGCGTCTTGCTCGTCGAATTTCTCGAAGACAAGCGGCTCTACCGTTGCGTCTTTGGCAAGCACTACAGAACCCGTTGGCATAGCTAACAGGAACGGGAGTATGGATCTGGGGGATAACTTCAATATCAGAACGGGCCTTCCCTAACGACCTCCCATAATAGATGATTGAGGCTGTTCTGGCAAAAACGGGTGCTGCGGGTGATCCGCATCAGTTTCCCAGGCGATAGCGTAATTTCACCACGAATACGTCGACGATCTCATTGGTCCAGGCGTCCCGAAGCAGGGAACCGAAGTCCTCATCGGGCGTGCTGGGCAGGTTGGAACCGCGGGTATAGACGACAAACAGGTCCGAGAGGGGGGCGATCTCCCAGCGGTAGCGCGCTTGGAAGGTGAGTCGGCTGATGGAAAAGTCGCGATTGAGGTTACCGGGCGCAATGGCCACCGGCTCGAGATCTCCCTCTTTCAGCGGGACCTGATAGAAGGCGTGCTGGAACGCCTTGATGCCTGCCCACTGCGCAGTAAAGCGTAACTGCTGTTTGGCCGTCAGGAATAGATCCATCTCGATGAGGGGCTGCCAGACCTCCGCCTTGTAGGTGGCAAAATCCCCCCCGTCCCAGTGCAGCAGCCAGCCGTTGCGGTCCAGGTACTTGATGTCGGCCGACAGTGAAAAGCGATCGTTCGGGCGCCAGGTGATTTCAGCGGAAGCATCATATGACCAGCCGTGCTACTCTTCCTGCTGAGTCCCGGCATCCAACTCCAGTCTGATCTTTTTCGCGCTGTCGCTGGACCAGCCCATAGCCAGTATCCAGCGATCCTTGATGCGAAAGGAGCCGCTACCGTCACTATTCCTGTCGTCCCAACGATCTGGGAAATAGTTGATCTCGGTGGAGATGCGTGAATTATCGGCGAGCGTCCAGCGACCGCGGGTAAACAGTCCGCTGCGCACCGCCCGACCATCCGTATTGTATTCCTGAGATAGAAACCAGGAGAGCTGCCGGTTTTTCAGACGCACAAAGTCGGATTCGTTGCGCATATAGGCGTATCGGAAATTGATGGAATCGTTGCGTCGAATAAAACCCAGATCGGAGATGTCCAGTTTGTCATCCAGATAGTCGAAACTGACTGTGTGGGTAATTCCGCGACGAGGAATAAACTTGGCATCGATGAATCCACCTGTACCGGTTCCTTCCGCAACATCGCTGCGCATCAGTTGCAGATCCCACAGCCACCGCTTGTCGGGACTCAGGTAATGGGCGTCGACGCCGTGTACCACAGCGTCCTCTTCCGGATGTGAAACCACCGTGCTGATCCAGCCGATGGCGCGGCGACCACCGGTCGAGGTGTCCTCATAAATCGCCCTGGCTATACCGAAATTCCGACCATCCTGCTTGGCACGATAGTCGAGCTCATTTCGCGTAGCTGTAAATGTGGTGTCATCCTCAAACGCCGTCAGAACTCCGTAACGTACCTTGCCCTTTTGACCGGTCACCTTGGCGGCACCCAGCAATTCGCTCGGCCTGCTGAGTTCCAGATCCGGGATATCCACGTCGGGCGGCACGTCCGGCTCCCTGGGCGCGCCGCCTATACGCCTGGTATTGACGAGGGTTGTAGGTTCACGCCTAAATCGTCTGCTGCCGCCACCGCGTCTGACCTCCGCTCGGGGCGTAGTGATGAAGATTTCGTTGCCTTCCAGGAAAAAGGGTCTCTTCTCCGGGAAAAACGTCTCGAACGAAGTGAGATTCACTACCACGTCATCCGACTCCACATTGCCGAAGTCCGGATTGAGGCTGGTGGTGAATTGAACGTTGGAGGAGGGGCGCCAGAATATATCGAAGCCTGCCTTGTAGTCGGTCTCCTTCTTTATATTGTTGTAGGTGGCGGAGCCGAAGGGGTAGAAGGTGAACTGTCTCTTTGGATTGACATCCTGCAGCAGAAACGGCTGCAGGGCTGATAAAAACGCTGACTTGGTGCGCGGTAAGGCTGGCCAGCTCCAGCGTTCGTTCAGATAGGCGACTCGACGGGAAACATAGAAACCCATGCTGCGACTGCCGCTGCTGTCCGGCATGGACATCATCGACCAGGGCAAGAAGATCTCTCCCGACCAGCCTTCACCCGTTAACGCGGTAGCACCATCCCAGGGACCGTCCCACTCTCTATTCAGTTGTCGTTCCGGCAGCACCGTACTGTCCATCAGCGTGCCGCCGAGATTGACCCCGAACTGATAGCCATACAGACCTTCACCGGATGTATCCAGGGTGAACTCAAAACCGTCGCGATTGATGAACTGGTCCCGGGAAGAGAGTCTGGCAATCAGCGTATCAGGGTCCTGTTGACTGACGATACCTACGTAGAGACCCTCGTCCGTGTAGAAGAGCCGACTCTGGGTGTGCAATTGAGCCGGTTTCATCGTGTCCGGGTCGATCACAACCATGTTGTCAAAAGCAGGTACCTCTGACCAGACCGCTTCGTCCAATTTGCCGTCGACGGTAATCTCAGCCCTGTTGTCGGCAAACTTGGGAAACTCAAATGACAGTTCGGTGGCATCTGCCGCTTCGGCAAGGGAGTGCACGCCTAACACCAGTAGGAGTATGGGAACTGTAAGTGGGTACGACTTCAAGATAATGACGGGACACCGAGAAAACCAGGCAATCATAAATTATCGTAGCTGTTCTGACAAAGCATGGAAAACAATCTGAAGTTTGTTAGGATGGCCGCAGCGCAAGTTCATTGCGATCTTTCCCGAGGAGGATGTATGACGATAAGTAATTCGAATACCGACGAGCTGTTGGTGGAGCAGGAGGGCAACGTACTGGTCCTGACCCTGAATCGACCCGAGCGACTCAATGCCATTAGCGGCCCCATGCTGAAGGAAATGTCCGAGAAGCTGGTGGAGGCGAATCAGGACCCGGATGTGCGGGCCATCGTGCTCACCGGTACCGGCAGAGGATTTTGCTCCGGTCTGGATCTGGTGGATGTGAACGCAGGTGGCATCGGCAGCAGATCCGATACACCCCGCCCGAGGCAGATGTTCAACTTGCGGGATGCTCCCATCACCGTTATGTGGGGCATCGATAAACCGGTGATAGCGGCCATCAATGGGGCGGCGGCTGGATACGGCATGGATCTCACTCTGATCGCCGACATTCGTATCGCCGCCGAGTCCGCCAAGATGGCAGCGGTCATGGTAAAACGCAATATCGTGCCGGAGAGCGGCGGCACCTGGTTGCTGCCCCGTCTGGTGGGTTGGGGTAAAGCTGCCGAGATTTACTATCGTGGTCGTACCCTCAGCGCTGAAGAGAGCCTGGAAATGGGATTGGTGAATGCGGTTGTCGCCGATGACCAGCTGATGTCCACCGCCATGCAGTGGGCCCAGGAGATCGCTGCCAACGCCCCGGTGGCTGTGCAGACCACCAAGCGGATGATGAGAATGGGATTGGAAGAGTCTTTCGATACAGCGGTTGATCACCTGATGGTCCATCTTGCCGGTATGTTCAACAGTGAGGATTTCAGGGAAGGCGTCAAGGCGTTTATAGAAAAGAGAGCGCCGGAATTCACCGGGCGTTAGGATCCCGCACGGGATTGTCGGGTGCCGCAATGTCTGCAGACTACCAAGCGTTGATGATCGACTGTGCTAAGGCTGCCGGAGTCGAAGCGGAGGAATTTGCACTACCTGCAGAACACGATGTCATTCTCAATGGCATCAGACTGCACTGGCTGGATTGGGGAAACCGCCACCTGCCACACGTATTGCTGCTCCATGGCGGATCGCTGACTGCCCACACCTGGGACATGGCGGCCCTCGGCCTACGCCACAAGTACCACCTGATCGCACTGGATCAGCGCGGTCACGGTGATTCCGAGTGGACTGCTGAAAAGTATCTGCACGAGGATTCCGGGGACCTTATGCTGGAGGATACCAGGCAGTTTATCGACTATCTGAACTTCGAACGCCTGACCTTGGTGGGGATGTCCATGGGCGGCATGAATACCATCCGCTTCGCCTCTCGCTATCCCGTTCGGCTGGATGCGGTGGGCATTGTCGATGTCGCTCCCGTCAGCATGATGGAGGGGCAAAGAGAGATGCACGATTTCAGCGAAGCAACGGCGGAACTGTTTGACTTCGAGGACTTCCTGGACCGCGCAAAGAGATTCATGCCCCATCGGCCTGAAGCTCACCTGCGCTACAGCCTGACCCACAGCCTCAAAAAGACGCAGGACGGCAAATATACCTGGAAGAGAGACAGGCGACCCCGGCCGCCACTGGATCTCTCGGAGCAGGAGCTGGAACAGAGAGCTGCGGAGCGCGTCGCGGCACGCTGGCAAGATGTCAGGAATATCACGCTGCCAACTATTCTGTTCAGAGGCGCTGACAGCAAGATCCTGTCGCCTGAAGTGGCGGATCAGATGATAGATGCTTTACCGAATGGCCGCTTAATGGTGATACCGGATGCCACCCACAATGTGCACAGCGACAATCCGGTGAGGTTTGCCAGTGAATTGGATGGGTTTCTTGGGGAAGTTCTGTAGCTGAATTCAGTGATTAAAACGCTTTCCATCAAGATCAACGGCAAAGGGCTTCATGACATCACCCCCCTGGTGGCAGGGGAAGTGGAATCCAGCGGCGTGGATGAGGGCCTGTGTTCGCTGTTCATTCAGCACACTTCGGCAAGTCTGCTCATTCAGGAAAACTATGATCCTTCGGCCAAAACCGATCTGGAACGCTGGTTTGATAGATTGGTGCCGGAAAACGATCCCATCTATACACATACCACGGAAGGCCCGGATGATATGCCGGCCCATATCAAAGCAGCCCTGACTGCAACCAGTCTCTCTATCCCGGTCATCGGTGGATCATTGGCCCTCGGCAGTTGGCAGGGCATCTTCCTGTGGGAACAGCGGCATCATCGAGGCAGTCGCAGGGTGGTCGTACATCTGTAGGGCGAATTCAGCCGTCGACCCATCACCGGATTCCTGCAACACCCCGGGTGCAACTCTCCATTCGTGCTTGTGCCTGATATGATGCAGCAACCATACTAGTGTACTGTCCCCAGCGTGGAACCATGCAGATAGTCATGGCTTGATCGCTGCAGAAATTCAAGTTTTCTCGAAGGAGTGTGCCAATGAAGATCGTCCTGTCGACCGTCCTTCTGCTGTTGGTTTTGGCGGTCCCGGACGGTACCGAAGCAGCCGAGCCGGAAGGATTGGCTGCTGAGAGCCTGTGGCAATGGCGCTATGTTGCCGATCCACAGATCTCGCCGGACGGAACCAGAGTTGCCTTTGTTAACGTCACCACCCTGCAGGACGAGGATCGCTACGGCAGTGATATCTGGGTAGCCGGCAGTGGCGAGACGAAACCATTCACCACCCACGCTGGTCCGGATTCACAACCTCGCTGGTCTCCGGACGGTGACAAACTGGCCTTCATCTCGAAACGCAAGGACAAGGCGCAGATATATATTCTCGATATAGATGGGGGCGAAGCGCGTCAACTGACGAACACCAAGCAGGGCGTCAGCGATTTGGCCTGGTCGAGAGACGGCACCCGGATCGCTTTTCTGAGTAAAGACCTGACGGCCGAGGAGCGACGCGAGAAGGAGGAACGCGAGGCACGGGAAGCAGAGCAGGCGGCGGGCGACGTCGATAAGAAAACACTTGAAAAGCGGCAGAAGTTAAAGGCGAAGGAGGAAATAGTCCTTGATAGTTTAAAGACTCGAATGGACGGCGCGCCGGACTTCATCCAGCAGCGTAACAGACAGCGTGACCACATCTGGATTGTGCAAGTTGGCGAACAGTTCCCGGCCAAAGCCAGCCGCATTACACACGGAGACTTTGACGATGGTGCACCCCACTGGTCCGCTGATGGCAGAATTATCTACTTCAGTGCCATTCGCAAGGAGGATGCTGAATATCAGTTGGGAGATACGGAAATCTATCGTGTGGCGGCGATCGGTGGCAGCGAACCCATCCCCATGACCAAACACAAGGGTCCCGATGATGGTCCGCTGGTCTCGCCGGACGGCAAGTGGATCGCATTCACCGGCTACGATGTCACCGAGCCACAACCAAGCTATGCCGTTGCAGAACTCTATATCATGCGGCCGGACGGTTCCCAGCGGAGCCTGCTGACGGCGGGATATGAGCGCGCTGTCGGCGATGGTGTGGGAACTGACGTGAGTGCACCCATTGGCGGTAGCAGCAGTTCCATCCAGTGGAAGCGGGACAGCAAATCAATCTACTTTACTTCAGCCGACCGCGGACAGGTTGGCATTCAGGAGATCAGGATAAAGGATTCGCGCATAACGCCACTGATCCAGTTGGCGCGGGGCGGGATACTCAGCTTTACCGTGTCCGGCAAAAGTGACTTAACGGTTCTCTATACGGATGCCACGTTACCGGCGCAGGTGTTTATGCTGCGGGATAACAGACCTCAACAAAGCCGCTGGTCTCAGATAACCGATGTCAACGCCGAAGTCGCACGCTACTCCGCATATGAAGAGATCTGGTACCAATCCTTCGATGACAGAGAAATTCAGGGCTGGTTGATCAGGCCGATCGACTTTGAAGAAAGTAACAGCTACCCCTTGGTGCTGTATATCCACGGTGGTCCACACTACATGTATGGGACCTCCTTCTTCCACGAATTTCAGGTGTTGGCAAATGCGGGATATCTGGTTTTTATAACCAATCCCAGGGGCAGTACCGGTTACGGCACCGAGTTCGGCAATATTATCCAGTACCGATATCCAGGTGACGACTTCAGGGACCTAATGGCGGGCGTGGATGAATTGATTACTAGGCCATATGTGGATGCTGATCGAATGGGGGTCGCCGGGGGCAGTGGCGGTGGCCTATTGACCGCCTGGACAGTCGGCCACAGCGACCGGTTCAAGGCGGCAATTACTCAACGAGCTGTGATCAACTGGTACAGCTTTGTAGGTACGGCAGACTACAACTACAGTTTTGCAAAACTCTGGTTCCAGAATTTTCCGTGGCGCGATGCCGATGACTATCTATCCCGTTCGCCCATACACTATGCTGACAAGGTGACCACGCCGGTACTCATCATCCACAGCGAAAACGACTTCAGAGTGCCGCTGGAACAGGATCTGCAGTTCTACACCGCCCTCAAGATGCAGAAGAAGAAGGCCAAGCTGGTTCTGTACCCGCAGGAGAGTCATGGCCTAAGCCGGGACGGGAGGCCCAGCCACCGAATCAGCAGACTGAATCACATTCTGGCTTGGTTTGACGAGTTACTGTGATGGGTTGTCACCCTTAGGTTTGACCAGAGCGAAAACCTGCTCATAGATGCTGAATGAGGAGCGCTGGGATAACGCCAGCGCCTCGGCCAGCATCTCTCTGCCTGCTCCACCCCCGCCGCTATTGAGGATGTTCTGGTAGAAGCGTCGGTACCAGTGGTCCGGATCGACGACGACTTCGATCTGCAGCTTGGTCCCCTCGTCAGGTAATGGGTACCGATAGCTGATTTCGATCTGTTGGCCCGGTGACAGACGAGTGTCATAGGCTTCTACAGCCAGATCATAGGATTCCCAGCCGATCACATATTCCTGCAGGCTGGAGTCGATCTGCTCACCCATCTCTGTCAACAGTCTTCCCCGCACGAAAACTTTGGGCGTAATGTAGGTGGGAAATTTGTGACCCACCCCTGAGTTCTCTATGCTGATGGTGGCATCCACCAGTTGGCCCGGCAGATGATTCTCCGGGACGGGCGAGACGCTTATGGTAATCCCGCTTCTGACCATATCGGCATCGTGGATGCCGCGCCAGAGATGACGGCGGTCCGGCATATGGCAGTCCTGGCATTGCGTGCCGTTGTCGGCATATTCACTGGCAGCCCACTCCGCATAGGTGTTCTCCAGCAGCTTGCCGTTTAAAGCATAGTCGTCCCTGGCGAATTGATGACAGCCTCGGCAGAATTCTGACTTGGTGAATCCCACTTCGGCGACAAAACTGCCGTGTGGCAGGAGTTCTTCGATCCGTCCGGTTGTGTTTGGAGAGCTCCTTCTGGGTGGACCGTAATACTGGCGGTTACGCACGTGGCAGGATGCGCACATCATGCCGTGTTTCTGCAGTTGCGAATCAAACTCAGGGTTATCCTGCCACCCGTCTGCCGTGCTGTAGGTCAGATCCTGCTGCTCCGCGAGGGGAGCGTGGCAGGACCAACAGAGTCGGGCCGTAGCTGGATCGTCAGTTACCATTTCAACTAACTGTCCGACTATGCCGGGACTCATACTCCTGCTGTGCATGCTGGTCTGCCAGTCCTGGTACTGCTGAAGGTGACATATGCGGCAGGATTCAGGTGCCAGTGATTTCTCCACGTCTGGCAGCGCATCGTCCGGCTCTCCCTGGGGGTGAATAGTAGAGGGCCAGTGCTTGTCGAAGAACGTCTCGGTTGCACTGGCAACGCGTTCTTCGGCTGCGTGTGCAGCGAAAGAGCTTGCAGATAATAGTAATGCAGCGAAGTAGGATAGTCGCATTGGTGATCCTATAATCACTGAGACGACCGTCAGCAAACCACAATTGCTGTGCATAATAAAGGTGTGGGAAGGTTGGCGGGGTGCTTTCAGGTGCACCCCTCCGGTAAGTGAATTACTTTTTTCTTCCTGCTTCAGGGATTGCAGGGATTCTACTTCATACCACAGGGATTCTTCTTCATACCGCAGGGATTCTTGTTCATACCACAGGGATTGTGTTTTGCCGCACAGGGGTTCGCACAAGGATTCTTCATGCCACGCTTCATCCCACACGGGTTGCAGGGATTCGCCACGCTCGTTTTTGCGAATGTGGGTTGGCTAACATCTTCCACATAGGCAGTTAGAGCAGCCAGTTCCTTGGATCGCCACATGAGGGGGTTGGTGGCCATCGGTACGACCATACAGAACTGCACCATTTGTTCTGCGGAGATGGGCTTGTTCAAACCCGCCCGCTCTTTCACCATGGCGACCTTGTGAGGGTAGGGCTTCTTATAGGTTGCGTTAAATGCAGCACCCTGGACGTGACAGTTCTGGCAGGCAAGTCCGTTGCTGCTCAGGCTCTTGTCATTCCACAAGGCCTGGCCGAGTTCAACCATCTGCCGACGACTTCCGGATGCATACACCTTACTACCCTTAGGCCGGGTGATGTAGTTGGCTTGGACGACACTTTTCCCAGCACAGGGATTACAGGGATTTTTCATGCCACAGGGATTGCACGGATTCTTCATTGCGCAGGGGTTCTTCATCCCGCAGGGGTTGGCAGCAGTTTTCATGGCGCATGGATTTTTCATTGCACAGGGGTTCTTCATCCCGCAGGGGTTGGCGGCAGTTTTCATTGCGCAGGGGTTCTTCATCCCGCAGGGGTTGGCGGCAGTTTTCATTGCACAGGGGTTCTTCATCCCGCAGGGGTCGGCAGCAGTTTTCATGGCGCACGGGTTTTTCATACCACAGGGATTACGAGCGGCTTTCGTGGCACACGGATTCTTCATTGCGCAGGGGTTCTTCATAGCGCAGGGATTATTCGCAGCAACCTGCATGTTATCGCGCACAGTATCCCGGTCGTCAGCGCATGAATGGCTGATGGCAGACAGCAGCAGGATACAAATCAGGTTTGTCCACCTAGTCTTAACTGGCATACCGATCTCTCCTAATTCAAGTATTCATAACCAATGGGAAAACCCTGGCACGCATCCAAGATTTGCATCCATACCGGCTTACAAGGCAGACCGGCGCAACCACTGATAGTTTTCACAAACTGGCCGATGAAAAAAAACCGGCTGATGCTGGGTCTTATCCTGTGACATTTGGAGTAATGCTGGAACATGATGAAATTGGTCTCCGCCCTGCTGTCTATACTGGTCAGTCAACAACTTTATGCGTCACCAGTCCTTGATTGGAACGACGAGCAAATTCGCTGGCACGACTATGCATCCGGTCTTGCGGAGGCAAAAAAGACTGGCCGACCCGCATTGGTGCTGCTTTATGCTGACTGGTGTCCCACCTGTCGCACCTATCAGAAGTTGTTTAGCAATCCACAGATCGTAGGGCTGGCACAGCAAGTTGTCATGATTCGAATAAATGCGCCTCAACAGCCCGGTCTCAGCAACCAGTTCGCTGACGACGGTGCGTACGTGCCCAGAGCTTATGCCATAAACCCGAGCGGTCAGAGAGTCGATATCGTGTCGAGGCACCCGCAATTCAGGCACTTCTATGACGCGACGGATGTCGCAGGCTTCACCAATCTATTGCGTAGTGTGATTGCACTGAGTAACTGACGAGTTAGGGTGACCCTCACTCATAGTCCGATGGTATCAGTGCGTAGGAGTAGGTATCGTAGGAAACATCGTGAATCACCAGACGGTTGCGCAGTACCCCTTCAAGTTTTGCACCCACGTCTTCCGCCACTTTCCTGCTGGCATGATTGTGGGTCGCCATCAGTATCTCGATGCGCCGGAGTGCCAGATGTTTGAATCCATAGTCTGCCAGCAGTCTGATTGCCAGGGTCGCAACACCTCTGCCGGTAGCAGAGGTCCTCACCCAGTAACCCAGATTAGCGCGGGAATTTTCGCTGCCGAGAAGATCCAGACCGCAGCCTCCTAAGAAAATCAGTTCTGACGGATCAAAGATGGCAAAGTTGTATACCGCACCTCTATCCCATCGTTTGATACAGGTCCTGATCCATTCCTCACTTTCCTCCCGCATAGAGTCAGGATGGCACCAGGGCAAGAATGGGTATACCTCATCGATCGACTCCCTGGCAGCGTCGTAAAGATTATCGGTATCTTCCAGCGTATAGGGCCGCAAGAGAATAGTGTCATCTCTTGTACAAAGGGGTGGTTTTGTCAGGTCAATCATTTCAGGCTTCTGCCGAAGTCTCACCTCAACGGCTGTGCAATGGCGCTTCGAAGGTGAGTTTCCAGTTAGTGCAAATCGGATTTGGATTCCGTTCCATGGGTGCCCATCTCAAGGTATGGCGGTATTGATCTCTCTATGTATGGATGCGCACTGGTTAGCTGAACTCTTCGGTTGTGTATCTAAATGCCTTAGTGGCGTCACTCCAACCGTTGGGATTGAGGCCCGCCTTGGCTCGCAGTTCACGTACGAAGACGGCCGGGTCAGTAATCTGTTCCCATACCGAAGGTAGATAGGTAGCGCGGGCGCCGTTTTCCTCGATAATCAAGCCATCGACGCCGGGTCTGATTTGCTGCAGCAACGCCTCGATGGACGTAACGGTCATGGCCACCGGTTCGCTCAGGATGGAGATATGCACATCCAGATGTTGGAACTCGCCGCGGGTAACGGCAGAGAATCTCGGGTCCTGGAAAGCAGCCGCTTGGGCATTATGAGCGATATCAGCGAGCAGTTGCCGGTGAGCCACCAGGCTGCCGATGCAGCCGCGCAGGCGACCATGCAGGTTCAGGGTGACGAAGCTGGCCAATTGCTTCTTGAGCTCATCGGGGAAGAGGTCGAGTTCGATCTGGAAATCGGCCTTTGAGTCTAAGCGATGCGCGATGGCATTGCGTGCCAGTTGCAGCAGCTGTTGACGCCAGGCCAGAGGCATTCCTTTTGGTTCGCTGATTACATAAGCGCCGTATCCCACTACGCTGTTTTTCGGCCCCGCCGTATCGCCCGAATTGCGATAGTCGATGGTGGCAACCGTTAAGCCTTTCTGTTTTGCCAG
>JASMJM010000126.1 GCA_030749725.1 Pseudomonadales bacterium | reverse complement strand
GGCAGAAGCCATACACTCGTTAGCGGACACCTGCAATCAGATCCTTCTGTTTATCGGTTTGCGGGGCTCTTCCAGACCTGCTGACAGCGAGCATCCGCTGGGGTACGGCAAGCTCAGTTATTTCTGGAGTTTTATCGTTGCACTGCTGCTATTCAGCGTTGGTGGCGTATTCTCCATCTACGAGGGCATTCACAAACTGCAGTCGGGGGAGTTGTTAACCGATGCATGGGTGGGATTGGCAGTTTGCTGGGCGCTTTGCGTGAAATCAGGATGATACGCGCTGACAAGACACTGTTCGAGTGGCTGAAGACGACGCGGAATGCCGAGTTGGTGGTGGTCTTGGGGGAAGACAGTGCTGCCATTGTCGGCTTGATCGTGGCTTTTGCGTTTGTCCTGCTCACCAGCATAACCGGGGACGCCTCCTACGATGCGATCGGCTCGATCTGCATCGGTGTGGTCCTGATCGTGGTGGCGATATTCGTCGCCCTTCGAATCCAGTCTCTATTGGTAGGCAGATCGGCAGAACCTGATCTGCAAAGGTTGCTTGAGGAGACCATCGCTGCTGACGAACTCATCGAAGAGGTTCTGAATACCATCACGATGCAATTTGGTCCCAAGGTGATGTTGGCTGCAAAAATCAGAATGCGCAACGGCATACCCATCGAACAGGTCGTGGCTGGGATCAATTCTCTAGAGCGCATGATCAGGGAGCGGTTCCCTGAAATCGGCTGGTGCTTTATCGAGCCGGATAACCAGCGTTAAGGAGTCAGCCCTGAGCTTGCAGAATCGCTCGCAGAATCGCTTGCCAGGAATCAGTGCCTGGCTGGGCCACCAGAGAATCTTTATGAATTACTTTAACTAGTGACTATAAGATTTTGATATATATGCTAATGTGTAGTCGAATCTTTCCGGTCAACCGGCATGTCGCCCAATAACGGATGACAAACCCAACAGACGGCCAACAGGCCGGGATCTTTTACGGTTGGCGCATCGTAGCGGCCGTATTTATCATCCTCACGTTCTGCTCCGGATTGGGTTTCTACAACCATACAGTGATGCTGCAGGCGTTATCGACTGAGCGATCTTTCCCAATAACCGCTACATCCACCGCAGTATCCATCTTCTTTATCACGGCCGGCGTGAGCGGTCTGCTGGTTGCCCGGCTGATCGAATGGTTCGATATCAGGGTGACTCTGGTGGGTGGTGGTTTACTGGCAGGACTGTCACTGGCTGTAATCGGTCGGGTGGGCTCACTATTCGAGTTGTATGCCATGTATATACTCTTCGGAATAGGCTTTTCCGCATCCGGATTGCTGCCGGGAACCACACTGGTCACCAGGTGGTTCAGGAAAAGGAGAGCCCTCGCCTTGGCTACTGCCTCCACCGGACTGTCTCTCGGTGGCGTGCTGATCACGCCCCTCAGTGCGGATTTCATCGGCTCAGTTGGCATAGCCAGGGCAACCCCATGGCTAGGCGCCATCTACATACTCGGTACGGTTCCGGTGAGCATGCTATTTATTCGAGCGTTCCCCTCCGACCTGGGGATCGGCATGGACGGTGAGGACGAGCCACAGACGAAGGAATATCAGCAGGGACTGCCCTTTGGTAGCGCTATGGGAAACCGCTTCTTCTGGGGCATGGCGCTCTCCTATATTTTTGTCATGCTCGCCCAGGTGGGTGGAATTGCACACCAGTTTGGTCTACTGAGCGAGCAGCTTTCCACGGGTCAGGCAGCTTCAGCGTTGGCTGTGCTGCCGATCTTCAGCATCATCGGGCGGTTGACGGGGGGATGGATAGTCGATCGCATCTCGATCCGGGCATTCACCACGGGGATGATGTTGGCACAGTGTCTGGCTCTGCTGATACTGGCTCTCGGTAACGGGCCTTGGGTGCTGCTGTTCGGCCTTGCGTTCTTCGGCGTGACGGTCGGCAATCTGTTGATGCTGCAACCCCTGCTGATTGCAGAAGCATTCGGCCTGCTGCATTACCCTAGAATCTACTCCGTGTCGAACCTGTTGACGACGGTCGGCGTGGCCGTTGGGCCTGCGTTGATGGGCTGGATCTACACCCTTGAAGCCACCTATCGTTGGTCCTACCTTGCGGCATCCGCAGCGGGACTACTCTCCCTCATAATCTTCATCTATGCCGGACCCGTCGGCCAACAAGTCGCCGATGTAGACGGCGATGTGAAATCTGTTGTGCATAGGTGAAATCTGTAGTGCAATGGTGAAATCGCTCGCGCATACCTGAAATCTCTCGCCCATACCTGCAATCTGTCGCGCATACCTGCAATCTGTGCCGCATACGTGAAATCTGTAGCGCATAATGGTTGAACCTCGGGAGCATGAGTATTACTCTCTCGTATTCAAAGATTTGCGTTCAGAGGAAACTATATGTCAGAGCAAGCAACGACGACGGGTCCCCTACCAGCGGTTGGCTATTTGAAGTTACCGGAAGGTGGTGAGCCCTATCTGGAAGGGAGCAAGTGCAAAGAATGCGGGTCTGTCTATCTGGGAACACGGACTAACTGTTCCAAATGTAGTGGGCGGGATACAGTTGAGGCGTTCAAATTGTCGAACAAGGGCAAGTTGTATTCCTACTGTATCGTACACCGCAGTTTTCCCGGTATAGATGTACCTTACATATCCGCCATCGTCGATCTGGATGGGGGTGGTACAGTAAAGGGTAATCTGATCGACGTCGATCCCGACCCGGACAAGATCCAGTTCGATATGGCTGTCGACGTGGTCTACAAGGACGCCCTGGGTCGCAAAGACAGGGACGGTAACAGCTATATCAGTTACTTTTTTCAGCCGGCTGGTTAGGCAACGAGCTTTATAACAGGAGGAGATAGAAATGGGCGATGTTTATGTGATGGGCGTCGATATGATCAAATTCGGTCGATTTCCCGAGCAAACCGTTCCTCAACTGGGGGCAACAGCAGCGATGATGGCCCTGGATGATGCCGGTTTGAAGATGCAGGATATGCAGGCCTTGTTCTGCGGGAATCTCGGTCAGGCGAGCGGCATGGTCGGGCAGAGGATCCTGAAGGAGATCGGTCAAACAGGTATCGGTGTAGTGAATTGCGCCAACGCTTGTGCAACCGGGGCCACGGCATTTCGCCAGGGCTGGATGTCAATCAAGGCGGACGTTCACGATGTCGTACTGTGCGTCGGTGTTGAACAGATGGGGCGCGGACTGCTGGGCGGCGCCGGTGGCGGAAGCGGCATTCCGTCCGAAGGTATGCTGGGGTCCGGCACCATGCCATCGGTGTTTGCAGAAGCCGGCTTGGAACATACCCGTAAGTACGGCACCACCTTCGAGCAGTTTGCCAAGGTCTCAGTCAAGAATCACCACCATTCAACCATGAATCCAAAGGCGATGTACCAGATCGAGACGCCGTTGGACACCGTCATGAATGCGGAGATGATCTCCTATCCAAACACGAAACTGATGTGTTCGGTTAATGTCGATGGCGCCGCGGCAGCTGTACTCGTTTCTGAAAAGAAAGCCAAGGAGCTTGGTATGGCGCGTGCCGTGAAAGTAAGGGCTTCGGTACTCACCAGTGATCCATACCAAGATCGCGATCTGGTCATGCCTGATGTCAATACATGTACTCGAATGGCAGCCGAGCAAGCCTACGAAATGGCGGGAGTGGGCGCGGATGACATCGATTTGATCGAACTGCACGACTGCTTCGCAACAGCGGAGATTCTTCATTACGAGAACCTCGGGCTGTGTAAGGACGGTGAGGCCGGACGGCTGATCGACGACGGTGAAGTGGCGCTCGGAGGCAGGATTCCGGTCAACGTATCGGGTGGGTTGTTGTCGAAAGGTCATCCTCTAGGAGCAACGGGAATCGCCAATATCTATGAGGTCAGCACCCATTTGCGCGGAGAAGCGGGCGATCGACAGGTCGAGGGTGCCAGGCTCGGCATGACACATGTGATCGGTCTTGGCAGTGCCTGTGGACTTCACATCTTGGAGAAAGTGAATTAGACCGGGCTGATCATCACAACTGAGCAGCAACTAACTACAAACTCAACCTAAACAAGGAAAGCCGGGTAACTCCCGGCTTTTCTTTTGCGGTGGTATTGGTGTTATGCGCATTGGGGTAGTCAGCGACACCCATGACAATATGCCCAACGTTGAAAAGATCATCGACATTTTCAACGGCACCGGTGTGGATCGAGTGATTCATACCGGAGACATTTCACGGGTTAAGACCCTAACCGCGATGAGCAGACTGAAGGTGCCGTTGTTTGGCGTCTATGGTAACAACGATCAGGAAAGAACTGATCTTGAACAGAGTGCAGCGCTGAACGGTTTCCATTTCACCGACCCACCGCTGGAAGTGGAGTGGTGCGACCGTTCCATCCTGGTGGTGCACGACCCCAGGGATCTCAACAGGTATCTGAATCACAAACACCACCTGGCACTGTTTGGGCATACGCATATCAAAACCATCGAATTCTTTGCCAACCAGCTCAAATTCAATCCCGGCGAGTGTGCCGGCCAACTCCCGAATCTGAACAAGGTGGGTATCGTCAACCTCCACACCCTGGGAGTGGAGATGGTGTATTTTTAGGGGGGCGCCTAGCTCGGGGCGCGTATCCACTTCAGCTGCCGTACCAGGTATTCAAAGTGCTGTCCCTGTATTCTCGGGAAGTAGGTTTCGTCATCTCCCATGCCGTTGTCTTCATGGCACTGGGAACAGTTCTTCTTGTAGAGCTGCGCACCATATTCGAGGTCATTCCCCGGACCGATGCCGGGCCTTGGAGTGACGGGCAGGGAGGAAAGATAACCGGCCACGTCGGAAAATCCTTGCGGGCTTTCAAAGAATGCTCTCTGGGCAAATGGCAGCATGGTAGGATTGTCCCGATTGCCATAGCGAATATCCGCGATTTGCTTGATGATCACGCTGCGATGCTGGCCGGCAATCTGCGGAAACTCACCATCGTCTGATCCCCAGGCATTGTTTTTGTGACATTCGGTGCATATCTGGAAGATCCTGCGCCCATTGTCTAGATTCGGCGCCAACAATAGCGCGTCGTCAATCTCCGCATCCATGGTGAGCTCGTATCCGCGGGCTGGCTCTGCATCCAGACCGAATTCGTCTTCAACAGCACTGACCCGTAACACGATCAAGGAGAATACCAGCACTGCAAATGTGATTGGCTGCAGAGTCACACCCTGCGACCTGCGGAATCCAGTGAGATCGACCACAACAGACCCTCCTGCGAATTAGAAAAGGGAGACTTGATTCCGGTACTTAATATGGCATTGGGATTGGTTTGTATGTGATCCATATCAAGTTGGCAGGAGCGACTCTGCAAAGCTGGACTATCTTGACAAAATTCAGGATAGTTGGCGCACTACCAGGTGGATTTCATCCGTGCCAGAAACCGATCACTTCCTCAACAAACTGCTCACCGGGCTCTGCCGTATTGTCAGTCGAGTGCGGTCGTTACTCCTGGTTCTTTCTCTTATCCCGCTTGCCGTTTCCGGCCAAGTAGGCGGCGATTACTTGACCGGTGATCTGAGAGGGCGGGTTGAAGCCCTGAAAAAATCCCTCGACGAACCATCGCCCGCAGCCGATTTTGAGTCCTTGAGATCGAGAGCTGCACTGCTGTGGCGCTGGGCCAATCGCTATGCGATGGGTGGCAACAGCATTCCTCATGAACTGACCAGCGTTCTCGCTCGGATTCTGACCCTGTCACTGCAGGATGCCACCCCGCAGCGGCTGGCTGCGCTGAACCGATCGGTTGATCAGTATCTGTTCGAGATGAAACTGCTGGATGAACGACCTGGTGCGCTCGGGCGATTATCAGCGGTCACCACCGGCCCATTCACTGCGGGTTCCTATCGGGAGATTCGTCAGATCTACACGTTGGGGAGCGAGTTAATGACCGTCGGTGGTGGTTTTCTGCTGGCCAAACACTGGTTGTTTACCCCCCGATTGCAGGCTGATACAGCCGCTGCCGACAACTTTGTTTCGCTGCGATCTTCCCGAAGCAACGTGAAATTTGCCAGCAGCAGCGTACCGAGGGGAGGCATACATGGTGGACTGCGGCGTGCTGAAGCACTGATCTTTTTTGAGATCGTAGAAGGTACATTGTATCCGGACGACAGGATTGAATTCATCTATGGTGATCAGGAGCAAGGGTCCCAAGGCCTGAAGCTGCCAACGTCCGGCAACGACGGCTTTGTGCTACCCGTCTATATACGCCTCTTTGAGGCGAGCCCCTATCTCAGCTTGCCTTTACTCCCCTTACGCATTACCGGCGGCCAGGTGGCTGCAGTCAGAGGCTTTGCCCCTTCCATAGTCATGCCTGGTGAGACGTTCAATATAGTGGTCAGCAGCGAGGATGAATTTGGCAATCGGGCCAGTGGGCGAATGCCGTCCTATGAAGTGTTGCTGAATGGTGCGTTCTACGCTCGCGTGCCTGCCGGCTATGGTCCCTCGAGCACGCTGCAGGGAATGCAATTCAACGAACCCGGCAGTTACCACTTCACGTTTCGGTCAAGCGGCGGCGGAGTCAAGGGAGTGGTTAATCCGGTCAAGGTTGTCGCTAACCCACACAGCAGGATTTACTGGGGAGATCTGCATGGCCACACACAGATGACGGATGGCCAGGGCAGTGCCGAAAGCAATCTGCGTTACGGCAAAGAGGATGCTCGGCTCGACTTTCTGTCGCTGCCGGAGCATGACCAGTGGCTGGATGACTGGGAGTGGGGCACGCTTGCATCAGATGTCGAACGCCACTACCAGGAGGATGTCTTTGTTCCTTTACTAGGGTATGAGTGGACCATGCCCATCGAAAAAGGTGGTCACCAGACAGTCATCTTTCGTCGACCATCGGGCAGGGATCGTTTCCCCAAACAGACGACCAGCCGCCTGTCCGATCTATATGCACAGTTGCGTGCCGGCAACAGCAGCGAAGATGTGATCGTTATCCCCCATGGTCAAGCGCCCGGTGACTGGCGCTACGCAGATCCGAAGCTGCTATCGCTGGTCGAGATTCAATCGGAGCAGGGGTTCTTCGAGTGGTTCGGGAACTACTATGCGCGCCATGGTAATCGTGTTGGGTTTGTAGCGGCCTCGGACAGTCACACGGCTCATCCAGGCAATTCGCCGAACGGTGGACTGACAGCGGTTCTGGCTGCGCGAAAAACCGGCGATGGTCTGTTCGATGCACTGAAGAGCCGATCCACCTATGCCACCTCGGGTGAAAGGATCATCCTTGATTTCCGGGTAAACAACGGCTCGATGGGCAGTCGGATACCATCTTCTGAGCGTCGAATCATCCAGGGCGAGGTGGTGGGCAGTGCGCCAATCGATGTCATCAGCCTTTTCAAGAATGGATCCCTGCTGTGGGAAAAAACCTATTCACGTCCACAAGAACTGACGGAGTCTGGCGCCTACTTGAAACTCACTTTTTTTTCTGATTCTGCTCCCTTCATGGGTCAACAGGATCTCCCCAGACAGGGTCGGCAGTGGCTTGGCTATCTTGGGGTGAGTGAAGGAGAGTTGCTTTCGATCTCCTATGGCGGAAATTTCAACACGGTTCGCATCAACCCAGCAAACAGACAAAGGGCGGATTTCCTGCTCCACACACGTGGTAATCAGCGCGGATTCGTAACAGAGCTGTCCAGGTCGGCTGACGATCTGATATTCGATATAAGCATCAAGGAGGGGCATGAGGATGAACTCGAATTGCCGCGCACGAGATTACCTGCAGTGACACCGTCAGTAAGACAAAGGATCTCGCTGGACGAACTTAAACGTGGTGACGTGGTAAGAGACGTGAATGTGCAGGGATACACTGATCAGATCACTTTGCGGTTGATCAATCCCGATGCTGCTCTCACACAGAAGTTTGAATACGTTGATGTGCGCGAAATTAGAGAAGCGGATTACTATTATGTTCGGGTTAAGCAGATCGATGATGAATATGCATGGTCCAGTCCAATATGGGTGGGTGGCTTCGATTCGCGGTAGCGTGAAGCGACTGGAGCGGTCCTGCTGCCTGCTGCTTCTGCTTGCAGCAACTGCCGCTGCTAAAGGTGCCGAAGCTGACGACAGGATCTGCCTCTGGTCAATTCAAACCGCAACCACCGAACTCTACTTATTGGGTTCTATTCATGCGGTAAAACCAGACATGTACCCGCTTCCCGAAGCCTTCGAACGAGCCTACGGAAAAGCGGATACGCTGGTGGTTGAAGTCAATCCCTATGATATGCAGCCATCCGACCTGCTGTTGATGCAGGAAAAAGGTCACTACCAGGACGGCGATACCATCGAAGACAACCTTTCACCGGACACTTTGATGTTGCTACACGAGTACCTGGCGGAAGAGGGCATGTCGATGGACAGTTTGCGAACAATGCGGCCCTGGCTGTTGAGCATGACCCTGGCCATTCGACAGATAACCGCTCTTGGCTACGATCCGTCTCTGGGTATCGACATCCACTTTCTAGGGCGAGCCAGGCAGGCGAAGCGGATCCTGCAGTTGGAAACCATTTCTGAACAGATCGGCATATTGGCAGATGACCCACCGCACATTCAGGAACTGATCCTGAAGGCTAATCTGATTGGGCTGGATGAAACGGAAGCGATGTTGGATGTTTTGATCGATGCGTGGAAGCGGGGAGACGTGGATGAGATGTATTCAATCACCACCATGGCAAGCGATGAAGATCCGGTTCTGGACAGTTGGCTGAACAAGCTGATAACCGAGCGCAACCTACGCATGGTTGAAAAGATCAAAGGCTATCTGTCGACCAAGGGGTCATTTCTGGTCATCGCTGGAGCCCTGCATATGGGTGGCGAGCAGGGCATCGTCAACCTGCTTCGTGAACGGTATACGGTAACCCAATATGGCAGGAGCTCACCCGCACGCGTATCACTCGCAGGTGCGCAACCCCAACAAGAGTGGTAGTATCGTCGGGCTCAAGATACGGCACTGAAACTACACTGTCGTTATGCAACTGATGGCAGCGGCGAAGACTACAATGGCGATTGATCATATTCGAAATATTACCTGTTGCCTGGTACTACTGGTGCTTGCAGCTGGCTATGCATCGCCCATGCAATCGCCCATGCAGGAGGTCCAGCCCAAACCATCACGGTGGCTTGCCGGGGACCACCATATCCACTCGCGCTACAGCATTCGCTGGAATGTCGAAACCGATCCGCCAACGCCACTCATCGGAGTTGAAGCACTATATCCCATCCCAATGAACGCGCTTATGGCGAAGCACTTTGGCCTGTCCTGGACAGTGGCGACCGACCATGGCGAAGCAGGTCACGCGAAGATCAATCTGGAGCGCGCCTATCCTGAATTGGTCCTATCCCGTGAAGTAGTGCCGGAGGTGATTCAGTTTTACGGCATGGAACTCAACTCACCCGGCGCAGACCACAGCAGCATAATCATCCCCTACAGCCCGGGAGAGGCGGAGCAGCTATATCTGCTCGAATCCACGTTTGACCGCAAGGAGGTCTATCCGCCCGATCCGGCCAGGAATACGGAAGAGAGGATGCTGGAAGCACTGGAGTTCATGAAGGAGATGAAATTGCAGCCAGTTGTCATCGCCCATCACCCCTCCCGCTCGGCACCCGGTCTGGGGGAATACGGCCTTTATCAGCCGTCAGAACTCAGACGTTGGAACGACTCGGCAGCGCAGGTGGCGGTGGGTATGGAGGGATCCCCTGGACATCAGGCCATGACGCTGAATCCTGACGGTTCGATTAAACCGCGTTATCCGCGGACGCCATACGAGACCGCATTTTTCAAGGGCTATCCAACCATGGGTGCATTTGATCAGATGACTGCGCGCCTTGGCGGCTTCTGGGACTCTATGCTTGGCGAGGGGCGGCACTGGTGGATTACCGCCAATTCAGACTCCCACAGACACTACACTGAGGGCGGCAGCGACTTCTGGCCCGGGGAATACTCAAAGACCTACGTCTTCGCCGAGAAAAACCATGACAGCATTCTAGAAGGGATCAGAAACGGGCGCATGTTTGTCACCACAGGTGATTTGATCTCCGAGCTTTTTGTTACCGCGGCAGCGGGCACCAACAAGGCATCGATCGGTGGCGAGTTAGCTGTTCCCCCTGGTGCCGACATTGAGATAACCATCAGAATGATGGATCCGAACAAGCCGAATCTCCATGGCGTCAATGCGAAAGTGAAGAGAGTCGATCTTATTATCGGCGACATAACCGGCAAGGCTGAAGATACCTCAACAGATACTAACGATTCCACAAAGGTTGTGAAGCGGTTTACCAAGAGAGACTGGCAACACCGGGGTGAGTACATGACGATGACTCATACTATCGAAGACGTGGCTACGGGACTCTACCTTCGAGTTCGCGGAACCAACACCGAGCAATTGGAGCCGGAACGCGACGGCCCGGGCGAAGACGTGTGGCAGGACCTGTGGTTCTACTCGAATCCAGTTTTTGTACTACCCCGGCAATAGCGCCGACCTTAACGGAAGGGCGAGGCTGGATTCAGCTAACCAAAGGCTTGCAACTGGCGAAAGGCGATTATATGAAATACCTACACACCATGGTGCGCGTTAAAGATCTGGACGATTCGATCGATTTCTACTGCAATAAGTTGGGGTTGAAGGAACTGCACCGCTTCGACAATGAGCAGGGACGATTTACCCTGGTCTTTTTGGCACCGGAGGGGGATGAAGGCACTCAGGTGGAACTCACCTACAACTGGGATGGCGATGACCTGTCCGGGGGACGCAACTTCGGGCATCTAGCCTACCGGGTGGACGATATCTATAAGACCTGCCAGCGTCTGATGGATGGTGGTGTGACCATCAACCGGCCGCCGCGAGATGGGCATATGGCTTTCGTGCGGTCGCCGGACAATATATCCATCGAATTGCTGCAGGATGGCGAAGCGCTGACACCGCAAGAACCCTGGGTGAGCATGGAAAACAGTGGCAACTGGTAAGGGCGACTGGTAAGGGCGAACTGGTAACGGCGAGTGGTAGCAGCAACGGTACAGGAGACCACCCTCTATCTCATCCGTCACGGTGAGATCGAAGCCAATGTCGAACGCAGATGGCACGGTCACACGGACAGCGAGTTAACCGAACTCGGCATGGAACAGGCGACACGATTGGGACATTACCTGCACGAACAGCACGGTAACGTTCGAGCGGTCTATTCGAGCCCTTTGAAGAGAACTCGCCGTACCACCGAGTTGATCAATGCCCATCTGCAACTGCAACCGGTTTTCCTGGATGGTTTGATGGAATATGGCATCGGCATCCTGGAAAACACGCTCTACGAGGAGTTACACGGTAAGTTGGGTTTTTTCGGCAAGATTGCTGCTGATTTTCACTATGCACCGGACCGTGGTGAGTCCCTCACCCAGGTGATGACGCGAATGCTGGCTGCCATCGCTGACATCAGAGAGGCGCATGCGGGAGAGGAGGTCGCTGTCGTGGGTCACGGTGCTGCCATGGCAATTGCTTTAGCGGGACTGATGGACGGTAAACCGTTTCCTTTTTTTCAGTATCACACCAGCAATACAGGTCTGTCCAAGCTGGTTCTTGGCGGCGATCCACGGTTGGATTTTTTTGACAGAACGGACCACCTGGAGAATTGAACTGTCGACATGGAGATCAATCTGCTTCGCCACGGTAGGCCGGCAATAGATACTTCAGAGCGGATTGTTCCCGCTGAATTTCATGCCTGGATGGCGCGCTACGACGAGGCCGGTGTGTCGGACCGTCCGCCGCCATACGCCATATCCGCATCCGGGCAATGTCAATACATTGTCTGCAGTGACTTGCTGAGGTCGACGCATTCGGCGGAACTGCTCGGGGTTGCTGTCGATCTAGCAGATGCCATCTTCAGGGAAGCAGGATTGCCGTCATTCAGGTGGGCGGGACCGAAGCTGCATGCGGGCAAACTCTCCCTGCTGGCGCGAATGGCATGGGTGTGCGGATATTCACTTCATTGCGAGACCTCTGGGGTGGCCAGGAGCAGGGCGGGCAAGTGTGCTGAACGTCTGATAGAACTGGCACTCAGCCATCAACAGGTACTGCTCATCGGGCATGGCATGATGAATCGGTTGATTGGCGAGGCGCTGAGGAAGCGCAAATGGCGGTCCGTGCGTGCAGACAAGGTCAACCGGTACTGGGGTCTCTCACCTATTCTTGTGATGCTCCCTCATGATTGTTGTGATGCTCCCTCATGACATATGTGATGTAGCTTCCTGACGGCAGAATGGCGAATGGCGGGCTAGTCGGGCACTCACCGTGTGGTAGCGTCGTCAGGCTCATCTGAGAATCCTTCAATGGACACCAGAAACTTACCAATCTCCCGGAAGAATTCGCCGTGCCGTCCGGAGATATCGTTGTGGCTGGTCGCAGGGATTGTGACGCTGGTCAACGGACCAGGCCAGGCTTCGATGACCGACAGGGAGTGTTTGCGGGGCACCACATTGTCCTCTTCAGCCATGATGACGATCGTCGGGACCTGAATGTCGCCTATATAATCCATGCAGGGAAAGGGGTGCCGCATCAGTAGTCTGACCGGGAAGATGGGATAGTGGCTTTGGGCGACAGATGCCAGGCTGTCGAAGGGCGACACCAGCACCAAGCCCATGCTGTCTCGCTTGGAAGCAACGTAGATGGCGATACTGCTGCCCAGACTGCGGCCAAACAACAGGATTTTAGCCGGGTCTATCTGACCTGATGCAGACAGTTGATCGACGATTCCAAGGGCATCGCCATACAGCGCCTCCTGCCCCGGCTTCCCAAGACTTGCGCCATAGCCGCGATAGTTGACATAGAGATAGTTATAATCTCCAAGTGGGCCCAGGTAGTTGACGGACCCGGACAGTTCTTCGCCGTTGCCACCATAATAGATTATGGTCGGTCGACCAGGCCGGGAAGCGGGGACGAGCCAGCCCTGCAGGGTGATATTCTCTCGTTCGATCGTTAGTTCATAGGGTTTCAGATTTGTCACGCGGACCGGATCGGATGAACTCGCCAGGAACAGCAAGGAATCCTGCAGCAGGAAGAGCAGTACGCCCACCCCGAGATAGGATAGAAGGGCAATGGTGATGATCGATTCGAGCATGCGTGTTAACCAATTGAGCAAGACCGAGTTTCTCGATGACTGTGTGACGAGGTAATCTCCCTGCAACAGGATGCAATTGACAGTTTACTAAAGACGAACCCGGCGAAGATAGAGGAACCAACCGGGTCCGACCGTCCGATGGGTATTCAACATGGTTAAGAAATACAATCAACCGCTGGGCGGCAACGAGATGCCCAGATTTGGCGGGCCGGGAACCATGCTGCGCTTGCCCGCCGCCACCGATGCAGCGGAACTTGAAGTCTGCTTCGTGGGCATTCCACTCGACATCGGCACATCCAATCGCAGCGGCGCCAGGCATGGACCACGTCAGATCAGAAACGAATCGGCTCTGATTCGGCCCTACAACATGGCAACCGGCGCGGCCCCGTTCGACAGTCTCCAGGTAGCGGACCTGGGTGATGTGCCGATCAACACCTTTAATCTGAAGAAGTCGATCGCCATCATCGAGAAGTATTACAACGGCATCATGCAGAGCGACTGCATCCCCCTCACGCTTGGTGGTGATCACAGCATAGTGCTGCCGTTACTGCGTGCCATCGGCAAGAAGCACGGTCCCGTCGGACTGATCCACGTCGACGCCCATGCAGACATTAATGACAAGATGTTCGGTGAGAAGATCACGCACGGTACCTGGCTGCGTCGATCATTGCAGGAAGGGCTGCTGACAAGCAGCAAAGTCATCCAGATAGGATTGCGCGGCAGCGGCTATTCGGCCAACGACTTTGATTGGTCGCGACAACAGGGCTTTCGGCTAGTGACCGCTGCAGAGTGCTGGTACAAGTCCTTGCAGCCGTTGATGAATGAAGTGAAAAAGCAGATCGGCGATTCACCGGTGTATCTCAGTTTTGACATAGACGGCATCGACCCGGCATTTGCCCCGGGTACCGGCACTCCGGAGACGGGTGGTCTGACCAGTGTGCAGGCACTGGAAATAGTCCGTGGCTGCAGACAACTCAACATCGTTGGGACTGACCTGGTCGAGGTGTCACCACCCTATGATCAATCCGGCAACACCGCGCTGCTGGCAGCCAACCTGCTGTTTGAGATGTTATGTGTATTGCCGGGGGTAGAACAGATAACTTGAGATCGTGAAAGCGGACGAACTGACTTACATCATGTGATTAGTCCAACGCAAAAGGCATGAATTCTACCGGTACAGACAACGACTGTCATCCTGGCTATGTAACACCTGGCTATGTAACGACGACCAGATGCCTTCAAATTCTCCGGATGTCAGAGGACGAACGGGAAGATAGTGCGGTCAGAGCGTGATGGCATGATCCCCGTTCAATTCTGCAAAATAACTGCGTGCGGCAGACATGACCTTCGGGCTGAGTAGGAGCGCCGATGTCATGGTTGGTATTGCCATCAGTGCGAATGCACCATCTACCAGCCCAACGATCGCATCGAGGGATAGAACGGACGCAGCCAGCACAAACAGAACGATGGCGTAATTGTAAAGGTGTTGGTATTCGGCGCCCACAAGAAAGCCGAGACATTTTGTGCCGTAGTATGAGTAACTGAAAATGGTACTGCTGCTGAAGAAGAATACGCAGATGATTAACACGTAGACCCCAAACCCAGGTATGCCGGAGTCAAACGCCCTGGCTGTCAGCGTGACGCCGTTAATTGCCGGTTCAGACCCCACTGCCAACCACTCACCGGACATAAGGATGACGAGTGCCGTAGCGGTACAGATGACCAGGGTATCGATGACGGGCCCAAGCATGGCCACGAGCCCCTCGCGCACAGGTTCGCTGGTCCTGGCCGCACCGTGGGCGAGCGCCTCGGTGCCGATGCCCGCTTCATTGGAGAATGCACCGCGGCGAACGCCTGTGGCAATGACCGTACCGAGCACGCCGCCGGCAGCCGCTTCACCGGAAAACGCGTCGCTGAAGATCATTGCCAGATAGTGAGATACCAGGCTGAAATTGCTGAGCACTACATAGACGGCGGACATCAGGTACAGGAGGGTCATGGCCGGCACCAAACGGGATGAGACGGCCGCGATGCGATGCAGGCCTCCGAAGATGACTGACGAAACCACGATTGCCAGTACCACACCGGCAATCAGATTGAATTGAAATGTTTGCGAGGGGTCGATCCACGCGTTGGGCAGGAAAATCACTTCCCGTATTGTCTGCACCAGCTGATTGGTCTGAAAGGCAGGTATACAACCGATCAATCCTGCCAGACTGAAGAGGATCGCCAAGGGCTTCCACTTGGGGCCCAAGCCGTGCATCACCACATACATGGGTCCTCCCTGGAGACGACCGAGACTGTCTTCGCCTCGGTACATAACGGCAAGGGTGCAGGTAAAGAACTTGGTGGCGATACCGACCAATGCAGTGGCCCACATCCAGAAGATTGCACCAGGGCCACCGGTATGGATGGCTATGGCAACACCGGCGATGTTGCCCATGCCGATGGTTCCCGCCAGCGCGCTACTGAGTGCCTGAAAGTGGCTGATGTCCCCCGGACTGTCAGGCTCGTTGAATCTGCCGGTGACCAGCTGCAGGGCATGGCTCAGATAACGGAAGGGAAGCAGGCGGGAAAAGAGGATCAAGAAAGCCCCGCCACCCAGAATCAGTACCAACAGCCAGGGTCCCCAGGCATAGTTGCCGAAGTCGATCAGCAGGCTTTCAATCCAGGACAAGGTGTACC
>JASMJM010000125.1 GCA_030749725.1 Pseudomonadales bacterium | reverse complement strand
CCAGTGCAGACCTCTGCTAAGAAACAGTTCTATGGCAACATTGAGCTGGACCCTGTTAAAGCAAAATTGGATTTTGCAACCATTGTTGACGAAGTGGTTCAACAATTTACAGCCAAGCTAGGTGTGGAAGTTTCTATCTCTGTCGAAATACAGGCACGTTCCAAAGAAGGCTTCGATGAGGCTCTCCAACGTACCATCAAAGAAAACTGCAATGTACTTCGATTTGATAGTTCCGAATTTGAGGCGGAATAGATTAGCGAGATTGGCGAACCAGTCTCTCGATAGGCGCTGGTCGCTTTGGGGTGCCGCAAAATTTTTGTCGCATTGTGCGACAACTTAAATTCACGCCGCAGTTACAAAGTTTGTAAATGGGCAAACGGTACCTGTTTGATTTTTTGTAGGTTAGCTACGCAAATTTTGAGGTCAAAGAGTTGGATATTTGCAAGGCAGTTACAAACGTCGTTTTTTTGAGTATAACCTACTGTTTTACATAGAAAATATACAGGACCACTATTGAGTGGGAGTGAATGGCGGCTTACTTGAACTGTTAGACATGGCTGATTCAGATCGAGAGGATTTGCACATATCGTGGATGGCGCATGCCAGTGAAAATGTCTGAGTCAGATAAAGAAGATTTGCACATAACCTGGATGGCCCATGCCATTCAGTTGGCGCGTCGTTCGGAACAGTCTGATGAGGTGCCTGTGGGTGCCGTATTGGTCGCTGATGATCAGATTGTGGGAGAGGGGTGGAATCAACCGATCAGCCTGCGGGACCCAACGGCCCATGCCGAGATTCTGGCGCTCAGACAAGCCGCCAACAGACTTGATAACTACCGCCTGGTGGATTGCACCCTGTACGTCACCATTGAGCCCTGTACCATGTGTGCCGGTGCACTGGTACATGCCAGGATCAAACGGCTGGTCTTTGGTGCTCTGGAAAAAAAAGCCGGGGCAATCGTCAGTAGCGCCGAGGTATTAAACAATCCAAACCTGAATCACAGGGTGGAAGTGGTTTCCGGTGTACTTGCGGAAGAATGCGGCGCGTTGGTCAGATCGTATTTTCAGCTCAAACGCTGAGTACGGATTTGCGTGGCAAAGATAGAGGATAGGTATTCTCTCTTTAATTGAGGATTTAGAAATCGATGCTTGAAATTCTCGGCTCGCCCGCACTATCCGAGTTCAGAATCCAGAAACTCCTCACCATCCTGCAAGACAGGATACCCATTACTCGGATCAACACGGTTTTCGCCCATTTTGTAGAGCTTGAGGCTGACCTGGACGACGAAGAGACAGAGGTGCTGCGACAGCTTCTGAGCTATGGGCCGAAGACGCGGCAGGCGCAGCAATCTGGTGAAATTTTCCTGGTCGTGCCGAGGCCGGGCACGATTTCCCCCTGGTCCAGTAAAGCCACGGATATAGCGCGAATATGTGGATTGGCCAAGGTGGTGCGCATTGAAAGGGGAGTACTTTATACCGTCCGGACGGACAGGAAGCTGGATGAAACTGATCGGTCTGTCATCGCTCCCGAGATTCATGACCGCATGACGCAGGCGGTGTTCTCCCACATGGCGGCTGCGAAGTCATTGTTCGATCATACTGAGCCTAGACCCTTGGCGCGAATACCTCTGTTGGCGGCTGGCCGCGGCGCACTGGTGGATGCCAACCAGACTCTGGGCATGGCACTGACTGAGGATGAGATCGACTATTTGGTGGAGAGCTTTACCGACCTGGACAGGGACCCCACCGATGTCGAGCTGATGATGTTTGCACAGGCGAACTCGGAACACTGCAGGCACAAGACCTTTGGCGCCACCTGGAGCATCGACGGCCGGCCTCAGCAAGGCAGTCTGATGGATATGATTCGCAATACCTTCAGAACAACGAATGGCCGTGGGGTATTGAGTGCCTATGAAGACAACGCGGCTGTGATTGAAGGGGCACGTGCTTCCCGATTCTTCCCCGACCCGGCTACACGCAAGTACCAATACCACCCGGAAGATGTGCATATCCTCATGAAAGTAGAGACCCACAACCATCCGACGGCGATCGCACCATTTCCCGGCGCTGCCACCGGGTCCGGGGGCGAAATCCGGGATGAAGGGGCGGTAGGCAGAGGATCAAAGCCGAAGGCGGGATTGACCGGCTTTACCGTTTCCAACCTCAACATTCCGGGATTCCCACAACCGTGGGAGAGAGACTACGGCAAGCCGCAGCGACTCGCATCTGCTCTGGAGATTATGATACAGGGGCCAATTGGTGGCGCAGCCTTCAATAACGAGTTTGGCCGGCCCAACCTATGTGGTTATTTTCGAACCTTCGAGCAGGAGGCAACTACTGCCAACGGCCGTGAGGTGCGGGGCTATCACAAGCCCATCATGATCGCCGGTGGCATGGGGAATATCCGCAGGGAACATATCGAGCAGCAACGTATCACCATCGGGGCTGAGCTGGTGGTGCTGGGTGGTCCGGCAATGCTGATCGGCCTCGGCGGCGGCGCGGCCTCTTCCATGGCGTCCGGAGCCAGCAGCGAAGATCTCGATTTCGCCTCGGTGCAGCGGGAGAATCCCGAGATTCAGCATCGTTGTCAGGAGGTGATCGATCAGTGCTGGCAGATGGGTGATGACAATCCAATCCAGGTCATCCACGATGTCGGTGCCGGTGGTCTGTCAAATGCATTGCCGGAACTGGTAAAAGACGGCGGCGTTGGGGGGCACTTTGCTCTCAGGCAGGTTCCCAATGCTGAACCGGGTATGTCCCCTTTGGAAATTTGGTGTAACGAAGCTCAGGAACGTTATGTAATGGCCATTGCCAAGGAGGATATGCTCACCTTCACTGCCATCTGTGAGCGGGAGAGATGCCCCTTTGCGGTGGTCGGTAAAGCAGCACGGCAGCCTGAGTTGGTGGTGGGGGATGATCTGTTCAACGATCATCCGGTGGACATGCCGATGTCGCTGCTGTTCGGTAAACCACCGAAGATGCACAAGGGAGTGCAACGAATCTCGTTCGTCGGGGAGGAATTGGCGTTGGATCAACTGTCGCCGGACGAGGCGGCGCGAAGGGTATTGAACCATCCAGCGGTGGCCAGTAAGAGCTTCTTGATAACCATAGGTGATCGCAGTGTCACCGGCATGGTCGCCCGGGATCAGATGGTGGGGCCCTGGCAGGTACCGGTTTCCAATGTCGCGGTGACAACTTCCGCCTATGACAACGGCAGGTGCGGCGAAGCGATGGCAATGGGAGAGCGCACGCCGTTGGCCCTTATCAACAGTGCTGCTTCGGGACGGATGGCGATCGGCGAAGCGATTACCAATATAGCTTCGGCCAGGATCGCGCAGATCTCCGATATCAAGCTGTCCGCCAACTGGATGGCTGCCGTTGGACATCCGGGGGAAGATGAGTATCTGTTCGACACGGTATCTGCTGTTGGCATGCAGCTCTGTCCTGCACTCGGAATCTCCATTCCTGTAGGCAAGGACTCCATGTCGATGCAGACCCATTGGCGCGAGGGGAGTGAGGAGAAAAGTGTCACCTCGCCACTGTCGGTAATCATATCGGCCTTTGCACCCGTTGAGGATATCGGCAAGACCCTGACGCCTGTGTTGTGTATCGACCGTGGTGAGACTGACCTTTTGCTGATCGACCTCGGCGACGGCGCTGATCGCTTAGGGGGTTCGATATTGGCACAGGTGTTTGAACAACTCGGTGATGAAAGCCCCGATCTTGATGACGCCGAAAAGCTGCGCAGTTTCTTTGCCATCGTCCAGGAGCTGAATGGAGAAGGTGGCCTCCTTGCCTACCACGACCGGGCCGATGGTGGCGTTTTTACCACGCTTGTAGAGATGGCGTTTGCCAGCAGATGCGGACTGCAGATTGATCTGGATGATTGGGTGGATAGCCGCAATGGAATCATGTCTCTGTTATTCTGCGAAGAGTTGGGTGCTGTAATGCAGGTGTCAAGAGAGCATTCCAGTGAGATCCTGACGAGATTCGCCAACGCTAACATCAGGGGGGGAGTTATTGGCACTACCGTAATTGAGGACGATATTGTCTTCAGGTACCAGGGCGAAGTGGTACTGGCCAACAGCCGGATTCAGTATCAAAGATGGTGGGCGGAAACCAGTTACCGAATCCAACAGATGCGTGACAATCCGGAATGTGCCAGGCAGGAATTCGACCTTATCCTGGAGTCCGATGATCCCGGCATCACTGCGAAGCTGAGCTTCGACCCGGATGAGGATGTCGCGGCACCTTTCCTAAACAAGAATGTTGAACCCAAGATCGCCATCCTAAGGGAACAAGGCGTCAATAGTCAGGTGGAGATGGCGGCTGCTTTCGATCGTGCCGGATTCAACTGTATCGACGTGCATATGAGCGATATCTTCGAGGGCAGGGCGAAGCTCGACGATTTCAAGGGAATCGTCGCCTGTGGGGGGTTCTCCTATGGGGATGTGCTTGGCGCCGGTGAAGGATGGGCCAAGGCGGTGCTGTTCAGCAGTCGGGTCAGAGATCAGTTTGCAGCCTTCTTTAGTCGTTCAGACAGTTTTGGCCTCGGCGTATGTAACGGCTGCCAGGTGATGGCGTCTCTCAAGAGTCTGATTCCCGGTGCCGAGTTGTGGCCACGCTTTGTCACCAATCGATCGGAACAATTTGAAGCCAGGTATTCACTGGTACAGGTTCAGGACTCGAATTCAATCCTGTTCGACGGGATGGCGGGTTCCCATATGGCCATAGCGGTCGCCCACGGCGAGGGTAGGGCAGAGTTGATGGATGCAGAAGCATCGCGGATTGCTGAGGACAGGCAGGTGGTTCTTCAATTCGTCGATCACCATCTGCACAAGACTGAAATCTATCCCCTCAACCCTAACGGTTCACCGCAGGGGATCACAGGCCTGACCAACAAGGATGGCAGATTTACCATCATGATGCCTCATCCTGAGCGGGTCTACAGGAGTGTAACCAATTCATGGCACCCCCATGAATGGCGGGAGGACAGCCCATGGATGCGCATCTTCAGAAATGCAAGGGTCTGGGTGGGCTGAAGGGGTGACGTGCCGTTTTGCACGGTTGCCGGTAACCGGTCAAAAAGGAGCTTAAGAAAGGCTGATCTGTGCCATCACTTTGGGAGTGTGGATATGAATATCATCTTGATCGTTTCGGACACGTTTCGCTATGACAACTTCTTTGACCGGGCGGCTATGCCGGTGCGCACGCCCCACCTGGACGCTTTTTCGCGAAGGGCCGTCAGCATGGAGCAGTTCTACACCGGTAGCTTTCCAACCATCCCCCAACGGACCGACATGACCGCGGGTCGTTACGGCTGGCCCTGGTTCCCGTGGCAGCCGCTGGACCTCAGCACGAGGAACAGCATTCCCCGCATCCTGCGCAAGAGCGGTTACGTTTCACAGCTTATCTGCGACTGCCCGCACCTGTTTAACTCCAGATTCCAGAACACGTTCACGGCAGCCGAGGCGCTGCGCGGGCAGGAGGGCGATCTCTACCGGCTGCGCATGAATCATCCGATCGACGAGGTCATGCCTCCCGAGAAGACACGCTCCAGCAAGCATTTGAAGGGGCACAATCTGGTAGATATGCACCGTTGGATGAATCGAGACTGGAAGGGCGAAGAGGATTGCTTCCCACCGCGAACTGCGCGAGCTGCCGTTGAATGGCTGGAAGAAAACTACCTGTATGAGTCTTTCTTTCTGTGGGTTGATTTCTTCGACCCGCACGAACCCTGGGATCCACCCGAGTACATGGTCAAGAAGTATGATCCCGATTATACAGGCACGCCGATGCTTCATCCCAACTACGGCAGAGCGGATGACTATACTGCTGACGAACTGCACAACCTGCGCGCGCATTACTGCGCTGAGGCGGAACTGGTTGACCGATGGGTAGGACGAATCCTTGAAAAGATCGACGATCTCGCTTTGTGGGATGACACGATCGTGCTCTTCACCAGCGATCACGGTACCAGCCTTGGCGAGCACAACCGTACCGGCAAGACCAACATCAACGACCGGGACGATCGCATCTGGCCCATCTACCCGGAGGTCGCCCACATTCCGTTGCTGATTGCTGCGCCCGGTCTACCCGGTGGCCACGATCAAAAGGGGTTTGCTCAGCCTGTCGACATCCTGCCAACGCTACTGGAACTCGCCCGGGTGAACCAGGATCCGCCAGAGCCCTTCCACGGTCGCTCGTTCGCCGGGGCACTACGCGGTGAGGCGGCAGATACGGGCATGGACTGCGCCATCAGCGGCAACTTCCTGCGCCTTGATGAAGATGGCAGGATTCCTGCCGATGCGACAACCCCGGTACTCTACACCGAGGACTGGGCCTATGCACCCATCGGGCCCGAGCGACAGCGTCAGCTCTTCGATCTGAGAACCGACCCCTATGCCGAGACGGACGTCGCCGCCGCCCATCCCGATACAGTTGCGAATTTGCACGCGCGCTTCACCGATTGGCTGAAAGATCTGCAATCGCCGCCTGAAACGCTGGACCTGCTCGGCGACGACGCATTGGCATGAAGATTGGGATTGCCCAGACAACTACCCCATCAGCGAGGGCGATCATTCAAGAATTCGCCATCGGGTAGTAGTGGATCTCACGAAGGCCCCGGACATTGTACCGGATACGCGGCCAAGTCAGCGTATGGACAGGACGGCGTGGGCGAATCGTGAGGCGTAGCAGATCTATCTGCGTACACAGGACTTACTCCGTAGATCTGATCTTGCTATGTCACCCCTGGTACGCTATATGATATGTCCGGTCAATATGGAAAGGCGAATATTGGATATCTGCAAGCACTGCTTGGGAAGCTCCAGAAATGTTCCCCAAGGCGATCGAACTGTCACCAGAGGACAATGGTGCTGGAGGGTGCAAGAGACCGACTCTGTGTTGGCCATTGTCAGACGTAGTGTTACAAACAGGGACAGGAGAGCAAAGATGGAAAAATCGACTATTCTGGTCTTAATCGTATTGTTGGCTGGATTCGGTAAGACAATCGAAGCTGCACCAGCATCAACATCATTCAGTACGCTGAATGCCACCGCTTGCAGTGGTGTCGCAGACCGGCCCGCAAGCGCGCCCGAGTGTGCAAAGAGAAATCCGACCATCAAAGTGGAGATTGTCATCGACAACTCGGAAGCTCCTACTGATGTCGAGGTCGATGGCGTCAGCAACACCAACGTCATTTGGGCTTGTCCTCGTCAGAAACTGTCATGGCGTATCAAAGGCAAGAAGAAGCTGCAGTTTGACATCGAGTTTGACGGAATTCCTGAGTTTCCGGAGGACGATGCGACAGCTGGCGTCAGGGCATCCAAGAAGTCTTGGTTCAAGGAACAGGTCAAGCTTAAGAGCGTGCGCAAAAGAAGAATATTGAACAAGGGAGCTGATGAATGCCAGAAATACGACATTATTATCGGTGGGAAGAGGCTCGATCCGGTATTTGTCATCAAACGTTAGGCCTTGCCGTGATCGTCGCATTTGCAGCATCGTTACCACGAGATCCGGCCTAGACGCTGACTCCCTTCCCGCTTCGCCGGGGAAAGGGAGCTCGCGATGGTATATTAGTCGCTGACATAGCGATTCCTGTTTTGTCTTGACCACACGTCCGGCTTCTTGTTGGCGCCCGTCCGTTGGCACTGTGTAAGTGCTTGGTACTTAAGTACACCCGATACGCGTTCACTCGATTCATGCTGGTCCCGCACTGATTGACTCATGGGGGAGAAGACATATACTCAACCGAAACTACGATCTTATGTGTCTAACTTCCCATTCGACAGAAAGGAAAGCAGAATTATGAGTCTCTCTGATTTTTCGCTGCAAGGAAAAGTGGCCGTCGTCGTTGGCGCCAGGCGCGGCATGGGTAAAGCATTTGCCCTCGGCTTCGCAGAGGCCGGCGCAGATGTGGCAGTCACGGACGTTGCCGTGGAGGATGGCCATCTCCAAGCGGTCGGCGAGCAGATTCGAGAGATGGGTCGGCGTGCGCTGGTGGTTCGGACCGACATGTCGAAGAAAGCGGAAGTCGACAGTCTCATCCAGTCGACCGTGGCGGAATTCGGCACCATCGATATTCTGGCCAACGTCGCCGTGATGTATCACCCGGCGTCGCTCCTCGATCTCGATGAGGAGGGTTGGGATCTGCTCACCGATGTCAACCTGAAAGGCTATTGGCTCACCTGTCAGGCCGTTGCACCCATCATGAAGGAGCGCAAGAAAGGCAGCATCATCAACATGACCTCTCGAGGGGGGCTCCGGGCTCACGGTGAGAAAGCCCTTGGCAATTACTGTATCACCAAGTCCGGCATCGCCATGATGACGCGGCAGCTCTCTCGACTGCTGGGACCCCACAATGTACGCGTCAATGCGATCGCACCCTCTCTGGTCAGACCGGATCCGCCGCGCGACTTTACATTCAACACACCATCCAATCTGAGCGATCCGGAAGTGGCTCGGGCGTGGCTGCAGGGACCCGCCGGGATACCCCTCGGGCGCATTGCGGAACCGGATGAGATGGCCAATGCGGCTGTCTTTCTGGCCTCGGATGCGGCCAGTTACGTGACCGGTGCCGTGCTTTGCGTCGATGGCGGCGACATGGCGTGATGGTGTGACATGGTGAACGAATAATCGGCGCGTGGAGGAAACCGTATGGCAAACAACTGGGAGCTTAATCACGTAGGCATCGTCGTCCTGAGCAAAAACAGAACGCTGCATCATTTCCAATCACCGGGCATTGGCATAAGCGTGGGTCCGCAGCCCTGTTGCCTTACATCGAAGGGGAGTCGTCCCTTCTGATCTACCGCACCCTTGAAGGTGATCCTCAGACCAGCGCATCCAACGCTACGATTCCGGGAGCACACACGTTCTATGACGGTGAATCGCAGATCGGATCGCTTCAACTCGAGTGCATTCAGCCCGGTTCCGGTTCTTTCATCTCGGACTACCTGGAGAGCAAAGGTGAAGGGATCAATCACCTCTGTTTCAATGTGCCGGACGTTGACGCCGCAACGGAAAAACTGCTGGCCAAGGGGTGTGACCTCATGTTCAGTGCCAAGACCGGTGGCCAGATCATCGAGAACTATCTGGACACCCGCAAGTTCGGTGATGTCATCATTTCGTTCCGACCTCCGGCTGGGGAATGGGAGAAAGCCTGGAAAGAGAACAATCTGGCCCATCCCCTGGTAAGTGACTGGGAATTCAGGGGCGTGGGAGTCGCAGTGAACGACCTGGATCTGACTGCTGAGTACTACCAGTACCTGGGTTTTGAAGTGCAATCGGAGGCCCGGCTGAACAGCAGCGCATGCTCGGAATTCAGGTTGGGCGACGGGTACCCTGATTCTACTGTCGAGGCGAGATCACGCATGGTCGAGATTGGCCCGTTGTTGTACGAGTTCGTGCAGCCAGTGACCGGAGAAGCAGTCTTCCAGGAATCCCTGCAACGTCGCGACGAGGGGATCAACAGCATTGACTTCACGGTTCAAGATCTTGACGAGGAAACTGCTAAACTAGTCGATAGAGGGGTGCCGATGTTGATGAGTGGCAAGCCTGCGACCAGTGACGCCTTCGCCTACTTCGACACTCGTGAAGTTGGTAACATCATGGTCAAGCTGGTACAGGCGACCAATAAATGAAGGCAGCTATTTTTCACGGACCGCGCGACATAAGGATCGAGGAGATCGAACGCCCCAAGGCCGGCGACGATGGCATAGTCGTCCGAGTCAAGGCAGCCGGGATATGTGGTTCGGACTTGCATCCCTATGTGGGATCCGGACTGCCACGGGAGAAAATAGCCAGAGGTCACGAGAACGCCGGCGAAGTGGTTGAGGTCGGCGCCAACGTCAAGGACCTGAAGATTGGCGATCGGGTCTGGGTGGAAGCTGTTCTTCCCTGCTTCGAATGCGACTGGTGTAAACAGGGCGGCTACAGGACTAACTATTTCAGGTGCCGCAATGTGAAAGCCGGCGGCATAGGAGGACTGCACGGGGGGTTCGCTGAGTATCTCTGGGTGCCCCTGGTGGTACTGCCTGAAGAGGGCACTGACAATCTGCCCAGTGTCATCAAGCTTCCCGACAGCATGAGTTTCCAGGATGGCGCGCTCATAGAACCCATGACCGTGGGTGCCGGTGCAGTGAAGTACGCGCAACCCACGACTGACGACATTGCCGTTGTTCTGGGGGCCGGCATAATCGGGTTGGGCACAGTGTTACAGCTCAAGGCGCACAATGTTGCCAGGGTGATAGCCACTGACATATCGGCGAAACGCCTGCAGGCTGCGCGGGAGCTGGGTGCTGACCTGACGCTCAATCCAAGTGACGATGACCTAGTTAAGCGAATCATGCAGGAGACATCGGGAAGGGGCGCGGACATCGTCGTGGAGACAGCCGGCAAGCCGGATACATTGCGCCAGTCTATCAGCTTGGTACGTCGCGCGGGGAAGATCATGCTGGTGGGACTCTACGAGGAATCGGTCGAGATCAATGCCAATCTGCTGGTACTGAAAGCCATACGGACGATTGGCTGTATCGATGCACATTTCCTGGAGTCGTTTGAGATCATGCAGGCAGGGATGTTGAAGGATAAGCAGGTTGTCACTCATACGTTTCCCTTGGATAAGATCACCGAGGCGTTTGAGACGGCCATAGACACACAAGAATCAATAAAGGTCATGATTGAACCGTAGGGGGAGAGGCAATGCCGCTACGCATTCTCGAATTCGGCGACAACCACGCCGCCGGATACGCCGGTAAGCTGTTTACGCGCTGGGGCGCCGAGGTCATTCGGGTCGATGCGGCCGAATCGGTGTCGCCGTTTCCACATCGAGCCGAGCACGTAGCCGTCGATCTGTATCTGCACGCCGGCAAGACGCGCATGGCAATCGACTATGAGAAACCGGCGGGCAGGCAATTGCTGCACCGTCTGGCACAGAAAGTCGACATCCTGATTACCGATCTCACCGCCGCCGATCTCGATCTCCTCGAATGGAGCAGCCTGGGGGGATCGGACTTGAAGATTCGAACCGCAATCACGCCGTTCGGAATGAATGGTCCGAAGCGAAACTGGCTGGCCAGCAGCAACGTGTTACTGGCTATGGGCGGACTAACCTACTTGATGGGCGATGCGGACCGCGCGCCACTGACCATGCCGGGCCGATACATCTTCTACCAATCGGGACAGTACGCCTACGCCGCGTCGCTGGCCACACACCGGCTGCAACCCACGGAAGCGCAGACGATCGATGTCAGCATGCACGAGGTCGCGCTGTCGCTGCATCAGTTCACTACGGTGATGTGGACCTTCGGTGAGAGAATTCGAAGCCGTCATGGTAACGACTTCGGTGTGCTGCACCCAATCACGATGTATCCGTGCAAAGACGGATGGTTTGCCGTTAACGCTGATGTGACGTTCTGGGATGTATTCACCATCATGCTCGGCAAACCGGAGCTGGCCGATGACCCACGGTTTGCCACCGTGCTTGACCGGGTGGAACACTGTAAAGAACTCGATGCCATCGTCATCGAACAACTGGGAAACAAGACGCGTCGTGAGCTCCTCGACCTCGGCCAGGAGGTGTGTCGGATGCCAACCGGTATTCTGACAACGCTTCCGGAACTGTTGGAAGATCCGCACCTTAGTGAGCGAAACTTCTGGCAGACGCTCACAGTCAATGGCCGAGAGCTCAAGGTGCCGGGTTCGTCATTCCGTTACGTGGGCCAGAATCCGCCGTCAGAGCCGAGTCCAAGCGCATCGGTAGACGCCACCCGATTTGCCACTGCACTGAGTGAACGGGCGACGCGTCATGACTGATCGGCCCTTAAGCGGAATTCGCATACTCGATTTCACCCACGTTTGGGCGGGGCCACTTGCCACGCGCATCCTCGGGGACCTGGGAGCTGAAGTCATAAAAGTTGAGGCGCCCTGGGCACGTGGGCCGGCCACCCTGCCTTCCGGAGCACCTGTGCTCAACTCCGACTATGGGGAGGATCACTGGAATCGTCAGAGCGTGACCAACAAGCTCAACCGCAACAAGCTCGGACTGTGCATCGACGCCAAACCGGTAGAGGGCCACGCCGTTCTGATGGATCTGGTCAAGCACTGCGACGTCGTCATAGAAAATTTCAGCGCAAGTGTATTGGACTCGATGGGTCTGGGATGGGAAGTCCTCAAGTCCGTGAACCCACAGATCATCTACGTGGCGATGCCGGGCTTTGGCGTGAGTGGTTGCTACCGGGACTTCGTTGCCTACGGAACGATCGTCGAGCCCATGTGCGGGCTCACCGCATTTATGGGCTATAGCGATGAGGAACCGCGTGTTTCAGCCACGGCTGTACCGGATGCCAGTGCCGGTGTCACAGCGGTGGCGGCTGTGGTAACGGCGCTGCAGCGTCGCGACGAGGAGGGTGTTGGCGGATACATCGAGCTGTCGCTACAGGAAGCGGCGATGGCGCTCTTTGGCGAGTATTTTCTGCTGGAGCAGCTCGAGGGCACACCACCTCGCATAGGAAATGGTCACGCGGACTTCGCACCGAGCGGTGTCTACCGGTGTGCCGGTGATGATGAATGGATCGCGATCACGGCGCGCGATGAGAACGAGTGGCGTGCGCTGGCCGCGAACGCGGGGTTCGGCTGGGAGTTGGAGCAACGTTTCGGTACCCTCGACGCTCGTCATGAAAATCGCGCCGTGCTGGATCAAGCCATCGAATCCTGGACCTGCAGCTTCGACAAGATCGAACTCATGACCCGTCTGCAAAACGCAGGCATCTGCGCCGGGGCCGTTATGGTGACACCGGAATTCCTGCAAGACCCACAGGTTGTCGAACGACAGTTCTTCGTGGAATTCGGTGGCGAACACATAGATACCAAGCCGTACCCGGGTTTGCCTGTCAAGATCAACGATGCCCGTGGGCAGGGTTGGCTGCGAGCACCGAAGCTCGGCGAGCACAACCGCGAAATTCTAAGCGATCTGTTGGGAATGGACGATGCTTCTATCGACGACCTCGAGCGCAGTGGCGTGCTCGCGACGCGCCCGCCCGAATAGATTGCTTCGCCTGGCTCGGCTCTTGGTTACAGGCCGTGCTCCGTCCTAGCAATGATGCTGTCCTGAAGATTCTTACCGAGATGCGTGAAGAAGGCGTTGTAGCCTGCCACCTTGACCATCAGATCACGGTATTGCTCTGGATCCCGCTGAGCCGCGCGAAGCGTATCCGATGAGACGATGTTGATCTGCGTGTGGTAGATCTTCTGATCGATGAACGCCCGGAGCAGAGCTGCGAGCCTGCTCACATCCCCGTTTCTGATGGCCTCCGGGGCAAGTCGCAGGTTGAGTATGGCGCCACCGGTTCGCTCGATGTTATCGATCTTGCCCATGGATCGGAGCACCGCCGTTGGGCCATTGAGTTCACTTCCCGAGCATGGCGAGTCACCGTCTGCGAGTGGCATGCCGGCCAAGCGTCCCGATGGGAGTGCCCCAACCATGCCACCGAGGGGCACATAGCCCGACATGGGTGATCCACCGGGAGAGCAGTGACCACCGCGCAGGTTGGTGAGTTGCGTGGTCGCTGACACCCACTGGTGATGCACCCAGGTGATCTGCTCATCCGCCGCGTCGTCGTCGTTGCCGAATTTCGGCGCCTCGAGCAACATTCTCCGGATGTCTTCGTAACCTTCGAAATTGTTGTCCATCGCCTCGCGCAATTCGGCCATGGTGATCTTCTTGTCGTCGAAGACCAGTTTCTTGATGGCGGTCAACGAGTCGCCGGCGTCAGACGTGCCGGTGCAATAGGAGCCGGTGTTGAAGTTGTAATGGGAGCCGCCTTCCTCCCTGCAGATCCCCTTTTCGATGCAATCGTCGATCAGGGCTGACTCGTAGACAGTAGGGAAAAACTCTGTGATCTTCCGTTCATTTAGGTCACCGGAGATCTGGACGTTATCGGTCACCCAGGCAAGTTGCCTGCAGAACGCCTGACGAAATTCTTCGAACGATTTGAATTCCGTGGGATCACCCGTCTCCACGCCGATGATGCGGTCACCGGAAGGGGTACGACCGTTACGCATCACCAGTTCAATGTAGGTTGCCAGATTGGTCGCACCACTGGTGTGCAGGTAGCCGGCATCTTTGCCGGGAATCCCCACCTCGCTGCAGCCGATGGGCGCGCCGGATCTCGCGTCTTCGAGCGTGATAATGGGCCCGCCGGTGATACCACGGGCAAGAGCTTGCGCAACGCCGACGTCGCTGTTCAGAAACTGTGGATGCCCGATGCCGAGCGCACACAGTTGGGACGCCTTTATCAGAAACTCGTCGGGCGTGTTGCTGTGAATCAGCACGGCGAAGTAGGGAAGTGTCAACCGAGAGTGCATGATGCCTTCGATGAACATATAAGACAGGGGATTGGTGGCATCGTGGCCGTTGGCTTTGAGTCCACCGACCGCGATGGTGGCGCTGCCGCCACCCAGATTGAGCTTGATCAGGTAGCAATCGATCAACTCCTGGGCTTCCTCGGCTGTGATCCTACCCTCCTCGACATCCCTCTCATAATGCGAGTTGAGGTACTGATCCAACCTGCCCTGGCTGAAGCCGAATTCCGGAACCACTTCCCAAAACAGCAACTGATAGGTGAAGTAGTACGTCTGTAGCGCTTCATAGAAGGTTCTGGCCGGGCGTGCGGGCACCTGGTCGCACACCTCGGCGATACGGAGCAACTCGGATCTCCTTACGGCGTCCATTTCCTGTTCCGCCAGGGCTCTCGCCCTTTCTGCGTAGCGCTCACCAATCTCTGCAGCCGCCTGCATGGCCGTGACGACACCCTCGAGGAACGGAATCTTGGCCGCTTCCTCCGGATCGTCACGATCGATGCTGGCAAGCCTGGCTTCTGCCTGCTCCTTGATACCCAGAAAACCCAGCTTCAGGACTTTCTCGTAGTCGTGGATGTTGTGGCCGTAGTGCCAGATATGCTTCGGTCTGCCCTGCTCTTCCCAGAGGGGGATCAATTCTTCGATAAGTTCCTGCTTTTCTGCGTCGGAGAGGCCCTTCATTTCCCCTGCAGTGATCCCCGGGACGTTCTCGGTTCCTTCGATTCTGGCCGCGATGTCGGCAGGAAGTCCGCTTGCCATTCGCTGCACCGTTGGGGTCACGTTTCTGCAACGGGGGCGCACGCTGGTGCAGCCGACGAGCAACTCATCCGGGTAGATGTCGATAGGCATCTCCCTCACTGCCGCGGCGAACGTCTTGGCCCTGCGGGTGATCATCGGTTCGCCGACGGTCGACTTGAGGACACTGGCCTCAATCCGGGCGCGATCAATGGACGCCGTGGTTGGATTGTGGAAGAACGCTTCCCGTATCCGTTCGACCCTTGGTGTGGCTGCCAGAGCCTGGACGCGTTCCAGCATAATCTGATCGATGGTTGACCTTCTGACCGTGTCCAACATGCAACTATCCTCCCGTCACCGAGGGAATATGGGTTGCAGTGCCCAAATCCCCTAGAATATTGAGGTTAATAATACGCCGTGCGCTGGGGCATTGGCAACGGGCTGGCCGAATGGTGTAGTAGCACAGTGGCCCACGGTGGGGACGCAGAGAGCGCTGAGCCGTCCAGTTCATTCCCGCGTCAACAGTGGTAAGGTACTATGAGCTGTTCGGGACGTATCTGCCTGCCGCGCAAAACGGCGGCTTGAGGCGCGACCGGCATGGACGGGGAAGACCAGATGACTACGAGAGATCGCGACATACTTCGAACGCTGGCAGCAGAGATAGCAGAGCTGGCCCAGGATCCTGTCCAGCAGGAGCGTATCGACGGTTGGAAGGCGCTGAATAGTCTGGAGCCGGTTCGGCCGATGCTCTGGATCACGGAGATTCCGTGGCGTGAGTTTGAGGATGACGTTACCGAGTTGCGAGCTCAATGTGCAGATGCGCGTGCCCGTCGCGTCGAGAGGGGATTGCGCCGCAAGATCTTCACGGCGCGCAAGCTTCGTGTGGATGAGGTCTTGGCCACCGATTTCTACGTCAACAGAGCTATTGAGGGGGGTGGCTACGGCGTGGAATTCAAAGAGGAGAGAATCGAGCAGGGTGCGGCGTTCATTCAATCCCACCATTTCCTGCCCGTGATGAAGGAACTCGACGACGTCAAGAAAATCAAGATGCCCGAACTGCGTTGCAACGCCGAGAGAACAGCCGAACGGGTTGCGTTTTTTGAGGACCTGTTTGACGGCATCCTCGATGTCAAGGAGGCCGGCGTACGGCAGCAGAGCTTCGTCGACTGGGATCTGATCGTCACGTGGACCGGTGTGACCGAAGCACTCATGGATCTGATGACACGGCCGGACTATATCCATGCCATCATGCGGCGCTTGACGGATTCTTTTCTATCGGCCATGACGCAATTGGAGGAGCAGAATCTGCTCAGCTATCCTCATCCACTGGACCGTGTCCATTCCGGTGCTGCCGGCTACACGGATGAGTTGCCGCAACCCGGCGCCGATCCGGACCATATCAGGCTGATTGACCAGTGGGGCGGGGTGTCCCCGCAGATCTTCAGTGACGTGTCACCGGAAATGCATGAGGAGTTTGCACTGCAATACGAGATCGAAGTGCTGAGCCGGTGCGGGCTAAATTACTATGGATGTTGCGAGCCGCTGCACAACAAGATGCACCTGATGGCCAAGATCCCGCGCTTGCGCAAGATCTCAGTCAGCGCCTGGTGCGACGTGGCCAAGGCTGTGTCCGAAGCGGAGCAGCCGTATGTGTTCAGTCACAAGCCAAGCCCTGCCATCCTGGCGGAAGATGCTTTTAGCCAAGAACGTGCGGCTGAGGACATGCGTGATCGGCTGGCAAAGTCCGGTGACATGCCCAGCGAGTTCATCATGAAGGATATCAGCACGGTCCGAGGAGACGTCAATCGCATCATCGCCTGGTGCGACATGGCCAACCGGGTGATTCGGGAACAGGCTTGATCGGCCTTAAAATACCGCGGACGCTTTGCACAAGCTACTGAACCTGCCCTCGCTCCAGACGCCCAGCATGGTAAATGAAGTATCGGAAACAAACAGGTCAGCAAGCTGGAAATAGAGTTGCTCTGTAAGGAGCGCCTCCAGACCGTCCCGCACCAGGATGTAGGGGGATGGCTGACGACCGTCCGTGTACACGGCCAGCCGCAGAGGGTGCGACGCATCCAGTGTTACCCGGTCACCGAGACTCGTTGTGAAGTGAAGCGATTGATCCTGTCCCTCACCGGTCACATCCATCCGGACTGCAGAAAAAGGCGCCTCTTCGACAGTGATGCGGTACTTTTCCACAGGTGATACCAGATAATAAGTCGTTCCCTCATTGCGCAGAACAGCTGCTAGCTGTTGCACCAATCCTTGGGGGACCTCGGAACCTTCGTAGAACCAACATCCTGTCCGGTCGATTACCATATCGATGTCGCGACTAGGTTGCGGGTGCCAGTCCTTCAGGGGAGGAGGATTGTTGTCGGTGTATGGGGTCAGTTCTGCCAGGAGCGGTTGCGGAGCAGCACTCATGAATTCGATTAGCCTTCTGTTGCTTGGACTACACATGCTACCCCAATCAGTCTAACAGCCGCCAGATCTACCGATGGTCTGTTGGCAACTTCCTATTGATTCTGTTGGCAACTTCCTACGGATGGTGCACGTACCCAATGGGGACGAACCAATCGGGGACCCAATTCGGGGACCCAATCGGGACACACGAGACTGGTGCTTACAGGGCCGCAAGACATACCCGCTTCGGCTCGTGGGGAATCTCAGGTTGCTGTGAAGAGCAGAATTGCGTGTGTCCCGGATCATTTCCCTCGCTTCAGGCGGCGTTCGCGGACCTTCAAATGAAAAAAGAACGAAAATTCGGATGCCTACTCCGATATTTCAAGCTATAATCTACCAATGATCGATCGTGCAGGATACCTTGAACGCCTGACAAAGGCCGTTGGCCGTTCGCCGGTCACAGCGCTTCTCGGACCGAGACAGTGCGGCAAAACCACACTTGCTCGTACCTTCGCAGAAACGCGTTCCGCCACATTCCTTGATCTTGAGTCCGAGCCCGATGTCCGCCGATTGGCGAATCCCGAGCTGTCTCTCGGGGAACTCGATGGTCTTGTGGTCCTGGACGAAATTCAGCGCATGCCTGCTCTGTTCAGTGCGCTACGGGTTCTAGTCGACAGGCCCGCGTCAAAGTCAAAATTCCTGATTCTTGGTGGTGCCTCGCCGGATATCGTTCGCGGCGTATCCGAATCGCTAGCCGGACGCGTTGAGTTCATTGAACTTGCGGGATTCGATCTAACTGAGATCGGTGCTGATGTATGGCGGGCGCTGTGGTGGCGGGGCGGATTCCCCAGAGCCTATCTGGCCGACACGGATGCAGACAGTCTCGCCTGGCGCGAGGGGTTTGTCACGACATTCCTTGAACGGGATATTCCGCAACTGGGCATTTCTATCCCGGCGGCAGCCATGCGGCGTTTCTGGACGATGCTGGCCCATTGGCATGGACAGACGTGGAATGCATCGGAGCTAGGTCGATCCATGGGGGTATCCGACAAGACCGTTCGCTCCTACCTGGATCTCCTCACCGGTACGTATATGGTACGCCAACTCCAGCCCTGGTTTGAGAACACCGCTAAACGCCAGGTAAAAGCGCCCAAGGTCTATTTCAGAGACTCCGGACTCCTTCATGCACTGCTGGGACTGTCTTCGGATGCGGTGCTGCTGGCCCATCCACGCGTCGGCGCATCCTGGGAAGGGTTCGTCATCGAGGAAGTCATCAGGGTCATGCAGGTAAACCAGGCTTGGTTCTGGGCGGCACATGGTGGCGGGGAAGTCGACCTGGTGTTGATGCATGAAGGAAGACGCATCGGCATCGAGGTGAAGTTCACTGAGGCGCCGAGGGTGACTAAGGCGATGGGGAGAATAGTACAGGATTTGTCACTGACTCACTTGTTTGTCATCTGTCCAACAAGAGACCCATACCAGGTGGAACGCTCGATCTCTGTCTGGCCGCTTCACCGGATTGTAGATCTTCCTGCCCGTGTCAGCAGCCTGTGAATTACCCTTGAGCAGTCAACGCGCATATTCAGTACCGACTCAGTCCCTCTTGGCCTCACTGCACGCCCAATCTCAGCACAAAGCTGGGGTACCTGGTGCGATGGGTTAAGAAGTCATGAACCGATTCGGGCACACACCTGCATATGATCGTTAGGGACGAGAAAGGTGCGGGAGCCATGGCGATCTACACTGACGAAGATGCCCAACGAACTCATACGGAGACACCTCGTCATGCCGACAATGTCACTACTCTCGCCGTTTACGACTCTTCCTGGAGACCTTCTCGGGACAGTACATTAGGCCGGCTGCTCTTGTTTGGGCTCTTTGGGTAAGCCGAGCGCCCGTTCACCAATGATGTTCTTCTGAATCTGTGCGGTACCACCCCCAATGATAAGCCCAAGATCGGTCATGTACATGTGCTGCCAAATGCCACCATCGCGCAGGTATGGGCCCTCTTCAAACAGAATGCCCAGCTCACCCATTATGTCGACGGCCATGGAGGCCATCTGATGGTTCAGTTCACAGCCCTGCAGTTTCACGATCCAGCCTGCCAGACCCGGGTTCTCCTCTCTTATGGCATGGCTCATGATGCGCATGCCATTGAACTTCATCGATAGCATTCGCGCTTGCAGCTTCAGCAATCGGTCTCGGTAGGTTGGATGATCCATGAGGCTGTCACCGTTGACGGTCTCTTTCTTCATCAGTTCGACGATGGACCGGAATCGTGTCTCAGCCGCATTCGGGTCGCCGAGGCCGCCACGTTCGTGTTTCAGCGTGGTGTTTGCCACAAACCATCCGTCGCCCCGCTTGCCCACTATCTGATTCTTCGGTACACGGACATCGGTGAAAAAGACCTCATTGAATGAGGAATCACCGTTCATCTGTTTCATTGGGCGCGCATCTATGCCAGGCGTATCCATCCGCAGCAGCAAATAGCTGATTCCCTGGTGTTTGGGTGCATCCGGTTCTGTACGCACCAGGCAAAACATCCATTCGCTGTTCTGGGCGTTTGAGGTCCAAATCTTCTGCCCATTGACCACGAAATCATCCCCATCAACAACCGCCTTCGTAGAGAGGGATGCCAGATCCGATCCGGAACCCGGTTCAGAGTATCCTTGGCACCAGCTGATCTCGCCCCGTACGCTGGGTGCAATATGCTCCTTTTTCTGTGCTTCGGTGCCCAGTTCCAGCAGGGTGGGTACCAGTCGATTGTCGCCGCTGTTGCCGGACCTTACCTTGGCAGCGGCAAACTCCTCAGCGATGATGTGATTCTTGAGAATATCCGGCTCTGCACCAAAGCCACCATATTCTTTCGGTATGGTCCGGGCCGCATAACCGTGCTCGATCAGTAGTTGCTGCTACTTGCGGTCCGCTTCGTTGGACTTGCCCCGCTGTCGGCCCGTTGGCGCTTCATCCTTATGGGCTGCAAGAAACTGGCGTACTTCTTCTCTGAATAACTTATGCTCTTCGCTGTATTTGAGGTCCATGGATTCTCGCCTGCAATGATCACATTCACCGCCTGGTAGAGTAGAGAAATGCGGATCGAAAATCCACTGCCTTGCCCGAAAATGTGGGCACCATCCGGCTGGATTCAGAAACTGGCGAGCGGCCAGTGCCGGTCCACGGCAGAGCTGCCCCGATGTCCTGCAGGGCCTCAAGGTTTGCTCCCCCACCACGTCAGGTGAGTGCGGAATCCACAACCAGGACAATATATTGTGATAACGACGGTAAAGTGTCGCGATAAGCGCGTGCGGGCAGCTCCTCTCAGGCGGCCCTCTTGCATGAGTTTACTAACGATTTTCCTTATACTGCTTTACCGGTGTACAATGTGCCGCTTTTTTTAACCACTAAGAATACACTATGACAGATATCAAGATCTTGCTCAGCGAGGATGAGATTCCTACTCAGTGGTATAACGTTATTGCGGATATGCCAAATCCACCTGCACCTGTCTTAGGTCCTGACGGTAATCCGGTATCCCCGGATGCACTCATGGCGATTTTTCCCATGGGGATAATCGAACAGGAGATATCGAGCGAACGGTGGATACCGATTCCGGAAGAGGTGCGTGACATCTATCGGCAGTGGCGGCCGTCGCCCCTTTTCAGGGCCAGGCGGCTGGAGCAGCTACTGGATACCCCTGCGAAAATCTACTACAAGTACGAAGGCGGGAGTCCCGCCGGTTCACACAAGCCGAATAGTGCAATTGCCCAAGCTTACTACAACAAACAGGCTGGTGCGCAAAGGCTTGCGACCGAAACCGGTGCCGGGCAGTGGGGCTCTGCCCTGGCATTGGCAGGTCGGATGTTTGGCCTGGAAGTACTCGTCTATATGGTGAACATCAGCTATCAGCAGAAACCGTTCCGGCGATCGATGATGGAAACCTGGGGTGCAACCGTGGTGGCAAGCCCGAGCGATCAAACCGAGTCCGGGCGCAAGATTCGCAAGGAAGATCCCGATTCAGACGGCTCGCTGGGTATTGCGATTTCAGAGGCGGTTGAGTCGGCAGCCACTCGGGACGATACCAATTACGCGCTGGGGTCCGTGCTCAATCACGTGCTGATCCATCAATCAATAATCGGTCTGGAGTCGAAGAAACAGTTTGAAAAAGTGGCCGATTATCCAGATATCATTTATGCATCCTGCGGTGGTGGCTCGAATTTTGCCGGCGTGGCATTCCCCTTCTTTGCGGACAAAGCCAGTGGCAAGGAAGTCAGACTGATTGCTGTGGAACCCAGTTCCTGCCCCACCCTTACCAAGGGTCACTATGCATACGATTTTGGTGATACGGCCGGACTGACTCCCCTGACTAAAATGTATACGCTTGGTCATGATTTTGTGCCGCCGGGTATTCATGCCGGTGGCCTGCGCTATCACGGTGACTCCGCTCTGGTCTCACAGCTCTATAAGGAGGGCCTCGTAGAAGCCATGGCTGTGGGTCAGTTGCGGACATTCGAAGCAGGCACCACGTTCGCACGTGCGGAAGGCATCATTCCGGCACCTGAATCCAGTCACGCCATTGCCTCCTGCATCGACGAAGCGTTGGCATGCAAGCAAAGTGGCCAGGCAAAGACACTGTTCTTCAATCTGTCGGGACACGGCCATTTTGATATGGCGGCTTACGATCAGTACGCATCGGGACAGTTAGAAGATTTCGATTACCCGGAAGAATCCATCAAGAGTGCTCTTGAGAGTTTGCCAAAAGTAGGCTAACGATCAATTGGGGAGTAGGCAAACGATCGATTGAGGAGATATCCATGTTTGTAAGAAACCGATTTCACGCGAATCTAACGATGCTGCTGTTGGCAACATCGTTCCTACAGGGAACACCGGCATTGGCAGCTCCGGGGAATGAGTCGTTACTGGAGGAGATTATCGTAACCGCCAGAAAACGAATGGAGGGACTACAGGATGCTCCCATGTCGGTGACGGCGTTTACGGCGGACTCTCTGGAATATAGAGGCACCGACAACCTGGGTCAGATAGCGGACTTCACTCCCAACATGACGTTCCAGAACAACCCTAGTTTCGGTGGCGCCAGTAACACGGCTGCCATCTATTTGCGAGGAATCGGTCAGAAGGAGTTTCTGCCAACGACTGAACCCGGTGTGGGGCTTTATGTAGATGGCGCATACATCGCACGCTCCGTAGGTGCAATCCTGGACATCCTTGATATGGAGCAAATCGAAATTCTGCGAGGACCTCAAGGCACGTTATTCGGAAGGAATACCATCGGAGGCGCAATTAACATCGTGACGCGTAAGCCAAACGAGCAATTCTCGGCGAGCGGTGAGTTGACCTTGGGAACAGACGATCGTGCCAATCTTAAGGGATATATCAATGGTGCACTTGCCGATGGTTTCTACGCCAATCTCTCCCTCGCATCGATGAATCAGGATGGATACGTTTCCCGTCCGGATGGTACCGATTTGGGTGATGATGACACTCGACTGGCACGTCTTGCACTACGTTGGGTGGCAACAGATCAACTTGAATTCAACTTGACTGCCGAACTGAATCACGAAAGGGAGAATGGTCCACCTTTGACCCTGGCAGGCATCAACTACGGGTTGCCAATTGACGCTGTCAATACACCGCCGTTCGTCCTGATCCATAACGTTGGCGCGAACGCGATGGCAACCGGGGTGGAAGCGCCATGCGCAACTTTTGGCACCCCCCTAAATCTTGATGTGCCCGGTTGCTACGACGACCGTTATGTAGTCGGGGACAGCGTTAGTCTTGGAACCGCTCCGGCGTTCTCTGAAACTGATATCGAAGCCTTTAACCTGCGCATCAATTGGCATCTCACCGATCGTTTGGAACTTCGATCCATATCAGCCTACCGTGAACTCGACAGTGAATTTGGCCGAGATGGCGATCACTCGCCCCATACGATCTCCGAATTCATAGATCTGATGGATCAAGAGCAGTTCACGCAAGAAATTCAATTGCTCGGGACCAGCCTGGATAATCGACTCAACTGGATTCTCGGCTTCTATTTCTTCGATGAATCCGGAAACAACGTCAATCTGCTCGACTTCACAGTCTCGAATTTTCGCAGCGGCGGTCGCTTCGATAACGAAAGCTCCGCCTTCTACCTGCAAGGGACCTATGATCTAACGGATACGCTCCACTTGACCGCAGGCTTGCGCGTTACCGATGAAACCAAGCAGTTTCTGCCCGATCAAATCATTTTCAATAACTGGTTTGCGGGCACCGGTCACCCTCAACTGGATGCGCCCTTTATGCAGGCGGGCAATCGTATCCTGCCGTTTATCGAAAAAGAGATCGACATCAAGGAGACTTCCCCACTCATTAACCTGGCGTATGATGTCAACAGTGATCTGATGATCTACACCAGCTACTCCGAGGGTTTTAAGAGCGGCGGATTTAGCCAGCGCGTCTTCCCGCCGATCGTTGCGCCATTTACGGCACCCGCAGGAACACCGGATATCGATCTGATTCCAACCTTCGAGCCGGAATTCGTACAGGCCTTTGAAGTGGGCTTTAAGTACATGGGGGCAGGCGGACGTCTGCGCCTCAATGGTGCCGTTTTCAATACCGAGTATGACGATCTTCAGATCCAAGTGTTTACAAGTGTCGCACCGGTTACGAAAAATGCCGCCAATGCTGAAATCAACGGCTTCGAATTAGAGTTACAGTGGCTGCCAGGTGACCAGTGGTTAGTCGAATTGGGCGCCGGATATGTGGATGCCGCATACAATCGCATAGATGCAGCCACAACTTTTGTAGCAAAAGGCAATGACCTGGAGCGCATCTCCAAATGGACGCTTAACCTGGGATTATCGAAGGATCTCAACCTTGGCAGTATGGGCAGGTTGACGCCTAGACTGGACTGGTCATATCGCTCGAAATTCTTCAACGATACATTCAACACGCCTCAAATCGCTCAGAGGAAAGGCTATCACCTGGCCAACGTCAGTATCGCCTGGCAGAATCCAGGGGAAGAGTGGCGTGTGACCCTGGCCGTTGAGAACCTGACCGATGAAGAGTACCTCATCACCGGCATTATCGGTGATGCCTTTCAGTCCTACGAAACGCTTTACAACAGGGGCAGAGAGTGGCGGCTGAGATTTCAATATAATCTGTGATCGTTGGCCGATGGGTCCTAGTATACTGTCCCGCAATTAACTGGCCTTGTTCAGTGGCCTATTTCGTCCCTGGACTTCGACTGGGCGTCCGCGTTGCTAGTCGTTGTGGGGTGCCCGGCGAGGGGCGCCCGGCGAGGGTGCCCAACCCGAGGCATCCTCGCGCCTCGCAAGGAACAAGATATGCCGACCGAATAATGACCACCTAATTGCGGAACAGCATACTGGAGACTCGCTAACTCAATCTTAACGGTAATCTGCGAATTCTCTGCCCGGTTGCTGCATAGACAGCATTGGCAACAGCCGGCGCGATGGGTGGTGTGCCCGGTTCGCCGACACCTGTCGGCTTATCGTCGTGCGGAATAATGTACACCTCGATTTTGGGGCTTTCATTCATTCGCAGCATTTTGTAATCGTGGAAGTTGGACTCCACGACGCTCCCTTCATTAATGTTTATCTCTCCCTTTAAGGCTGCAGTCAGGCCAAACACGATACCGCTTTCCATTTGCGCTTTAACGATATCCGGGTTCACGGCAAGCCCGCAGTCCACCACACAGACGACCCGTTCGACTTTGATCTTATTGTTGTCAACGGAGACCTCAGCGACCTCGGCGACCACCGAACCGAAGGATTCGTGAATGGCGATCCCCTCGGAAATACCGTCCTTCACCGTACCCCAGGCAGCCTTTTCGGCCGCGAGATTCAATACGGTGAGAAGCCGATCGTTGCCGGCTAACAGTCTTCGGCGGAATTCATAGGGATCTTCCTTGGCTTTGTAGGCCAACTCATCGATAAAGCTCTCGATTACGAATGCGTTCTGAGAGTGGCCTACACTTCTCCAGAATCCCAGAGGAATGCCGGGATCGAAATAGACGTGCTCCACTTCGATGTTGTCGATTTGATAGGGATGGTCGCCGGCCCCTTCGTGGGAGGAAGCATCGCGCGTCTTCATCAGGGATCCGGCACCACGGACCAGTAGAGTCGTCAACCAGTCGGGCATCCACTGTGGTGCCATCACGCTCATGGTCGGGATCAATGTTGCCATGATACTGGGGGCAACTATTCGGTGCGTCCAGGTCTGCACCTTGCCACGATCGTCTACGCCAGCTTTCAATAGATTGTAGGTAGCCGGTCTATAGTAATCGTGCCGCATATCATCTTCCCGAGACCAAACGACCTTGACCGGTTGCCCGAGCGCTTTCGAGATCTCGACCGGGTCCACCGCATAGTCCGGTATGCCCCGGCGCCCAAATCCGCCCCCCATAAGGGTGCTGTAAACGGTCACTTGATCGAGTGGTACGTCAAGGGCATCAGCTACCAGGGACTGAACGATCTGAGGCCCCTGGTTTGGCGACCATACTTCGATGCTGTCAGGTGTGACCCGTGCCGTCGTATTCATCGGTTCCATGGTGGCGTGCGCCAGATAGGGGACCTCGTAAACGGCGGTGGTGACATCGGCTGCCAGATCGAGTCCCTGCATCCCTTCACCATCGCTCCGAACCGACTTACCTTCCTGCTTGGCCTGCTCCTCCCAGGTGCTGCGAATCCAGTCGCTGCTGACATGTTCCAGGGGACCCTTGTTCCACGCCACCGTTACCTTGTCAGCAGCTTTCCTGGCATGCCAGTAAGTGTCCGCCACAACGGCAATACCGGCCGATATCTGCAGGATGTTTGTAACCCCCGGCATCTCCTCTGCTTCCGTCGTGTCAAATGAATCGATAGGGCCGCCAAAGTGAGGGTTCCTCAATACGACCGCCGTTAACGCATCCGGGACCCGGACGTCGAGACCGAACTCCGCCGTTCCCGTGGATTTGGCGATGGAGTCTACTCTTCGCAGAGGCTTGCCGACGTACCGGTAATCTGCCGGATTCTTGAAGCTGACCTCTTTGGGAATTGGCAGCTTGGCGGCATCATTAGCAAGCTCGCCATAGGTGGCCGATCTGTCTGAACCGGTCAGATGGATCCGACCCTCTCTAGCAACGCACTGATCCAGTGGCACCTCCCATTTCGCCGCCGCCGCGGCAATCAACATGGTTCGCGCTTTGGCACCGGTTTCGCGCAGTACATCCCAGCGTGTTCTGGTGGACGACGACCCGCCCGTCATCTGCATTGGGTCCTGAAAATCACCATGCACCGGAGCCAGTTCGACCACCATGTCACGGGGATCCACCTCCAGTTCTTCCGCTAAGATGGCAGGCATGGAGGCGATCACTCCCTGGCCCATTTCAGTCTTATCCAGTTGGAACACAATCTTGTTATCGGGCCTAATCTGTAACCAGGCATTTGGTTGCAGGGCACCATCCGTGACGTTGGGCAGGGCTTCAACTTTCTGACCTGTGAAACTTATGCCGAGAGCCAAGCCACCGACGGCCGTTGTGCTGCCGACCAGGAATTTTCTGCGCGTGATCTCTACGCCGCTCATTACGATACCCTCCTCACCAGGGGATCATCTGGATCGAAATGCTGAACCACGTCGGTCTGCTCCGACATCAATTCCGCGGCACGATGGATTGCGCTTCTAATTCGACCGTAGGTACCGCAACGACAAATATTGCCACTCATGGCAAGGTCGATATCCGCATCGCTGGGATCGGGGTTCTCCGCGAGTAATGCCGCAGCGGACATGATCTGGCCTGATTGACAGTAGCCACACTGGGGCACATTGCCCTCCACCCACGCCTGCTGCACCGGGTGCAGATCTTCACGTGTCAGGCCCTCTATGGTGGTCACCTGTTTGCCTGAAACGTCGCCAACCGGCGTTTGACACGATCTGACCGTTTCGCCATCCAAATGAACGCTGCAGGCACCGCAGAGACCTATTCCACAACCGAATTTGGTGCCGGTCAGTCCGATGTTGTCGCGTAGCACCCAAAGCAAAGGTGTGTCCTCCTCTACGTCGATATCGACCGGTTCACCATTAAGCAGGAAGTGAGTCATCGGACATCTCCTATTGTTGTGATGATGTGAGATTTGTGCAGAGCTCAGCAGGCGTGTGATTCAAAGCTCCGCTGTGGGGTGGTCCTGTCCAGGGTAACAGACCTCAGTTTAAATCATTTTGCAGTGCAGGTGAACGTGCAGGTTTATCGCTGCTCGCTGCGATCCGACTGCTTGTCCGGCCTCTGAATTAGTACTAAACTGCCGGAAATCTCAAAGGGTCGACCCATTGAGTGACATCTTCGTTAGTTATTCCCGTGAAGATAGAGAACGTGTCAAACCGTTAGTTGATGCATTGGTTTCACACGGCTACGATGTTTGGTGGGACAGAGAACTTGCTCCCGGCGACCGATTCGAAACTGTCATAGACAAGGAGATCTTACGCACCAAATGTGTATTGGTGGTGTGGAGTCGTCATTCGATTGACTCCACCTGGGTAAGAAACGAAGCCTTGGAGGGACAGGACCGGGACATTCTGGTGCCAGTACACCTCGATCAGGTCAGAACAGCCGTGGCGTTTCGTCAGACACAAGGGGCTGATCTGTGCCAATGGCCACAACATGTGGATCCGGAGGAATTCGAGGGTTTACTCCGCTCGATAGCGGCCAAAGTCGGCGATGCGCGTGAACCGCAGTCGGATTTTGTACTTCCCAGAAAACGCAATTGGACACCCGCGATCATTGTCGGGCTGATCGTCCTTGCTCTGACGGGAGTCTGGGTTACCGATATCAATGGTCGAGGCAACAAGCTCATGGATGAAAATGGGCGGATATCGCTCGCGATACTGCCTTTTGCATCCAAGGGTGAAGGCCAGGGCATAGCCAACGAAATACACAGGCTCCTCCGAGAAGTACAGGCCATCTCTGTAATCCATGAAGTAGCAGTGCGGGATCTGCCTGCTGACACACCGCTCGATGAGATTGTTAGCAAACTGTCTGTGCAGTTCCTCTTGAAGGGAGAGTTCATTGAGGATCGCCAACGACAGCTTTTAGCTGTGTCGCTGCTCGATGGGAAGACGCTGGATAGTGTCTGGTCGGAGAAGTACGAATTAGTCAGGGACGACTATTCGAGACTCCGCAATCAGGTGGCACAGGATCTCATAGGCGCCTTGAACATTGATTTGGATATTCGCTCGCGGCGGCGTTTGCAGCGAACCACCTCGGGTGATAGTGAGGCATACAGGATCTACCTGCGCGCCCAGGATTTCCTTCGTCGAGCAGATCTCGACAGTTTGAACCAGGCTCGAGACACATTTTCACAAGCAACCGAACTGGATCGAAGTTTCGCTGATGCCTACTCCGGATTGTGCCGCAGTTACCTGGGGATCTACGAGGAATTAAGAGACTCATTCAATTTTGAGAACGCAGAAAGAGCTTGCCACAGAGCATTGACGCTGGATAGTGAAAACAGTAACAGCTACCTCGCACTTGGAATGCTGTATGACGTATCGGGCCAATACGAAAAGGCTCGGATCGAATACAGCAAGACACTGGAATTGGACCCGGCTAACGCGGACGCGCTGACTGGACTAGGTTATGTGTTGAGTATGTTGGACCAGCATGGTGAGGCCGAGAAAATACTGCAGGGGGCAATCTCGATTCAGAGAGGGTACTGGAAGACTTACAACAGTCTGGGCGTGTATTACTTCCAGCAAGGGAGTTTCCAAAAGGCCAAAGAGAATTTCTTTCAGGTGACCTACCTTGCCCCAAGCAATGTCACCGCTTGGGCGAACCTCGGAACAGCACGTTATTTTCTTGGCGAGTACGATCAGGCGTTGACTGCCTGGCAACGCGCCAACGAGCTGCATTCTGATCCCAGCAGTCTGTCCAATCTGGGCAGTGCCCTCTTTTTTCTGCAGAGATTCTCGGAAGCTGCCGACATGTTTCGCAAGGCCGTTGAACTGGCTCCGGAAGACCATCGATGGTCGGGAAATCTTGGCGACGCACTTCGGTTCGTTGTCGGCGCAGAGTCAGAGATGACCAGAGCATACGAGACCGCCATCGAACTCGCCAACGCCAGGTTAAGAATCAATGCGGATGACATGTTTACCACATCGAGACTGGCCGTTTACTATGCTGCGATTGGCGATGAGCAACGTGCCAAGAGCATGATAGAGAGGGCTGTGGCCCAGAGCTCTGCCGATATGAACGTCTTGTACAGTATTGCCATCGCGTTCTCGTTGATGAAGCAATATGCTGCGGCGGAGGAATACATCGATAAAGCAATTACAAACGGGTACTTGCCGGTGCTTGTGGCGTCTGACCCGTTGCTTGCATCATTACAACCGTTGGAGAACTTGCGGAAATACTATCCTGACACTAATCAGTAGCCGGATTTCCGTTGCACAATCGGGTGTCTGTACTGACCCCGCCTAGAATGTTCTCATGATCTAAATTGGGGGACGGACTGACCGTGCCTTAAGCGTCCTCACAATACTGACGTTAACTATTCATCCCATCCCAATCTGGCTATCCCATCGATTCCCGCGAGGGAGGAATAGTAGCCCTTCTGTCCCTCAGCCTGTTAATATTCCGACAACCGATGATGCTTGACCCTGGACGTAGTTGTCGTGTAGTTGTCGATCCTGTCCAACCCTTGCATTCGCTTCAGCCCTACTTTCGAACAGGAGATTTACTCATGAGAATAGGATTTCTGGCCGCTGTAATGAGCTTGGCTCTGTCCTGTAGTGTATTCACAGCCTGTGCAGATGCGGCGGCTGCACCCCCGGCCGGCATGCGCCTTGTCGAACAGGTCAACGGTGAAGCAGGCAAGACAGTCATTCCATACATAAAGTATGAGTTGGACAATGGATTGACATTGATCCTACATGAAGATCACTCGGACCCGTTGGTGCACGTTGATGTGACCTATCACGTGGGCTCCGGGCGTGAAGAATTGGGCAAATCCGGTTTTGCCCACTTCTTTGAGCATATGATGTTTCAGGGGTCGGTTAATGTAGCGGACGAAGAACACTTCAAAATTGTCACCGAGGCGGGCGGCAACATGAACGGTTCCACTAGCACCGATCGGACCAACTACTACCAGTCTATTCCTGCCAACCAATTGGAGAAGGTGTTGTGGTTGGAAGCGGACCGAATGGGGCTTCTGCTGGACGCAGTGACTCAAGAAAAATTCGAGGTCCAGCGTGACACGGTCAAGAACGAACGGGGCCAGAGAGTCGACAACCAACCCTATGGCCGTCTGTATGAGCGAGTCTCCGAAGCCTTGTTTCCAGAAGGTCATCCCTACTCGTGGCCGACTATCGGTTATGTCGAAGACCTGAATCGCGTCAATGTCAACGATCTGAAAGCTTTCTTCCTGCGCTGGTATGGTCCCAATAACGCCACTCTGATCATCGGTGGCGATGTCGACGTCGAGCGGACCTTAGCTATGGTCGATAGATATTTCAGCACGATTCCTGGGGGTCCTGATGTCGCAATGCCGGAAAAGGTCCGGGTCACTCTGAATGAAGATCGTTATATTTCCATGGAGGACAACGTATACCTGCCGATGCTGCAAATGTCATTTCCGACAGTCTCTGCCTTTCATCCGGATGAGGCGCCATTGGATGTGTTATCCGAGATTCTCGGTGGAAGCAAGACATCCCTGTTATACAAGAACCTGGTGAAGAACCAGTTAGCGGTGCAGGCACAAGTGAACCATCCATGTTCCGAACTGGCCTGTAACTTTCGTCTCCTCGCCTTACCGCATCGGGCCTCCGGCAAGAGTCTGGCAGATCTGGAAACCATCATTCGCAGCTCTATTGAAGAATTCGAAGGGAGAGGTGTGCAGGATGACGACCTGATTAAGGTCAAAGCCAAGATGGAAGCGGCGTTTGTGTTTGGCCTGCAGAGCGTGCGCGGCAAGGTGAGTCAGCTGGCGGCATACGAAACCTATACCCACAATCCCAATTTTATCGAAAAGGACATTGCCCGTTACAACGGTGTCAACAAAGAAGATGTGATTCGGGTATTCAACAAATATATCAAAGGCCAGAAGGCCGTCATCATGAGCATCGTGCCAAATGGTAAGCCGGAAGCTATCGCCCACAAAGATACGTTTGAACGCCCTGCCCGGGCGTTTGAAGCGACGTCGACAACCAGTGCAGCAGACTTGGTGATGCGCCTACCCAAAGACAATTTTGATCGCAGCAAGCGACCGGTAGCCGGTGCCAGTTCTCAAGCAGAACTGCCAGTGTTCTGGCGGCACGAATTGAAAAATGGGATCCGCATATTGGGTAGTCGAAGCACCGAGACCCCCACCAGCGCGATTCTGTTAAAGATTCCGGGTGGTCACTATCACGAACAGAAGGATAAGGCGGGGACCGCTGCGATGTTGGCTTCGCTGTTGAACGAGTCGACAAAAAGACGTTCGACTGAAGAGATGAGCAATGAACTGCAGAAACTCGGAGCCAGTGTTTCCATCTCAGCTCAGAACTTATACGTCACCGTCTTTATCAGCAGTCTGACCAAGAACCTGGACGCCACATTGGCGCTTGCGCAAGAGAAGCTATTCGAACCGGCTTTTCTGGAAGAGGACTACGACCGATTACGCACGCAAACCCTGCAGGGAATCTTAAACAATAAGAAGAACGCTGGTTACCTGGCTTCTACCGCCTATCGCGCATTACTGTACGGCGATAGCATCGCCGGTCTGCCCGGCGGTGGTAATGAGGACACGGTGCAGAATCTCACCCTTAAGGATGTGAAAGGCTTTTACAAGACTCACTTCAAACCTGCCGATGCCCAGTTGATTGCCGTTTCCAATTTGGAGCAGGGGGCCTTGATCGAGTCGATCAAGAAACCGCTGAGTGCCTGGCGGGGCAAAGGGAAAAAGCTAAAGCTGAAACTGCCTGTGCCAAGCCATGACAGCAACACCGTATATCTGGTCAACAAAGACGAGGCAGCCCAGTCGGCGATTCGCATTGGTAAGCGGGATATAAAGGAAGATATTACCGGCGAGTTTTATCGCTCCGGTTTAATGAACTTTCCCCTGGGAGGCCACTTTAACAGTCGCGTGAATCTGAATCTGCGCGAGGAAAAAGGGTATACCTATGGAGCGTTCACAGGTTTTTCCGGCGGCAGGTTGTCCGGTAACTATACGGCGTCGGCATCGGTTCGAGCTGATGTCACCGATCTTTCAATCGTTGAGTTCGTTGAGGAGATCAATCGGTATCACGACACAGGTATCAACGCGGATGAACTGGCGTTCTTACGCAAGTCGATCAATCAGCAGGACGCCCTCAAGTACGAAACTCCCAATGCAAAGTTAGGATTCCTGGCACAAATACTGGAGCACGACTTGACCCCGGAATTTGTCAAAGAGCGCTCGCAGATCGTCGACAGCATCACGCTTGAGGAGATCAATCAACTTGCCAAGAAACACCTTAACTTTGCTGATATGTTCATCGTCATTGTGGGAGATGCAAAGACTCTAAAGCCAAAACTGCAGGCATTGGGTTACAAGGTCAAGGACTATGACGTGTAACACCTGACTGCAACCCCTAGTACCGAGGGGGCTGCGCTTGAAATCATAGAGCTCGAACTTTTAAGCAGGCGGTCGCGAAATTCCTGACCGCCTGCAGGTCTGAGCATCTGCCTACAAGGACGATTGGATCCGCCGCCGGATCGACAATAAGGAGAGGTGATTATGCGTTTTTCCCGCTTGATGATCGCTAATCGCGGCGAAATAGCAATTCGAGTCATGCGCAGTGCCGGAGAACTCGGTATCGCGACTGCGGCCGTCTACTCTGAGGATGACGCCGACTCATTGCACACGCAAAAGGCTGATGCTGCCTTCCAACTAGAAGGTAAAGGGGCTGGTGCCTATCTCGATATCGATCAGATTATCGAGGTGGCCAAAGACAACCGATGCGATGCAATCCATCCCGGATATGGTTTTCTGAGCGAGAACCCGCGTCTTGCCAGGGAGTGCCAGGAGGCCGGCATTAACCTGGTGGGTCCAGGAGCCCCGGTCCTCGAACTCTTCGGTGACAAGGCGAATGCCAGGAGTTATGCCTCGGCATTGGGCGTGCCCGTACTTGAAGGTACGGTTAAAGCGACTACATACGCTGAAGCCAAGTCCTTCATGACATCGCTGGATAAAGGTGCGCAATTGATGATCAAGGCCATGCATGGTGGCGGCGGACGGGGCATTCGAGTGGTAACTGATCCTAACGACTTGGAAGAGGCGCTGAATAGATGTCAGTCGGAGGCGAATTCCACATTCGGTTCGATGGATGTATACGTTGAAGAATATCTACCGGAAGCCAGACACATAGAAGTGCAAATTGTGGGCGATGGAAACTCGGTCATACATTTGGGTGAACGGGATTGCAGTATTCAGCGACGTCACCAGAAGATACTCGAGTTGGCCCCAGCGCCTGGTATTGATCCTGACTTGCTTAAACAGATCCACAAGGCCGCGACCGATCTTGCTGCATCGGTCAACTACAGGAGCCTTGGCACATTCGAGTTTCTGGTGAATACGGTCAACTCCCGTTTTGCTTTCATCGAGGCAAATCCCAGATTGCAGGTTGAGCATACGGTCACGGAAGAAGTCACAGGCTACGACCTGGTCGCCATCCAATTGAGACTCGCCGGGGGAGAGACTCTCGAGCAACTGGGTCTCGAGTACGCGCCCAGTGGCTTTGCCATTCAGGCCAGGGTCAATATGGAGACCATGAAAGATGATGGCAGCACCGTGCCATCAGGAGGACAGCTGAAGGTCTTTGATCCACCCAGTGGGCCCGGTATTCGAACGGATTCATACGGCTACACGGGCTACCGCACCAACCCTTCGTTCGACTCCCTCTTGGCCAAGATCATCGCTCACAAGCCCGGTGGCTCTTTCAATGAAGTGGTCAACCGAATCTACAGGGCTCTATCTGAGTTTAGGATCGATGGCGTGCAGACCAATGTCAGTTTCCTGCAGAGCATTCTGAAACACAGCGCCCTTCAGAAAACTGAATTCCACACGCAGTTCATCGAACAGAGGCTGGCCGAGCTTCTGGCCAACTGCGCTGATCATCAGCGACATTACTTCCAGTCGGAAGCGGCTGCCCAACCGACCCACGCGGGGGCGAAAATCGACCCGAACGATCCACTGGCGGTACTCACCTTCGGGCAGGCCGGCTCGTCAGTTAACACACCTGCACCAACTGAGACGATTCCGGTAGCAGCGGACTATGTCACTCCGGACGGTACCGTAGCGCTCCTTGCCCCGATGCAGGGCACCATCATTAGTATTGAGGTAAGCGAGGGTGATGAGGTCGGCGCTGGCTCGACACTGCTGATTATGGATTCCATGAAGATGGAACACGAAATCAAGGCCGAAATATCCGGCATTGTGCGACAGATCGAAGTGCAGATGTCCGATACGATCTACACTGGACATCCACTGCTCTTTATGGAGGAAACCGAGATCTCGGAAACCGACGAAGCGGCCGCGGCGGAGATCGATCTTGACGCGGTTCGACCCGATCTGAAGGCCATTCTGGACAGGCGCGGGCTTACTGAAGATGACGCTCGACCGAAAGCAGTGGCACGGCGCCGCGCTACGTCGCAGCGGACTGCTCGGGAAAACGTCTATGACCTCTGCGAATCGGGCACGTTTGTGGAATACGGTCCTTTGGTTCTGGCGGCCCAGAGGAGACGACGCTCCATCCCGGAACTGATCGAAAAAAGCCCGGCAGATGGCATGATCACGGGCGTTGGTGCGATCAATCAGGATCTGTTCGGCGACCCGGCATGTCGTTGTGTGGTCATGTCCTACGACTATACCGTATTCGCAGGCACGCAAGGTGCGCACAATCACAATAAGACTGACAGAATGATCGATGTGGCGACTCAGGGTCGCATGCCCATGGTGCTGTTTGCCGAAGGAGGCGGTGGGCGGCCTGGCGATACAGAGGGTGGTGGTGGCGGAAGGACGTTCTCTCGATTCGCGACGCTTTCCGGTCTGGTGCCGATGGTTGGCATCACCTCCGGTCGGTGTTTTGCAGGTAATGCATCCCTGCTTGGTTGCTGTGATGTAATCATAGCGACGGCCAATGCCAACATCGGCATGGGGGGCCCCGCCATGATTGAAGGCGGCGGTCTCGGCATCTTCACGCCGGAGGACATTGGACCAATGTCGATCCAGGTTCCGAGCGGCGTGGTTGACATCGCTGTTGAAGATGAACGAGAAGCCGTGCAAGTCGCCAAGAAATACCTGTCGTATTTCCAGGGCAGCCTGGATCGGTGGCAGGAACCCGACCAGCGAGTCATGCGCCGCATCGTTCCCGAGAACAGACTGCGCGTGTACGATGTGCGCAAGGTAATCGAGACGCTTGCCGATACCGATACGGTGCTTGAAATTCGCAAGGATTTCGGTGTTGGCATGCTTACCTCGTTGGTCAGAGTAGATGGCAAGCCACTTGGCGTGATTGCCAACAACCCCATGCACCTTGGCGGCGCCATCGATTCTGACGGGTCCGATAAGGGAGCTCGGTTTATGCAGCTCTGCGATGCCTTTGACATCCCGATTCTATTCCTGTGCGACACGCCCGGAATTATGGTCGGGCCCGAAATCGAAAGGACCGCATTGGTTCGACACTCGAGCAGAATGTTTCTGATCGGTGCAAATCTTTCCGTCCCCTTCTTCACAGTGGTGCTGCGAAAGTCATACGGGCTGGGCGGCATTGCTATGGCCGGTGGCTCGTTTAAGGCTCCCATGTTCAGCACGTCCTGGCCGACAGGCGAGTTCGGCGGTATGGGCCTGGAAGGATCTGTCAAGCTCGGCTATCGCGAAGACCTGGCCGCTATCGAAGATGCCGAAGAACGAAAGGCGCGATATGAAGAGATGGTCGCCAGGGCCTACGAGAACGGTAAGGCACTCAACAACGCATCCCTGTTTGGAGTTGATGACGCCATCGACCCGGCTGAAACCCGTTGGTGGGTAGCCAGTCTCTTGAAATCAGTGAAGCCGCCGGCACCGCGAGTGGGCAAGAAGCGACCGGTTGTCGATGCCTGGTGACCCATTGCCTGGCCGAGCATGTGCCATTGTCGGGTCAGAGCTGAGCGGCACCCTCATTTATCCTGGTGATTATGAACCGGACAATCCTTGAACCGCCTCGATTATCTTCGTCTTTACAGATGTCCACGGCAATTCACGAATCATCGCCGGCATGGGCTCTACTTCAGCGTCTTCAAACCAGACCAGACTTTTCTGCAGGTGGTATTCGTTGTAGTCCACGTTGGCGAATCGCTGTCCGATTAACCCAAAGATACTTTCGATACTGCTACCACTGTCAAGAATGAAACAGAGATCGATGAAGTCCTTACGACTGCCGCGACCACCGATTGCGATCATCTTCATGACTGCGATGTCCCTCGAATCCGCCAACATCAGGCCACGGTATCCGATGCCGGGGAACAGCAATGGTGCCTGAGCTGTCAAAAAGCTGACACGAAGATCGTCTAGAAAGACGTGGAGTGTATCCTGAGTTCGACTTTGAATTCGAACCTGACCGATGCGTGCCAGCTCACCGATCAGTCGTTCCACATCAAATGTATCCTCTCGGAAGAAGTCCAGGTCGTCTGAGTAACGATGCCCAAGCTGCAACGCAAGGCCGGTTCCTCCTGCCAGTGTCCATGAGTTGACGAGGCCGTCGGCAACAAGCTGTCGCACGGTTTTCCAGGCATTTTTACTGAGTACTTTGGGGTGCATGTTCCTGGCCAAGTATTAGTTCCCAGTAACTGCGTGTTCGACTGTCGACGCCACGTTGGGCGATGGCGCTGCGAATCAAGTCATCACCACAGTAGCGGCGCATGGCTTGCATCTGTTTGCGATTGCCGTACATCAACACTCGACAGAGCGCCCAAAGCGTGTGGTCTTCAAGATCGGCAGACGTAAGGCGCTTGTCCCAGAAGAGCGGTGCCAGCAATCTGAGTATCTCTCGATTGCCTGGCTTGGTGGGCGCCGGACGAATGTCATCGGCAAGCAATCGGACTTCCAGATGCCCGCCCAGGGCAGTTGCTATACGGCGTAGAGTCGCTATTTCGAAGCGATCCCAACCCGTTTCGTATCGATGTAGTGCGGACGCGCTGGTCCCGGCTCGTCGCGCCAGCTCCTGCAGTGTCAGGCCCCGACCCGTTCTCAGTTTACGGATCTGTGGCCCGATCAGTGGCGCGGATTTATTATCATACATGATAATATTATGACTGCTTTACCCGAGCTGATCAAGGCGTCAAGGGGTCGTCTCGAGATCCTGACTGGGACTGATTGGCCTGTGGGAGTAGTGGATAAGAACGGCGATCAGATATACTCCCTATCCTTGGAGCTGAAGAATAGAAGGCATACATCATGAAACCGACTCCTGATATCTCGCACGTGCCGACCGCCGCAGAACACGCAGCGGGAATGGCTGAATACATGCACGAGGGAAAGCGTCTGGCATCTGCGTTGGGCAATCGAGGACCGGTGCGCCTGGACGCTAGTGGCAAGCTTCATCAGGACATCCTCGATGCCTATTGGCAACATGGGCTATACGTTTTCGAAGGGGTCATTGAACAGGCGGAAATCGAGGAACTTCGGGCCGGCATTGACAACATGCTGGAACGAGCACCGGTCCACCGCGGTGCAACGGTGGACGCAAAGAACAGGCCTGCATTCGGCCAGGAGTTTAAACGTAACCCCTATACATTCATCAAACCCCTCTCAGATCCCTGGGGAGGCACGGAACTCCTCGGTGGCCGACATCCGAGTCAGATGACCCAGCCCACCCCGGACAAGGGTGCTCCGGAGGATGTGGTTTATCTCTTGAGTGGCATGTGTCAGGCGATGGAATCCGGGTTGCGACTCTACGGTCATCCGCATTTGCTCGCCATTGCCGAGGCAATCAATGGTGCGGACTTCGTCCCGTTCAACGATGCGATCTTTGTCAAACAGCCGGGTCTGGGTGGCTCGGTTGCCTGGCACCAGGATGGTGTCACTCATTGGGATTCGCCTGAGTGGGATGAAGGCATCCACGGGTTCAACTTCCAGGTCCAGCTTTACCCGAGTACCCTCGGTAACTGCTTGTGGGTGATGCCCGGGACTCACAAGATGGGGCGGATCGATATCAAGAAACTGGTCGCCGCAAACGGCGGATCGGAACGGCTGCCAGGCGCGGTACCGCTGACCTGTCAGGCGGGCGACGTGACCATCGTCAATCGACAGGCACTGCACTGCTCGTTCGCCAACACATCGCCGGACATTCGAGTCTCACTGACTTTCGGCTTCCATCGTCGCAAATCGGTCCTCGGCGCCCATGGTGCACTGGGCCAGGACGCTGAGGTGATCTACGACGAGCAACGTATCTTCGATCGCGCCAGTGTTATTGCCGTCGCCATCGATGCACGCCAAAAGCGCTACGCGGACGAAAAACGATATACCTACCAGCCTTTTGCGGGGTTGGAAGATGACTATCGATGGAGCGAAGACAACTTCAAACGGGTTATCCTCGATTATAATCTGAAGGATCTTTCCATTTAGTGCTAGAGAAGGCACCTGACAATTTGGACAAGGTGCCCTGAGTCTTCATTACACTTGCTGCCGAAATCCTGCCTGGACGATCACCTGGTTCCCGTTAAGCGCAACTCCGTCAACTGAGGGTCTTTTGCGATCTGCTCTTCGGTAAAAGGCAGCTTGACCCATTCGCCCTTGGAATAGAGCCGGGTCTGGTCGGCGAAGTGGGGTGATTTCGGCTGCTGGGACTGAGAGTATGTCAGTACCGCGCTGGCATCCGGGTTGCCGTCATCATCCCAGGTGACTACCTGAATGTAGCTGTTGCCGGCTACGATAGGCGTATATCCTTTGCCTTTTGTCAGCGGTGCGCTGATGTTGCTGAACATACCGCTGCTCCCACTACCACCGGGAATACCGATCTTCTCCCCATTGTCCATGCTGTATTGCACCTCTCCCCAGGGAGCGTCCAGTGGGATGTCGGCATCCTTCAGTGCTTTCACTGCTCCGGCCAGCGCTGTCATGATGGCTTTACGGACGACTTTATTTTTCCGATTGAGACCGCTCGGCGTGTTTACCGGATCGCCTGGATCGAACGGTACCGCATAGAGGTCCTCAATCCGGGCGGCGCGGCGCCAGAATTCCGAGTACACCTGGGCACCGCGGCTGTCGAGGTCCTGGCGTCGATCCCACGCGCTTAATACCTGGCAAGCCTTGCTAACGTCGTTAGTGACCTTTGGCAACGTCACCTGTTTGTCCTCACTACAGATCGCCAGCAGATCGTCCAGCAGCAGTTCTGCGCCGAAATTTCGGTGATTAAACATCAGCGCCTGCAGTTTCCGGGGGGTGAACTTCTGCGGTTGGTCGCCACCGATCACCTCACTGATGAATTTCAATCCGGCTCGGGTCCGCAAGCTTCTGGCGGTTCTCTCGTTGCCGATAATAGGTGAAAATCCCTCCAGCGGTTGCTCGGGATTGCTGAGCCAGTAGGAGTCGTTAGAATTGGTAACATAATCCTCCCTCCTCAGCATCGGCAGCTTTTCCGGAGGCAGGACGCCGGGCGCTGCCGCTGTCTCATCGCTGCGCCATTCGCAATCCGGATTTGAGCCATCCAGCACCACCATGGGCCTGCCATAGACACGTTTAACGTGTTGGCTCTGACAGTTATCGATCATCTTCTGGTCAACGTTGGGAATTGCTGAGATATCAGCATAGAAAGCTTCTCCGGAGCGATCAGCAGCGATCGTGTTTACAAACGCTACCCCCTGCACCTCAGTCAAAGCGGCAGCGACGTCATCGATCGATGTTGCCCGATTCAGGCGATAATACTGTTCTGCAGAGCGATAGTTATTCAGATTGACATCCCTGATGGCATACAGACGCTCTCTGCTCCATGGCAGTTCCTTGTCTACCAGTACCGGTCCATAATGGCTCATGTAGACTGAGTGCTGTTCCCTCTTTAGGGTCGCGTCCGCTGCTTTGACCTCTATCTCGACGCTCTTCAAATCAAGTCGACGGGTCTCGTCACCATACCGGTAGGACAGTGGATCGTCCTTCACCAGGGAGAGTTCGTAGAGGGTGAAGCGTAGCGCACTTGAGACCGTGTGACTCCAGGCGATATGCTGATTGAAGCCGATGCCGATCGAGGGCGTGGTAATCAATCCAACACCCATCACATCCAGATCTCCGGGAATAGTCAGGTGCGCGATGTGAAAGCGTGATGGACCTCGCCACGGATAGTGTGGATTGCCGAGCACCATGCCACGGCCGTTGGCAGTCACAGCTTTCCCCAGTGCATAAGCATTACTGCCGAATAGAGTCGGGTCAAGAGATAACGCATTCTCTATGAGGAACGAGCTGGCTGAGTTGCTATCCGCCGCTGGCGGCACCGCCCTCGCAATCCCATTCATAAAGTAACCGACGCCATAACGAATGCCGAATCCAATGTATAGTCGGTACATGTCGGCCTGGGTAACTTCTCTGACCCACGGCTTTCCCCTGCAGGATTCCGGCAGAGAATCTCCTCCGTGGTCGTGAAGATATCGGTTGAAACCGGCAGCAAATCCATCGCTCATCTGATTCGTTTCCTGACGCTGCTCTTTCTTGTAGCGATCGATGGTTGCCTGATCCAGCAGCGCCTTGTGGAAAATGTCGCTCTCCAAGTTGCCGTTTTCAGGACCCAAGTATTTGGACAACTCGCCATTGACCATCATGAAGGCACGTGCAAGTACGCAGACAGCATCCCTTGCTTTGGCATAGCCGAATCCATAGCCCAGACTGCCTGCTTCAGGCCCTGAGACACTCTGTCAAGTCTTTCGTCCGGTTGAGTAGCCTTCTTTCGCACGGGGTCAAGGTGCTTCGCACCTCCTTCGCTTTGCTACGGCCCACGGGTGACGCCCGCACTCAATACGGCTTGTGTTTA
>JASMJM010000124.1 GCA_030749725.1 Pseudomonadales bacterium | reverse complement strand
AATATCATATATTCCATAATAATATCAATGGCTTATAGTTTATGAGCAGACTCTAGGTACGAGTGCCACCGGCCCGAACAGACTCTTCTCTACCAGATTGTCGATAAACACTATGGATCGCCCCTTCATAATTGGACCAGGTAGAATGTTAGGGTTTCTTCAACTTGAAGGAGTAGAGGTGAGTGACAGGCGCTTCGACACAGCTTTTAAATTTTCGATAGGTCTGCTTCGGGTCGTCACCGGATGTCTTGCTAGCTAGAGAAGCGAAGAAACATCGGACCCACCCAGGAACATACGGGAATTCGTCGCGGGTTATGTAAGGGACCGTCAGGCTGCGGCTGGAACGGTCAATTTCAGGGCAAAATCCCGTCCTTCAACAGATTCCGCGCGATGACCCAGCGGTGCACCTCATTGGGACCGTCTACGATCCGGTCCACCCGCGCGTTGCGGTAGATTTTCTCCAGCGGCAGCTCCTTGGTGATACCCATGCCGCCGTGTATCTGGATCGCACGGTCCACGACATTGCCCAGGGTTTCCGTGGCCAGTACCTTGAGCATCGAAATCTCCTGGCGTGCATCCATACCCATGTCCTGTTTCCACGCACCGTAATGGGTTAGCAGTCTTGTTGTGCTGATCTCGATGTGTGAATCGGCCATCATGTTCTGCACGGATTGGCGGTTGGAGATGGTCTCACCAAAGGTCACCCTGTGTTTGGAGTATTCGAGCGCCATCTCCAGGCAGCGAGTAGACAGTGCTACCGATCGCGCACCCATCGCGAATCGGATGCCGGCCAGGGTGCCCTGTGCGCTGCCCCATCCACTGCCGCCACCGCTGCCTTCGTTGGTTAGACGACACTGTTCCGGGACGATGCAGTCGTCCAGTGATACCTCACAGGCATCGGTGCTGGTACTGGTGGGCCTGCCCATGGTCGCGATCACTTTGGCGGTAAACCCGGGTTGATCGGTATCCACCAGGAAGGCGTTGATGCCTTCCTTACGGGTCGTTCCCACCTCGCGCGCATAGATCGTGGCGTAGTCAGCCATGTGAGCGCCACTGATGAAGATCTTTCTGCCGTTCAGGATATAGTTGTCTCCATCGCGCACGAAGGAAGTGACCATTGAAGAGGGGTCACTGCCGCTGGTCGGGTCGGTCAGGCAGAAGCAGCCGAAGAGATCATCCGCGTCCGCCTTGGCTTGGAATTTCTCCTGCTGCTCTTTGGAGAATCGTTTCAACATCTCGGGCATACCCGTGCCCCGCCAGATATTTCCACCGAACAGTGATCGAGCCTGAGCTTCATGGATCACTGCCATGTCGCGCTGACCGAAACCGGCTCCGCCCTGTGATACGGGCGCCATCAGGTTGAGCAAACCCAATTCACGTAACTGGGTGCGCAGCTCACGCATGGTATCGAGGGGAATGTCTTCCTCGATAAACCCCACTTCTCTCTCCAGCGGAAGCAGCTTGTCTTCGACAAAACGTGCGACGGTGTCTCGCACCATGTTCACCTCGTCTGGAATCTCAAAGTCGATCATTGTGTTCTCCTGTGTTGAGGGGCTAGAGCGACCGGGTGCCGACTTTTGTGCCGATACTGTCTTTTGTCTGAATGGTATCAAAGGTTTGGGAGGAATTGAATTCAACGCCAGCGCAACGAGACCAGCAATCCTCGCCTGGCCAGACGATATCCGGCGCTCCATGAGGGAGATCAGTCTTGAGGGCCCACCCAGCGGAGGGCCTCTCGGGCGTATGCCGACATATTCGGCGCTGCTAGTCGTCGAGGAGCTTCACCGTCCCGGAGTCGCCGTCAACGCTGATCTGCTGACCATGTTTGACCCGCACTGTGATGGTGCCCGTTCCGACAACCGCCGGGATGCCGTATTCCCTGGCGACGATGGAACCGTGTCCCAGAATTCCGCCCATGTCCGTCACCAGTCCCGATGCATGGGCGAACAGCGGTGTCCAGGCCGGGTTGGTCATTGGGCAGACGAGAATCGATCCGGGTCGCATCTGGTCGAATTCTGCCGGGGAGTTGATCAGGCTGACCGGTGCGGTGACGGTACCGGGGCTGACCGGAACGCCAAGCATCGTATCACTGTCGGGATCGTTGACGACCTGTGTTTCCTTGAACTTTACACTGGGATCCTCGCTCGCGTCGAAAGGAACGGTTCCGGGCGGATGCAGGCGCTTACGGGCTTCCCTCAGTTCGAATCGTTCGGCAGTCAGTTGCCGATACTCCGCAACCGCCTTGTTTTCCTTTCGAGCCTCAATCGCCTGTTTCAGCTCATCTGTTTGCAGATAGAAGACATGATCCGGTCTGGTGATGGTGCCCGTATCCGTCAGGCGCTGACCCAGTTCCAGGGCCAGGGGCCGCAGCACCGGCCAGGCCATATACAGATAGAACATCACTTCCTCACGAATGTAGTAGAAGCGATGGGTAAACCAGTGGCGGAAGCGGAACTGCCAATACTGCAGGCCCTCAAGGATACCGAGGATCTCCGCCATGGCGGCCTCGCGCTTCTCTAACGCCTTGGACTCGTGGTTCTTCGGATCGTAGTCTTTGTTGGAGATCATCGTCTTCAGCGTGGCCAGGAGTCCGGAGGGGTCTTCGAGCGGCAGCGGTTCGGCGAAGTCCAGGCTGTACCCCAGATGCCCATAGATACCGAGGTACTCATTGATCGCTTCGACCACCGATCCGGCGTCCCGATGTTCCTCCAGCGTCTTCATCATCCGTTTGGCCGGCGTGATGATGACCAGTTCCGCCAGCGCCTCGTCTGCCCGAATCTTCTTGGCGATCTCAAACAGGTGCTCATTGGCTTGCATGGTCTTCGACTTGAAGCCGCTGAGAAACTGGCCGCTCGTGAAGTGATGATCCGGCAGTGCTTCCCGCAGAAATGCCTGAAGCTGGTCGTCCGTCGATTTGGCTACACCGAAGGTGTGACCGCCGTTGCTGCACCAATACATGCCGCCGGCAATGGCCGTTGCACAGACACCCTCGAGCAACTGTTCATCCGATGCTGTCTTGGGATCCACCTTCCGCCACTCGTCGGATGTCGCCATAAGATCCGGTTTTGCACGATCGTAAAACCCTTTGATCTGGTTTTCGTTGACCTGGGTCCGATTGAAAGCGCCGAACGTCGGGTTCTTACTCTCCGGCTGGGTCACGCGGGCGGCCACGTCGTTGACATCACAAGACTCGGCCCAATCGTCAAACGCGTTGCGTTCGTCAGAAGACAGGTCTGCCAGGAAAAGGTCCAGGTCGTGCTGGGCCATACCGGCGTTGTTCTTCTGCCACTCGGCAACCTTCTTTGTCCACGCCGCCTTCTCCTTCTCGGATGGCTCGCCCTTCTTCTTCGCCTGCTCCTTCTTCTGGGTATCAGCCTCGACCTTTATCTCGGCGGCATCCATTTCCGCATCGGTCATGGCCTCGGACATTCGCTTCTGCCTAGCCTCGATGATCTGCGGCCAATCAAAACGCTGATAGGCATAGCCGTTCAGCGACACGAAACTGGGGCCGCCACCGACCATGTAGCTGGCATGCTTCTTTCCTTTTTCAACAGTTTCCAGACCCTCGGATAGATACAGCTCATCGAATAACGGGGTGCACGGATCGGGAATATTCTCGATGATCTGTCTTCTGGCAAGAATCTGTGCCGGCGGAATCGGTATCCAATCGACCTCGATCGGCTGGGGCGGCAGATTGGTGATGGGTCGGGATTGCAGCATATAGAGCTTTCCATCTGAATAGGCCCACTCGATATCCTGGGGAACGCCCTCGAAGTGCGCTTCCGTTTTAAGTGCAAGAGTGGCCAACTCCTTGATCGCATCGTCTGACAGGGACGATTGGCCGCGCTCGCTCTCGGCGATATCTTCCAGTCGCGTGCCCTGGTCACCGTCGGAGACGATCTTCTGCTCCTTGGCGCCGATGATCGTCTTTTTCGCCGCCAGTGATTCGCGGTCGACGGCGTAGGTATCCGGTGTTACCTGCCCGCCAACCACTGCTTCCCCGAGGCCGAAGCTCGCATTGATGATCATCTCGGAGCGTTCCCCGGTGGTGGGGTTGGCGGTGAACAAGATGCCGGAGACGTCTGCAGGTACCATCGTCTGAACGACAACGGCCATGGCCACTGTGTCCTGTTCGATGCCCATTTCGTGCCGGTAGCTGATGGCTCGTGACGTCCAGAGGGACGCCCAGCAGTCACGGACGGCCTCGACGACGGCATCTGCACCGCGCACGTTCAAGTAGGTGTCCTGCTGGCCGGCAAAGGACATGTCCGGCAGATCCTCGGCATTGGCGGAAGAGCGTACCGCGACAGGCGAGTCATCGCCCTCGAGGGCGTCATAGGCCTGCCTGATCTCGGCGGCCATGTCATCTGACAGCGTGGCTTTCCGGAAGAGCGCCTGAATCGCATTCGATGCCTTGTCGAACGAAAGCGTGAATTCGCCGATCTCCGGTTTGACCAGATCAATGATCGCAGCCTGCAGGTCGTTCTCCGCAACGAAGCGCCTGTAAGCGCCCGTTGTCAGGTAGAAACCGCCCGGCACTGCAAGTCCGGCGTTGGCCATCTCGGCCAGGGAGCGGCCTTTGCCGCCCACCACTTCCAGTGCGGCATCCTTCGCGTTGATGGGCAGTACGTGTGTTTCGGTCATTTGGGTGTTCCTTGTCTTGGATTGGCAAAGTGAAGCAGGTTCAGATTGCAACGGTGACGGTCTTGCCGGGTTGGCCCGAAGGCGCTACAGCCGCTGCGGGAAGCCCGGCCGCAGGCACCTGGGGCTGGTGCCATGGGTTTACTCCTGTTTCTATGGAGTCAGCGTCGATGATCATGCGGCCCCCGCGCGTCAGGGAGAGGCCGGTTCGTTTACCGGTCGTGTCCATCGGCATCGACAGGTATCTAGAAGTCACTTAGCTTCGCCGATCTGTAGGGGTGAGTCAAAAAGGACTTCACCCAAAAGGCCGCGGGATTGTACCGCAGAAGCAGCGTGCAGTGTCCCTGGCTCGGAATGTACCAGGTTGGATACCCGGTTTCAGATGACAGATCACCTCAGTTGGTCAACACCTGTATAATCTACTGTGCCGCCCGGCACTGGCAATTCCGCCCTAATGTGACAAGAGGAAAAGAGCATGCGCCTCCATGACTATATAGAATTCTACGCACGGGAGAATCCCGATCGCCCCTATGCGGAAATGGATGGCCGGGTGGTCACTTATCACCAAGCCGATCTTCGCGCCAATCAGATCGCTCAGGCATTGCTGGCGGCAGGGTTGGTCAAAGGGGACCGCTTCTCCTATCTATCCAAGAACTCGATAGATATGGCAATCATGTTTTTTGGTGCATCGAAAGCAGGCATTGTCCCGGTACCTCTAAACTATCGTCTTGCACCCAAAGAGTGGCTATACATCCTGACCGATTCGCAAGCGAAACTACTTATGGCTGCTGATGAATTCATCGAAGGTATCGACAGCATCAGAAGTGAACTGACGAACGTTCACACATTTGTGGATCTCTCCGATTCAGGCACGGAAAACTGGTCGGATTACGGTGCCTGGTTAGCTCAAGTACCGGATACAAAGCCAGATGACGATGTGGCAGAAGGAGATCAGCTTTACCAGATGTATACAAGTGGCACTACCGGTCTACCCAAAGGCGCAATGCTGAGTCAGAGCGCTGTTGACAGTAACATTCAAATGATTGCGGCCGGCCTCGAGATGACAACTGACGATCGATTTATGGTGGCGGTGCCTATGTACCATGCGGCAGCGGCAATCAGTCTCATGACATCGGCACGCATGGGCGTCTCCATCGTCGTCCATCGCGAGTTCGACCCGGCGGCAGTTGTCAACAGTCTTGAGAAAGACAGGATTACCTCAGCCACTCTGGTGCCAGCGATGATCCAGGCATGTCTGGTAGGTGTTCCTGATATAGCTGAGCGAAGTTATCCGCATCTTCGCTATCTCGCATACGGTGCCAGCCCCATTGCTCAGGAGACCCTGCGAGAAGCTATGCGAGTGTTCGACTGTGAATTCTTCCAGGTGTTTGGCATGACGGAAACGACAGCAGCGGCAACGGGTCTGAGTGCCGAGGCGCATCGCCGCGCCCTCTCAGGTGAACCCGGTTTGCTGCTGTCTGCCGGCAGAGCAATACTTGGCACACAGATCAAGATCGTTGATGAAGGCGACGTGGAAGTCGAGAGAGGCACCATCGGTGAAATCTGTGTAAAAGGACCACAGTTAATGATGGGCTATTGGAATCTTCCGGAGGAGACGGAAAAGTCACTCAAGGACGGTTGGATGCATACCGGGGATGCTGCCTACATGGATGATGAGGGGTATATCTACATTCAGGACAGGATCAAAGACATGATCGTCTCCGGCGGGGAAAACATCTACCCGAAAGAGGTGGAAGATGCCTTGTTTGAGCATCCTGCAGTTGCGGATGCAGCAGTCATTGGCATTCCCAGTGAACAGTGGGGTGAAGCAGTACTCGCATTTATAACGCTTAAACAGGGCGAGCAGGTTACAGCTGACGAGTTCATAGAGTTTTGCCGGCCGCTACTCGCCGGCTATAAGATTCCGAGGAAGATTGAGTTCATCGATCAGATCCCAAGAAACGTTACCGGCAAGATCCTGAAAAAAGACCTAAGGGAACCCTACTGGCAAGGAATCGAGAGGCGAGTCAGTTGACATGCAGAAACGGCAGAGGACAGCATACTAGCTGTCCAAGCCATTCAGGCAACGTCTACAACACATCTCGCACGACAGCACCAACTCCTTCAATCTGGTAGAACACCGTGGCGTCAGTGATTGAACTGTCGTCGAACTCTTCACCTTTTTCTTCGGCTAGGTGGCGCATCCGATTGACAGATTGTTCTTTGGACAGAGCGTATCTGCGCAAGACACCTTCTGCAATGATTTGGCGTCCCTTGGCTTGAACGGGAAAGACGATCACATCATCCTGGACTTTGAATCGCATGGTTTCCCGTGATTGTCCCTCAAGTATATCGACCCAGCATCCCTTCATTGGGCATATGTCGTCGACGAGGCCCTCGATCTTCACCAGTTGGTCAACGTACTTTTCAGGATTAGCCGTTAGTTCTGCGATCCGCACGCTCTGAGCATTCGACAGTACTTCGCCGTACAGCTGGTCTGATGCATATATAGGCCAAGCCACCAAGAATATCGGCAGCCAGCAAAGCATGGCTGGTAATTTCTTCATCACGATCGCACTCCAGTGAATTGTCTGCCTGCAATTCTACCCAATGCGACTGGGCGCCGCTAGCGGCGGGCGTACTGAGTGCCTAAACGTGAGCCAGGTCATTCATTTTGCAGCATGGCTTGATCCAATGCCGTTTGGCCCCATCCGATCAACTGGCCGTCGGCGAAGATGACCGGCGTGGTCTCACTCTTGGTGGTCCGACCATCGCTGCGCAGCTGATGAGTACGGAAGTAGAAGACGTGGTAATCCGTGCCATTCGTTGTGAAACCCTCGGTGAATTCCGGTTGTCCCAGTTGACTCATAACTTCCGTGCGCGAGTCACCCACATTCAGTTTCGCAATCGCCTCCCGATTATTCTGCTCCTTGTTCTTCCAGTCCTTCATACCCCAACTTGCTTCATCATCGTTGATGGCTATGACACAGCCCCCCAAAGATAAGATGGTTGCCAGCATTACGATCGTCACACCTGTTTTCATCATTACACACCTCGTTTATCTATAAACCTGAACCCACGATAGGAGCAATTGCCGTGCCAAACTGTAACCCGTTGATTCTTAACGGCAGCTGAACCGGTCCGAGCGGCAGACTGATGAATGATTGGGTGATCGCCCCAATAGTTGGCGGAATTCATCAACGCCGTTGTGACGGTCGCTGCTGCCGTGGTAAGGTCAAGGATCACTCCCACAGAGCTTGCCGACAGACTCGTCCCGTCAGGTTGAGCAGCAGTATCTGGACCAATTGTCGGCACGACACAGCGGAGCAGATGCCTGACCTGTGAAATTGGCTGGACTTGGATCGATCAGATGCCCGCTTCCCGATAAGACTCGAACATCGCCTGATAGGATTCGTTGCCTCTCTCAAGCCGCTCGACCTGATGGGGTTTCACTTTGCCTGCGATCCTGCCGGGCACACCAAAGACGAGCGAGTGAGCCGGTATCTTCATGCCGGGACTGACCACACAACCGGCGCCTATGATGCAATACGCGCCGATCTCAGCATCATCCAGTATAGTGGAATTGTTGGCGATCAGGCATCTCATGCCAATGCTGCGACCGTGTACGACCGCGCCGTGACCAACGATCACATGCTCACCGATATCCATGTCGGAACCGCAATGGACCACAGCGTTGTCCTCGATGATGGATTGACTGCCGATCTTAATGTGCGCGAAGTCGCCTCTGATGACGGCACCGGGCCAGACGCCGGCGTTTTCACCTATCTCTACATCGCCGATGATCACGGCTGTTCTGCTGATAAACGCGCTCGGCGCAATCTGGGGGGACTTATCTCGGAATTTCTTTATCATCTGTGACACCACGCGTGTGGTCCTGTCTTGCATACCGATCGATTTCGTTTCGATCCTAACGACAACTCCCTAGTTTTGCAAAGTGGGGTGTTGGTCTCTCGGAGAATGGAACCTGCTGGCAACCTGAGGTAACGGCAGCCGCGGCGGCATCGCTGGATGAGCATGACAGGTAATGACTTATCAAGTAGTCTTGCCGAATTCACATTTCAAGAGCAGTGTCATTGGATCCGTTAAGTCAGGCCGTATTGGGTGCATCTGCCACTCAATCCATCAGTAGGGGTAAAGAGCATACTACTGCAGGTGTATTGGGTTTCCTTTCCGCCATGACACCGGACCTGGATGTATTCATCCGATCGTCCAACGACCCGCTGCTGTTTCTGGAATATCATCGTCAATTCACTCATTCACTGATTTTCATTCCCGTTGGTGGACTGATTTGCGCCATCGTCCTGCATTACGCCTATAGCAGGCGAAGGCAGTTCAGTTTTCAGAAGACGTTGCTGTTCTGCACTTTGGGCTACGCCACCCACGGACTGTTGGATGCCTGCACCACGTATGGCACGTTGTTGCTGTGGCCGTTTTCCAACGAGAGATTCGCCTGGAATTTCGTTTCGGTGATCGATCCCACCTTCACCGTCCCGATCGTGATTCTGTTGCTTCTGTCGGGCATCAAAAAGAGCCCGGTAATCGCCAGAGTGGCGTTTTGTTGGGCACTGATTTATCCCTGCATGGGTCTCGTGCAACGCGACCGCGCTACGGCAATCGGAACGAAGCTCGCCGCTGAACGAGGGCACATACCGATCCGCCTGGAGGCAAAACCAAGTTTTGCAAATCTGCTGGTCTGGAAGATCGTCTATGAAACAGAGGAACGCTTTTATGTGGACGCGGTTCGGGTCGGTCTACAGGCAGAAGTGTTCCCGGGTGATGCGGTGGAGAAGTTGAATATCGATGAGGATCTGCCCTGGATTGAAGCCGACCATCAGCAGGCCAAGGACATTGAACGATTCAGGTGGTTCTCAAATGGTTACATTGCCAAGGATCCAAACCGTGACAACATCGTGATCGATATCCGTTACTCCATGGTTCCCAATGAAATAAAGTCCCTCTGGGCGATCCGGCTGAACCCCGATACAGATCCCAACGAGCATGTTGAGTACATCATCAACCGCGACACGCGTCCCGAGCGTCTGGCGGTGTTCGGCGAGATGATATTCGGGAAATAGAAATCACTTCGAGATGACGAGCATGGTCCATGGACAACGCCGCAAAAAGAACGTTGGCTCGTGCGGGTGACACCCGGTTTGGCCTGCACTATGATGGCTTCTCCTTGCACGGTGGGAGCAACCCGTGAACAACAACGATGCACTCAAAATCAGAGCAGAGAAGGTCATTCCCGGCGGCATGTACGGCCATATGTCGGTGTACAGGGGCATGCCGGAAGGCTATCCCCAGTATTTTCGGCGCGCGGAAGGCTGCCGTTTGTGGGATGTAGACGGCAACGAGTACATCGATTTCATGTGCTCCTATGGCCCCATGATCGCCGGCTATGGCAATCACAGAATTCGGGCAGCCGCGGATGCGCAACGAAACGAGTTGGACATAGCCGACGCGCCGGCGCCTTTGATTGTGGATCTGGCAGAGAAGTTCGTCAGTCAGGTAAGCCATGCCGGATGGGCCATCTTCGCCAAGAACGGTAACGATGCCACCACTGTGTGCAATATGGTCGCTCGCGCGCAAACCGGGAAACGCAAAATCCTGGTTGCGGAAGGTGCCTATCACGGTGCCCAGCCTTGGGCGGCACGTCGCACCAAGGGTACCCCGGCGGAAGACTACGTCAACTTCCCCACCTATCAGTTCAACGACATCGAGAATCTAACCGTTGCTGCGCAAGCGGTTGCCGGAGATCTGGCGGGCATTGTGGTAAGTGGCTTCAAACATGACGCCGGTTCCGAGCAGGAGCTGACTGACCCTGACTTCGCCTGTAAGGTTCGCGAAATCTGTGATGCTGAGGGGGCAGCGTTGATTCTCGATGACGTCCGCGCTGGTTTGCGCCTGTCGCTGGATGCCAGTTGGACGTTGCATGGCGTACAACCGAACCTTTCTGCATGGGGTAAGTGCATTGCCAACGGTGAGCCTCTTGCGGCCATTCTGGGCGACGACGAGTACCGGGACGCCGCGAGGAGCATATTCGTTACCGGATCCTTCTGGTATCAGGCGGCACCGATGGCAGCTGCCCTTGAAACTCTCGCCATCCTCGAGGAAGAGGATGCACCGCGCACGTTGGAACGGTTGGGTCAGCAGTTTCGTGATGGCTTGTACGAACAGGCGCAACGCCATGCTCGACCGATCGTTCAGTCCGGCCCGCCGCAGATGCCCACGGTGATGTTTGAAGACGATGTAAACTTTGAGTTGGGTTTCAGGTTCTGCACGAATGCCTTGAGGAATGGCGTATACATGCATCCCTGGCACAATATGTTCCTGTCGGTCGCACATACTGAGCAGGACATAGCCCAGGCACTGGAGGCCACTAACAGAGCGTTTAAGGCGCTTAGCTAAGTGTTGTGCGCGAACCGCTTATCGCCCGAGAACTCGGTATACCCGCCGTAGTCGGCACAGGCAATGCCACCATGCGCCTTAAGACCGGCGATCGGGTGAAGGTGGATGGCAGTGAGGGGGTAGTTGTCCCGCTGGAAAGGTGATAACTATGCTGTGGTCGTCACAGTAGATCGCACTGAATGGTGATGTTGGATCGACTCACTGTTTACGGGAGGGAAAACGGAGGATTTTGGCACCAAGACCCTTCCATCGCGGTTTTGGAGCGCAGTATTGACGGAACGCGGCGGTAACGCTCGGTGATACTTCATTGTAGCGCAGCCACTCATTCTCCCCGGTGTATTCACTCCTGCAGTAGTCAGCGTTGAACCTGCCGGAAACAAAGTAGTCCTCAGCAAATCCTCTGCCGACCTCGTTGAGGTGGGTCGGCTTCAACTCGCCGTGCAGTACAGTCGCCAGAAACTCAGGACCTGTGAGATCCTGCAGTCGAAGCCGCGCCACGGCAGAACCAGCCGTTTTCTCAAAGACTGGATCCAGCAAATGGTTGGAGACAAGCCAAGCAACGAAGACACCGAGGCGCTCAACATTGCGCTCGTCTCCACCTAGTCTGATCGATTCGTAGATCTCGTTCATTGTGAAGAATCTCCGTCGAACCTAAGCACTGACGAATGCTCATGATGAAAAATGGGCAGCATATTCCATTAACAAAAGCGAATCAAAGCTTCTGGTCAAGGCGACGTGGCTCGTAAGGGGGTGGCACGACCGCGTCGGCGCACCTATTCGATCACTTTGAATCCACTGGCGGTAATCCGCGCATCGCGTACAGCTTCCGGCGATGCAGCCTTGGCATTGTCGATTTCGACGATCTCCGGGGGTACATACCAGTGCAGCTTGTTGGAGTGATAGGCTTCCCAGACGCATTTTGCTACCTCCTCCGGTGGAGTCATTCTGAACATCCCCTCGTTGGGCGCATCCTCTCCTATCGTGCGGCCATCGACCTGCACCAATTCACCGTTTAGATATCGAGGAGTCTCACGCAGAATTGGCGTGTCTATCAGCCCCGGCAACACATCCGCTGCCCTGACCCCAAACCGGGCCAGCTCAACACTTAGAGCTTCCGTTAGCCCCTTCACCGCGTGTTTGGTAGCAGCGTAGACGGCAAGTCCTGGTGCACCGAACGTGGCAGCCGAGGAGGAAGTAGTGAAACAGAGTGAACCAGGTGTCTCCTTTAACAGCGGGATGGCTGTGTGGATTCCATTTAGAACCCCGATAAAGTTCACATTGACTACCTCCATAATCTTATCGAAGGGCGTTTCATCGAACCATCCGGCGACGCCGATGCCGGCGTTGTTATACATCAGGTCCAGCCTGCCACCGGTCACCTCACTAAAGGCAGCCATGGCTTGATCGAACGCGGACTTGTCAGTTACGTCCAATAATGCGGTCTGACAGTTCTCTCCCAACTCCTCTTCGAGGGATTGCAGACCAGACTCGTTGACATCGAACGCCCCCACAAACCAACCCTCGCGATGAAAGAGCTGGGCCGTCGATCTTCCCATGCCACTCGCTGCACCTGTCACAAAAATCGTCTTAGTATCCATCCTAATGCTCCTTACCCTGGAAACCGGTTCGCCCCGAAGAGGGTACCACCCAGCCTACTTTCGGTAAATGCCAGGTGCCGATCTCCTGCACAGACTGCGGTGGTTACAACCGGAACGTCGGAGCCAGCAGCATCGACATCAGTGGCTGGTATTTTCGGATTGATCCTTTAGCTGCTGTGACTGTTCGATGAACATGGTCACATAGTCGTTGGAGGGATCCAATTGCAGTGATTTCTCATAGTCTTCTATGGCCAGATCGTATGCGCCGACCGTCTGATACCCAATACCGCGGTAGTAATAGTCGAGCGGTTCTAGTTCGCTGGATTCGATTTTCCGAGAGTACTCCTCGATCTGAGCCCAGCCACCTAGCCGATTCTCGGCCTCTGCCAGTTCCCGGGCGGCGGAATGTTCGATACCATAGGCGACAATGAAGAAAGCCCAGACATCCAGTTTCTGCACGATCGGTGTATCCTGTGAACTGGTGAACGCCCGTACCTTGCCGTAGGTCTCTTGCATCGGGTCCAGTGAACTGATCGACAGTACCTCGTCCCCCTGCATATCGGTGCCTGTGAATTCGCGCGGGGCAGGTTTGACTTCTTTTGGTACTACAAGCTGTTGCGGCTCATCTGCGGTGGTCAAATTTGCCGGGGGCATGATCGATGTAGCAGATTCCGTTCTTGTAGCTACAACCGGATCTGCATCGGTTGCTTGATCTTGATAAGTGAAGAACCAGAACCCGGCAGCAACCAGAGCCAGAATCGTCACCGCCACGAATCCATAGAGGGGTAACGCAATGCGTTTCGGGCTGGAATCTCCTTCAGGCTCTTTGGGCTCTTCTACATCTTTGGGAAGCCGAATCTCCTTGTCACGTTTAATTTCAAAGTGTTCCGTCTGCACCGAGGTCAATAGTGCCTCCGGAGCGCCCTTGTTGCCCAGAAACCTGTCGATCACTCGCACCAGTTGCTTGGCAGACTTAAGGCGCTCCTCCGGCTTTTTCGCCATCAGCTTGTTGATAACTGCCTGCAGGGACTTCAGCTTCGCAGGCAACTGAGGAATGGGCGCAGCAGCGTGTTGGTACAACATGGCTGCCGTTGTCGCGGCACTATAGGGTCGTTTACCGGCCAGCATCTGAAACATCATCACGCCAAGGCTGTAGAGATCGGCACGATGATCCACCTGGGACGATTCGAATTGTTCCGGTGCCATGTAGGCTGGTGTGCCGAGGGAGACCCCTGCCTGGGTGAGCTGCGTATCGGCTTCGTTGACCGTGCGTGCAATTCCGAAATCCGTTAGTACCAGCCTTCCCGACTTCTCGAACAGGACATTTTCCGGCTTGATGTCACGATGCACATAATCACGCTCATGGGCATAGTCAAGGGCTTCGGCAATCTGTTTGGTTATGCGCAGGACCTGCTTAACGGATAATCCTTTTTTCATCAAGAACGTCAGGTCCCTGCCGTCGATGTACTCCATCGAGATAAAAAGCTGCTCATCGATAATGTCTACTTCGTAAATCGTGATGATGTTGGGGTGTTTGAATTGAGCGAGCGTTCTAGCTTCACGCATAAATCGCTCTTTGAAACTCTCATTCTGACTGATGCGAGGGGACATCACTTTGAGCGCCACCAGGCGGTCCAGGGTGATCTGACGGGCCAGGTAAACCGTGGCCATACCACCAGCGCCCAGCTTTTTCACCACTTCATATTCATCGTTACTGAAGTGGGAGGGATCGGTACCTTCTGTTGGCCCGCTCTGTTCTTTATCTGACACGGGGATCCAGCCTTGGAAGTTCTGCCGTCATTGTACGACAACTGGGCGCAAACATACCAACAGGCACGGCCCACAGTGGCTTCGAGCCCATAGGGAGCAATTGCCTGCTTGCAGCACGGTAGTGGCGACCTGAAAGTGCTATTCTGTCCCGCGTTGTAGACCGCGAATAAGGCTTTGGGTTTCGAGCATTGCATTAAGCAGAGGAGAGTAGTCGATGACGCAACCGAACATCGTATTGATCATGACTGACACACAGCCAACGACTGTGGTGGGTTGCTACTCTGGTAACGATGTGGCAACAGTAGAAATTGATGCCCTGGCAGCCCGCGGTGTTCGATTCGATCACGCTTACTGCGCGTCTCCCTTGTGTACTCCCGCCCGTGCCGGCATCTTTACCGGCATGACCCCTTCCCGCGCGGGAGCCTACACCAACAGCCAACCCCTTGGCGGAACGATAGTCCATATGGGGCAAAGGCTGCAAACGGCAGGATACAGAACTGCGTTCATAGGCAAGTGGCATCTCGATGGGCACGATTACTTTGGTAGTGGCACGTGTCCGGCCGGCTGGGAAGCCAGCTACTGGTATGACGGAAAGAACTACCTGGTGGATCTTGCCACGGAAGAAGCAGGTCTGTGGCGCAGCGGTTTGATGGGCGCCGGGAATCTGCGCAAGCATGGCATTACCAGCGAATTCACCTGGGCCCATAGAATCGGTGACAGGGCCGAGCGTTTCCTGGCTGAGCAATCGGCCGACAGCCCATTCCTGCTGGTAACCAGTTTCGATGAGCCGCATCATCCCTGGACGTGTCCGCCGGAATACGTCGAGCGCTTCATGGATGTACGTCTGCCCATCGGGCCATCGGCGTTCGATGACCTAAAGAGCAAACCACAACACCAACGGGATTGGGCTGACGGGTGGCTGGGAGTGCAGGACCCGACCGGTGAACTCTATCAGCCACTCATGTTGGGATGTAATGCGTATGTCGACAGTCAGATGGGGCGGGTTGCACGAACCGTGCAGCAGTGGTCTGAAGCCAATGATCGACCCACCTGGATCATCGTCACCTCGGACCACGGTGATCATCTCGGGGCCCATCGGCTTCGTTCCAAAGGTCCATCCGGATATGAACAAAATGCGCGGATACCGTTTATCGTGGTTCCTCCAGACGACTATAGAGAGGGGTCCGGCATCGGAACGGTGCAGCCATCAGTCGTGAGTCATCTTGATATCCTGCCAACGATGCTGCAACTAGCGGGCGCTAAGCTTCCCGAAACCCTTGACGGGGATTCGTTCCTGGATCTCATCGGTCATGAACAGCGGGCAGCTGATCGCATCGCCTTGGCGGAATACAACCGTTATGAACTGGGGCACGACGGTTTTGGCGGGCTTGAGCCACTCAGGATGTATGTGCGGTGGCCATGGAAACTGGTCATCAATCTGCATCGCACGGACGAGCTTTACAATCTCGAGGAGGATCCTGATGAACTCGACAACCGCATCGAAGACTCTTCTGCTGTCGAGTCTCGTGATGTGCTGCACCAGGCTTTAATCGACTGGATGTATGAACGCGTAGACCCTCAGCGTGGCCATCCCTGGGAGCATCGCCCCTGGCGGGATGCCGGAAAAAACGCCTGGTCTGTAGATGCACCGATGCGACCGGTGCGTGATGACGGTGTTCGGCCGCCGTATCTAAACTATGGCACGGCAAAGCCTGTTTGAGGGCTGCATTCAGATTCTGCCGGCATCGACACTTTGCCGCTAATCTGCGTTTTTCTTCTGAGCAAGACCGGTCACAGAGCTTGTACCGATGGCCCCCTCGAGATCATAGACACAGCATTCGGCAATGGCTACCCCATCGGTCGCCTGGTGGTTGACCACCTCCATTCCCAGCCATTCACCGACCGGTAGCCGGTGTAGATACAGGGTTACATCCGAATTGATGTATCCCAAACTCCCATCTCCGGAATTCGCAAACGGATTGGCAAAGTCTGCCAGCAATGCAACGTGGAGCCAGGGCGTAAGATCGTCTTCATTCACCAGGTTACGCTGTTCACTCATCCAGATCTGCTTCTGTCCGTAACTGCCCATACTGCCTGAAATGGGAACGTGTCTGCGCGAACCGCCACTGTATTTAGGAACATCTGGCGGTATTGTGATGTCGTCCGGCAGCGGTACTGTCCAGTTGGGCGGGCTCCACACTTTGCTTGGCGAATTCTCTGTCTTGCGCAGCAACTGGCAGGTCGCGCGCGCCATACTTATATCGCTACTAAAGAATTCAGCATCCACTACCTTGATCCGGTAGCCGTCGCGGACCAGATGGGTCTTGACTTGTATGGGGGAAAAATCCGGCAGCCTGTGCATATCAACCGTAAGCCGTGCAGGCAGGTAGTCCTCCGTTAGGTACTGTTGTTCGATCTCAAACGCTAGGAGTGCGACGATCACCGCACCGTGCAGTGACTTGGGATCCCAGGGACCACGACATGCCTGGGTGGCCTTATAGTGCTGGCCATCGAAGTTAAAGAAAGGCTCATACTGCATATAGGTATTGCTCGTGACTGAGTTCAAATTCCGAAAGGATGCTAACACTAGCGTGGGGTCCTTTCCACCTGTGCACCTGCTGTCGTCTGTAATGATGCAGCATCGACGTCTGTCGAGGTATACTCAACCTCGTGTGCTGTCCCGCAATTAAGTGGTCATTATTCGGTCGGCATAGGCCAGCGAACAAGGCCACGTCGTTGCGGGACAGCACACCATATTCGGATTAGCGTAACGGAGGATCCAGATGCCTTATTATCTGACGCGGGATGGCGGGCGTTTACACTACCAGGTGAATGGCAGCGGTAGTCCAGCGCTGATCTTCATTCATGGCTGGTGTTCGAATCTGAAACACTGGAGTCGACAGGTCCCTGCTTTCTCGAGGCGGCACAAGGTGGTGCGTGTCGACCGTCGCGGGCACGGCCGTTCTTCACGCCCTGAGGGAAGTTTCTCACATCGCCATCACGCCCAGGACATAGCCGCGCTGACAAGCTCATTGCGGATCCGTAATGCCATAGTCATCGGGCATGCGGGCGGTGGGCCTTCGACGTTGGAATTCGCGGGGCGTTATCCGGAGTTGGTGCGTGCAGCAGTATTTGTAGATGCGGGGTTATACCGGGGTGTCGCCAAGGCCCAGGCGACACCGGCGCCACAACTTAGAGGCGATGACTATCTGGCAGCCTTCCGGGCACAATACCGTGGCTTCTTCCACAAGCAGTCTGATCCAAGAATGGTTGCACGCACTGTTGCCGAAGCCGCGCAGGCGCCGCAGCAGGTCTTCTTGAATGAGCTCCATTGGATCATGCGCGCCAACACCATCGCCATGGCGCGAAAGGTGAAGCAACCGGTCCTCTGGGTCGTGTCGAGCGACAGTCGTCAGAATGCCGGCTACGTGCAGGAGTACCTCCCGCAGGCGCAGTTCGCCCAAGTGGCGATGGCTGGACACTTTCTGCACCTGGAGGCACCGGAACAGTTCAATCCCATGCTGCGGCGTTTTGTGGATACCCTTTAGAATTTATCGAGCAGTACTCATCAGTTAGTAGAGACGACATCTTGCGGCCGACCCTCAGCATTCTCAGTGACGATCTCATCGCGCAAATTCTGAGCGAGTCCAAACGTGTTATGAGCGAGACCGGCATGGAAGTTCGTGGAGAAAGGCTGCGCCATCTACTCATCGATCATGGACTGACAACTGATCCGAGCGGCAAACGAATACTGATTCCTGCCGATGTGGTTGAGTCGGCTATCGCTACTGCACCGAAATCATTCACTCTGTACGACCGGGACGATCAGCCCCACGCCGAGATCGGTGGCAACGAAGTGCACTTCGTTCCGGGCTCCAGTGGCATTAACGTCCTGGATCACCGCAGCAACGAAGTACGCCTGGCTACTTCAACTGACTTTCTAGAGTACGCGCGGCTCTGCGATGGCCTTGAACACATTGCCTATATGGCCACTGCGTTTTCCACCAATAAGGACGTCGAGCCGCAGGTATCGGATGCCTGGCGACTTTACATGTGCCTCGTCACCTCAAAAAAACCGGTAGTCTCCGGCGCTTTCAGTGAGCATGGCGTAACGCGCATGGCGGAGATGATGCAGTTGTTTCGCAGCGATCCAGCGCATCTGGTCAGGCGACCCATGTCGATCTTCACCATCACGCCTGCCGGCCGGTTCAGTTACGGTGAAGTCTCCTGCCAGAACCTGCTCGACTGTATCGCAGCCGGCATTCCAATCGAATTCGTGCCGGTCACGCTAATGGGACTGATAGCGCCGGTAACCCTGGTGGGCGCACTGGTATTTCACTGCGTCGACGTGCTGACCGGCATCACAATGGCGCAGTTGGTTAAGCCGGGAACTCCGGTCCTGTTTGGCGGAGCGCCGGCTACCTTTCACATGCAAGCAGCCACGTCACCCATGGCCGCCATTGAAGCTCTGCGTCTTGACGTCGCCTACGTGGCCATCGCCAAGTCGTTAGGGCTGCCGACGCAGGCGTACATGGCGCTCAGCGACAGCAAGTTGCTGGATGCCCAGGCAGGTGCAGAAACGTTCGGTGGTGCGCTGTTGGCAGCCATGGCAGGTGTAAACTCGATCTCCGGCCCGGGTATGCTGGATTTTGTCTTGACCTTCAGCTTAGCCAAGCTGGTATTCGACAACGAAATGTGCGGTCAGGCGTTGCACTTCATTCGAGACATCAACTCGCTGGATGACCTTCCCACCACCGATCTCGTCAGCGCCGTTCTGGAAAGTGAACACTTGGTGACAGCGCCGCATACACTGAAACACTGGCCTCACGAGTTGTATCTGAGCAGTGGCGTTCTGGACCGTGAGAACCGGCAGAACTGGGCTGAGGGCGGTTCCAAAGAACTGTTGCAGCGCGCCGGCAGCGAGGTCGAAAGCCGACTGGCAGCATATACGCCGATTGAAACTGATGCGGCTATCGATGCAGAAATGCGTCGCCTGATACAAGAGGGACTTAACGAGCAACGGGACTTGCCGGTAATCCCTTCCTGAACAACGCCGCCAGTTCCTATCCGAGAAAATCTTCGAAGAACCAGGCGGAAAACGCATACCGCCCATTGACCCCTGCTTTTGCATACAGCTGGGAAGCCTGTTGCCGCACCGTTTTCTCCCGTGTACTCCGAATAGCAGCGATCTCCTTGAAACTTAGTCCCTTAAGCAAAAGCATGGCGATCTCCTGCTCGCTGCGGAATTATGGGGACAGTTTACTTAATTCTGTCCCCA
>JASMJM010000123.1 GCA_030749725.1 Pseudomonadales bacterium | reverse complement strand
CCGCAACGAGAATATCGGCGATATTCTTGCTGGTCTGATAAGATCGGACAAAGTTGTCCTTCGCGACACTGCGATGGGTTGCGCCGAGAAACCAATTGGTGCCGACGATCATTCGCGGTACTGATACACCGCCTACGGTTGTTCGAGGAAACAAATCATTCACGTAACGACTCCTTTTTCTTAGTAGTATTGATAAACTAACTGTCGTTGCGGGCTAATGCAAGGATGAACAGACCAGCAATGATATGGTAACGTGCCTACCGCTGGGTTGGTCAGACCCATCCCTGAATCGAAGCCGCTTCCTCACGAACCAGCTCAGGTGCGCCGAGCAGTTGGCGATTGAATCCAATTCGCTTGAACCAGTAATGTAACCCCAACAGATCCGTGAAGCCCATGCCGCCATGGACCTCGGTGGATTTGCGGGCGACGAACTGGCCAATATCAGATAGATGCGCCTTGGCATGGCAAGCCATCAGCCGTGCTTCATCGGGTAGGACCGAGGCGGCGTGGGCGGCATACCAGACCAGGGACCGGCAAGGCTCGAGTTCCGCTGCCATATCGGCACACATATGCTTGACGGCTTGAAAAGAACCGATCACGCGGTTGAATTGTTTACGTTCCTTGGCGTACTCCACCGACTTGTCCAACATGGTCTGAGAAGCCCCGAGCGAATCCGCAGCCAGGATCACGCGACCCGCATCGATGGTACTCAGCAACGGCTCCCGATCCGAGGCCGATCCGGGTAGTATTTCGGCTGCCGCCCCTTCGAAGACGACTTCGGCAACGCTGCGGGTGCGGTCGATGGTCACCAGCTTACGACGTGACACTCCTTTGGCTGCAGCTTCCACCAGGTGAAGCGCTCCCTGCCTGTCGGCGATAATGAGCATGTCAGCGTCCATGCCGTCGAGCACGAACATCGCTTTCCCCTGCAATCCGTCAGCAGATGCGTCGACGCCACTGTCTTCGCGCGATCCAATCTGTTCCGTGACGCCTACGCCAAAGAGGACCTCGCCTGCGGCAATTCGTGCCAGCCATCTATCTTTTTGCTCGTCACTGCCGGCCGCCAGCAGTGCCACCGGCGCCATCACAGACGAACCTACAAAGGGGACCGGGGCGACCGTTCGACCCATCGCTTCAGCCACAAGGGCGGCCTCCAGAAAACCCAGTCCCACGCCGCCCTGATCTTCAGGAATGAGAATCCCGGGGATGCCGAGATCGGTCAGCCTTGACCAAACATCGGGTATGTGAGTCTCGCCGGCATCTGCCGAGGTACGCACTCTCTCGAGCGGACATTCAGATTCCAGAAAGCCCAATACACTTTCCTGCAACATGCGCTGTTCTTCGTTTAGATTGAATTCCATGCAAATCTTCCCTTAGACGCTCAGTACCTGTTCCGCATGATACTACAAAGAATGTCTGTCAACGACCTGCTGGATTCCTGTCTCCGTAACAGGCCATGTTCCTGAGGGTCGTCCGAGTAGTATGGTGGTGGGGCCCCTAGCTGAGCCGTCCACGGCCGCTGTCGGTCGGGAGCGATTGGACTGGGAGCATTTGCTCGGCCGGTGGCGAATTAGCTGACGAGGAGGAGACGCCAATCGTGACCGTGCCTCTATCACCGTCAACCGTAATCTCTTGGCCGCTGACGACCTGCCGGGTTACGTTACCCGTCCCCATCACGGCCGGAATGCCGTACTCTCTGGCGACGATGGAACCGTGCGCGAGTATGCCTCCTATGTCCGTGACCAGCCCCTTCACCTGTGCGAATAGCGGTGTCCAGGCAGGCGTGGTTGTCGGACAGACGAGAATGGTGCCCGCCGTCATCTTGTCGAAGTCATCTGGCGAGAGGATCACACTCGCCAGCGCGGTCACCTGACCTGGGCTGACTGCAAAGCCATTTAGTGTGTCGCTATTCTCCTCGTTGCGCATCTGGGTTTCAAAGGCGGATAGATTGAATGGGCCAATTCTCCAACGAGCCTTGGGTGGAACCATCCCTGGTGGATGCAATCGCTTGCGCGCCTGACGCAGTTCACGTCGATCTTCAGCCAGCTGCATGAAACGAGGCACGGCCTGTTTGTCTTTATGGGCCAGGCAGGCTTCCTTAAGCTCGGAGCGAAGCAGGTAGAACACGTCATCGGCTAAAGTAAGCGTACCCACTTCGACCAGGTGCCGCCCAAGTTCAAGTGTCAGACGCCTTACTTGAGGCCATGCCGCACCCATGTAAAACAGTGCTTCTTCCCGATTGGGTCCATATGATTGCGCCAAGCGAAGCAGCTTCACGAAGCACCAGTGTCGCAATGGACCGAAGAGTTGCTTCGTCTTGGCCAAGCGTGACTCGCGCTGCCGCACCAGCTCAGCTTGGCGCAGGGTTGTGTCGTAGCCGGGATTCCGTACCAGTGCCTGCAGACTTAATAGGACAGGCAGCGGATCTTCTGCCTGTGTGGGCTCGGAGAAATCCAGGGTGTAGATCTGATGACCATAGCGGTCGAGATACTGCTGGATATCCGGCAGCACTGTGTCTCCGTCGGAGTGATGTTGCAGAGCATCCAGCAGATGCCCTGCGGGGGTCGAGCCCACCAGTTCTCGCAGTGCATCCACAGCCAGGATTCGTTTGGCAATGCCCTCTAAATCCATCTGGGCTTGTAGCGTTTTTGATGGAAAGCCGCTCAGGAACATACCACTGATCAAGCGATGTTTGGCAGCAAAGGTCTTCAGAAAGAAATGCAGCGCAGCGTCGCTCATCTTCGCGAAACCCATAATGATCGTTACATGGAACCAGTAACGCGCATCCGCGGCGGTTAGAGCGCAAGCCCCGGACAGCAATTGCTCATCTGAAGCCGTGGCGGGATCAACGGCCCGCCACTGCTCGACGGCTGCAAGGTAAGTCGGTAAACCTTCATCATGCCAACGGGAAATGGCATTGCGCATGAAAGGGAGTGCTGCCGTGACGTACCAGACCAGGATCCTGGGGATGCGTCGCCATGGAATCCTGTAATCGGCGCGGCAGTAGGCGTACCCGTTGACGGTGGTAAAGAAGGGACGGGTGACGAACTCCTCTACCTTGATCGGCATGCCGAGATCATCCAGGAATGCATCCAAGGATTGCTCGAGACCCTCTTGCAGATACAAATCAGCGAACAGGGGCGAGAGCGGATCAGGCATGTTCTCTACGACTTGGCGCCTAATCAGCTTGGCGCCGGGATAGGGCGGTTCCCAGCGAACATCCTGCAGTGGCGCAGGTGGTAAGTTGGTGATGGGTCGTGATTGCAGCAGCCAGCATTTGCCATCCGCTATCGCCCACTCGATGTCTTGGGGTAAACCCCCTAGGTCCTGTTCTAACCTGATGGCCAAGGAGCCCAGTTCCGTGAGTAGCTCTGCTGAAAGTGACGACGCGTCACGCTGCGCTGCCGCTATCGCTTGCACGGTAGTACCTTGTTCGTCGGCAGCCACGATCATATGCTCTTTTGCACCTATGAGTGTCTTTCTTGCGATCAAACTGGAGCGATCCAATACGTAGCTGTCCGGTGTCACTTGACCGCCGACAATCGCTTCACCGAGTCCGAAGCTAGCGTTGATGAGCAACTCGGAGCGATCCCCTGTGGCCGGGTGAGCCGTGAATAGTATGCCTGACACATCCGCCGGCACCATGACCTGCACGACAACGGCCATCGCCAGCGAATGCTGATCTATATTCATCTGCTGCCGGTAGCTGATCGCACGCGCCGTCCACAGGGATGCCCAGCAACTGCGTACTGCCGCCAACAAAGCTGCTTCACCGCGGACATTCAGGTAACTCTCCTGCTGACCGGCAAAGGACAGGTCGGGTAAGTCTTCAGCGGTTGCTGAAGATCGCACGGCTACCGCAGGGTCCTGGCCATCCGGTATGGAGTCGCGTAACCGAGCGTACGCCTGGCCAATCACCGTACTGATCTCGGTCGACAGTGTAGCCTTCTCGAATAGGGCCTCGATGTTTGCGCTGGCCAGATCGAATGATGTAGCACTCGGACCCGTTGCATCTGTGACAAGGTCCAGGATAGATGTCTGCAAATCGTTCTCTGCGACGAAGTGCTGATATGCGGATGTCGCCAAGTGAAATCCTGTCGGCACCGGGAGCCCGGCAGCTGCCATCCTGGCCAGAGATCTTCCCTTGCCACCAACGCGTTCCAGGGATGCATCACTGCTGTTCAAAGGCAGTATGTGTACTGTGGATCCGTTCATATTGCTGCCAATTCTAGCAGCTTCGCGCAAGTGAAGCGGCCAATTGTCGCGGTCTGCACAAGCCGAAACTGAACGCCATTACCGCTCTTTCGTCTTATACTCTTCATATTCAAGGTGGCACGGCGAGTTCGTGATACGCTTACTTCATGGCTATACGTAATCGGCTAGTTGATCGAATTCCTCTTCCTTACCTGGCAGCGTCAGTTGTGATTGCTATCTGCATGATTGCGCTGGCAGTGATCTACAGCAGCCAAGAGCTTCCAGTCGATGTGCCCGCTCCTCCACCAGTTGTACCGGCAGCATCGCCGGTAACAAGACTGAAACTTCAGGTAACCGGTTGCAGCAAGGCATTTGGCTACACCCAGATCAGCGGCCACGTAGAGAACACAGGTGAAGTGGCAGTTCGATTCGTATCGGTAACGACGGTGTGGCGAGATGCCGATAATCGGAGAGTTGATTACGGTACCATCTTCGTCGTTGGGGACGAAGATCTGATGCCGGGTGAAAGTGCTCCTTTCGCAGACAGCTCACACAATTCCAAGGCACAGAAATGTGCTGCACATCTCGAGGATTGGTGGTCCCATAATCGGGAGTAGGGGCGTGTGGTTGACCTAGAAGATTGTCAATAGCTTACAAAGCTTGACAATCCTGATACTGCATCAACCGTTCAATCTGTTTCAGCTAGGCTGGCAGTTATGACCAATCTTGCCCATGTTTTCCTGGTTCACTAACCCCTTGAGCATCACCTCACCCCTGGGTCTGTATTGCGTCACCAACTATAGCACAAAGGCGCGTGTGTCTCATATGACCTTGCCCAACGGATAATTTCAAACAAGTACCGCAGACTACCAGATCTGAAGATTTCAGCAGAGGCTATTTATGGAGTTGCTTTACCTTCAAAAACGCCGGTCACCCCTTGGTAGCGGACATGGAGAATAAGGGGATTCGGCTCACCAATTTCGCCGGTTACGACCCATAGCGGTCATAGTGGATTGGGTCGAATAGTCCGATGTGAGCCGATGTCGCACAATCAAAAGCCCACTTTGGCGCAGTCATTCCTTTGGACCGACATCCCCCTCTGTGCGTGCTGGATTCTATTCGAAGAAATCATACTTATCAGAGAGAAGGCGGATCCTAGTTTCAACTGAATCGCCAAAGACCATGATGGCTTCGTCAGCGCCATTCGAGGGCGTCCAGTCAGGCAGCCCCTGACTGTTGGGATCACCAGTCGCTGCGAAATTCACCCAGTAGTCTGAAATGATATCCGCCAGCTTGTAGTCGACCTCTTCGTATTCGCCAAAACGTTGCGGCAGGTTGTTGAAGGCATACAAGATCTCGCGAGTGTGGCCGGCGTATTCGCTGCCCGGAGTGGGCGCCACGCGGGTGAAGTAGTAGACGTAGACGTTCGATTTACCTTTGCTCAGCGCTGCTTTCGCCCACGTTCGCATCCGAAGGCCTACACCAGCATCGGTAGCACTCCAGATCAACGCGTCTCTGATGTCCGCCATGGTCTCTACAGGGTAGAGTGTGTCGAACTCATCGACCTTGTCACCGAACTTGCTCGTCACGCGTTGCCGGTACTCCTCCAAGGTCTTCGGGATAGTAATTCCTGGCCACGCTTCGTCGCGATTTGATCCGACGATGAGGGGTACATCGTTCTGTTTGCCCTGTGCGAACACCTCGCGCACCGGCGCCTCCAGAAACCATCCGTCAACATTCACTGTTGTGGTGAGCTGGCTGCCTTGTGGGGCGTGCGTGACAACGTCCAGAATCCGATCTGAGGACAGTTCCCTAAGTGCTGCGACTGAATCGGCACCGCAAGCTTCGGCAAATGCGAGTCCGATCTCTTCGGCCGACCTCTGACCATGGCGGCTTTCGCGAAGTCGTGTCGAATCGCCCGATGCGGCGCCACTCTGCCCAATGGCACGGTGAAAAAGCCCTTTACCCAGGGGCGAGCACATCAGCCAGTGAACGCAGTAGGAACCTGACGATTCACCGAAGATGGTTACCATGTCTGGATCGCCGCCGAATTTCGAGATGTTGCGTTGCACCCACTCTAGCGCAGCAATCTGATCCAGCATCCCGTAGTTTCCCGAAGAATCATGGGCATCCTCTTTGCTCAGCTCTGGAAGGGCGAGAAAACCAAACCGACCGAATCGGAAATTGAAGGTCAGGACCATCGCTCCCTTCCTGGCCAGTTCGGCACCGTCGAACTGAGGCACCGAACCACTTCCTTGCCGAAGTGCGCCAGGATGAATCCAGACCATGACCGGGCGCCTTTTATCGGCGCTCTCCGCCGCAGTCCAGATATTCAGGTAAAG
>JASMJM010000122.1 GCA_030749725.1 Pseudomonadales bacterium | reverse complement strand
AATACGGTCAGAATATCTTTGACCGCTATGTCACCTTTGCAGACCTCTGGATTCAGGACCAGGAGTTCAGGGACCCAGAAACCGGTGATATTCTGGATCGGGCCGCCATCAACGAGGAACTGGAGAAGATAGAAAAGCCGGCCGGCATCAGCAATCCAAAAGACTTCAGAAATGAGATCGTTAATTTCGTGCTACGCGCCAGGGCCAACAACAAGGGCAAGAACCCCTCCTGGCTCAGCTATGAAAAGTTGCGTGTCGTCATCGAGAAGAAGATGTTCTCCAACACGGAAGATCTACTGCCGGTCATCTCATTCAACGCCAAAGCGTCCAAGTCCGATGCCAAGAAACATACCGATTTCGTTAGTCGAATGGTAGATAGAGGTTATACCGAAAAACAAGTTCGCTTACTTTCCGAGTGGTATCTACGGGTAAGAAAATCTCAGTGAGTCGTACTGGTCCCTCACAATCTTTGAGCATGGGTGCATCTTGTGAACTATATCGTCGATCGCAGACTCAACTCAAGAAACAAAAGCACCGTTAATCGACAACGATTCTTACGCAGGTATAAAGAGCAGATCAAGAAAGCTGTCGACGAGGCAGTCACCAAGCGCAGCATCACCGATCTGGAGCGCGGCGAGCAGATCACCATCCCAAGCAGGGATGTTTCCGAACCTGTATTTGGCCACGGCCGCGGCGGCGTGCGCGACGCCATCCATCCTGGCAATCGAGAGTTCATTCCCGGAGATACCATCAAGCGGCCCAAATCGGGTGGCGGTGGTGCGGGCGGCGGTGACGCCAGCGATTCCGGAGAGGGAATGGATGACTTCGTATTCCAGATCACCCAAGAGGAGTTTCTCGACTTCATGTTCAACGATCTGGAACTTCCCAACCTGGTCAAGAAACAGCTCGCCGGCACCGATGCGTTCAAATTTGTCAGGGCTGGTTTTACAGACGTGGGAATACCGGCCAAGCTCAATATCATACGAACCATGCGCGCCGCCCATGCACGGCGGGTTGCGCTTTCCGGTAAATCCAGGCGCTGCCTCAAGCAGTTGGAGTGCCAGTATCAGGAAATGCTGGCGGACCCCGAGCAGGATGCCGAAGAGATGGATAAGATCCTGCTGGAGATAGAGGCGCTGACCAAAAAGGTCCGCAGCGTGCCCTTCCTGGACGATTTCGATCTTAAATTCAATCTGCATGTGCAAGAACCATTGCCCAGCAGCAAGGCGGTGATGTTCTGTGTCATGGATGTATCCGGCTCCATGGATCAGGCCACGAAGGAGATGGCCAAGCGCTTCTTTATTCTCCTCTATCTGTTCCTGCGCCGAAATTATGAGAAAACGGAATTGGTGTTTATCCGTCACCATACCAGTGCAAAAGAGGTGGATGAGGAGGAATTCTTCTACTCCAGGGAAACCGGCGGCACCATCGTGTCGAGCGCGTTGAAGCTGACCAAGGAGATCATAGACGATCGCTATCCCATCGCGGACTGGAACATATATGTGGCCCAGGCGTCCGATGGCGATAACTGGAACGATGACTCACCCCTCTGCAAACAGATATTGGTCAACCAGTTGTTGCCCTTGATGAGCTATTTTTCTTACATCGAAATCACGCCGAGAAGCCATCAGGCACTGTGGCGCGAATATGAGAAAATCGTTCCCCTCTACCCGGAGAATTTTGCGCTGCGACAGATCGAAACCGTCAGCGACATCTATCCGGTCTTCAGAGAACTGTTCCAGAGAAAGGAAGCATGAGAAAGAAGTATATTTCGGATAGCGCCGAGTGGACCTTCGAGCTGATCGAGAAGTACGACGGCAAGATCGGTGAAGTGGCTGAAGAGTTCGAACTGGACACCTATCCCAATCAGATAGAGATCATTCGCTCTGAACAGATGATGGATGCCTATGCGTCCGTCGGCATGCCCCTTGGCTACAACCACTGGTCCTACGGCAAGCATTTTCTCAATGTGGAAAGCAGCTACAAGCGCGGCGCCATGGGATTGGCTTACGAGATCGTCATCAATTCCAATCCCTGTATCTCTTACCTGATGGAAGAGAACACCATGACCATGCAGGCGCTGGTGATCGCTCATGCCGCCTATGGTCACAACTCATTTTTCAAGGGCAACTATCTCTTTAAAGCGTGGACAGATGCCGGTTCGATCATCGACTACCTGCTGTTTGCCAAGAACTATATCGCCAAGTGCGAAGAACGCCACAGTGTCGAAGAGGTAGAGCTGATATTGGATTCCTGCCACGCCCTGATGAATTACGGGGTCGATCGTTATCGTCGCCCCTACCCGGTTTCGATCGAAAAGGAGCGTGCCGCACAATTGGAGCGGGAGGAATTTACCCAACAGCAGGTTAACGCTCTGTGGCGCACCATACCCACTTCCGCTGAAGAGGAAAATGCGGACCAGGAAGAGAATTTCCCGCCGGACCCACAGGAGAACATCCTCTACTTCATCGAGAAGAATGCGCCGAATCTCGAATCATGGCAGAGAGAGATCGTACGCATCGTAAGAAAGATCGCCCAGTATTTTTACCCACAACGGCAAACGCAGGTAATGAACGAGGGTTGGGCAACCTTTTGGCATTACACGCTGCTGAACGAGCTCTATGACCGTGGCCTGGTAACAGACGGCTTTATGATGGAGTTTTTGCAGTCACACACCGGCGTCATCTATCAGCCACCGTTCGACAGTCCCCACTACTCAGGCATCAACGTGTACACCCTCGGATTTTCTTTGATGCAGGACATCCGCCGTATCTGCGAGAACCCTACAGAAGAGGACCGTCAATGGTTTCCCGACTTTGCCGGTGCCAACTGGTTGGAAACGCTGCATTTCGCGATGAAAAACTTCAAGGATGAAAGTTTTATCCTGCAGTTTCTTTCCCCCAAAGTGATACGTGATTTGAAGCTCTTCGATGTCCTCGATGATTTCAATAGAGATGAGGTGGAGATTTCCGCCATCCACAACGAGAATGGTTATCGCACCATTAGAGAATTGCTGGCAGCTCAATACAACCTGAGTTTCAAGGAACCGGACATCCAGGTTCACAAGGTGAATATAAAGGGTGATCGATCCCTGCTGTTGCGTCACCAGAAGAGAAACGGCATTCCGCTTATGGACAGCGCGGATGAGGTGCTGCGACACTTGCACAGGCTATGGCACTTTGACGTCCACCTGGAATCGGTCGAGGATGGCAATCTGACCGATACCATCCACTGTCCCCCTACCGAGGAAAAGGATGGTGCCAAGAGCGAGGCGCCGCTCTTCCCTGGTGTCTTCTGATTCGAAAGCCAGCCTGAAGCTGCCTCACTTTCCGTCATCAAGGCATCGGCAGGTTGCTCGGCCGTTACGCCCGCCGGCCTACTCGTCCCACGTCGCTGCCGGACCGTCGGCGTCCCGACCGTCCCTTTCCTCGAGAGCCATACTGGAGACATCTCCACCGATCATGTAAGGTGTTTTCATCGTCCACAACGTTCGCTCTTCTATGCAAATCTATCTGGTTGGTGGTGCGGTTCGCGATGGTCTGTTGAACCTCCCGGTTTCAGAAAAGGACTGGGTGGTGGTGGGTGCGTCGCCACAGGAGCTGCTGGATGCGGGCTTTAAGCAGGTGGGGAGGGATTTTCCGGTATTTCTCCATCCCCAAAGCAAGGAGGAGTATGCACTAGCCCGAACTGAGCGAAAAACCGGCAAAGGCTATACCGGCTTCGAGTGCTTTGCCGGCGCGGATGTCAGCCTGGAAGAGGATCTTAAACGCAGGGACCTGACCATCAACGCCATGGCGCAGGACGACTCAGGCGCCATCATCGACCCCTACGGGGGCAGACAGGATATTGAAGCAAAGCTGTTGCGGCATGTGTCGCCCGCCTTCGAAGAGGATCCGCTCAGAATTGTCAGAGTGGCCCGTTTCGCTGCCAGATACCGTCATCTGGGCTTTCAGATCGCCGCCGAAACCATGCACTTGATGCGGAGCATGGTTGCGCGGCAAGAGCTCGATGAACTGGTCCCAGAGAGAGTGTGGCAGGAGATCAGTCGGGCACTATGTGAATCTCAGCCACAGGTTTTCTTTACGGTCTTGTCGCAATGCAAAGGTCTAGAACAGCTGATCCCACCTTTCGCTGATGGCGCGCTACTGCAGCGGAGCCTGGATGTACTGCGTAATGCGGTAGACCTGCAGGCACCGCTGGCTGTTCGCTGTGCTTCTCTTTTGCGACACCTGGACGCCAAATCTGCAGGACAGTTTTGCCGCAGAATGAAAGTACCGAAAGCAGTCCAGGATCTGGTATTGTTGGCCATTGAGAACTGTGGCAGCGTGCACGATCTGCCTGACGCAAGCGCCGGCAAGATTCTGTCGCTGCTGGAGGACCTGGATGCTTTCCGCCGGGCGCGTCGATTCCAGGATTTCCTGCTCGTGTGTGCCGCGGACGGCGGGAGCGAAACTGCTCCGGATCCCGTTTCTTTGCTGCGCAATTACCATCAGGCCGCGATGCAGGTCAGCGCAGAAGATGTAGATGAGACGCTCCAGGGCAAAGCGGTCGGTGCAGCCATTCAAAGACGCCGAGCGGCAGTCATTCAACAAATCATCGAAGGTCAGGCCGGATCGTGAAAGACAAGGTTGCGTTAATTACCGGAGGCGCGCTGCGCATCGGTGCAGAGATGGTGCGAACTTTCCACCGTGAGGGTTTCAACATTATCCTGCATTACAATGATTCCGAACAAGCTGCCCGGGAATTGCAGACCCAGTTGTGCAGCATCAGGGAGGATTCGGTGCGTCTGCTCCAATTGGACCTTGTCAGCTGTAACGATTGGGACAAGGTCGTCGCCTTCTGCCAGGACCAGTGGGGGCGATTAGATGTGTTGGTCAATAACGCATCCAGTTTCTACCCCACCCGGCTGGGCGAGATCGAAGAGCAACATTGGGATGACCTCCTCGGCACCAATCTGAAAGCACCATTCTTCCTCTGTCAGGCGTTGGCGCCGGCACTGCGCGAGAACGCCGGCACCATCGTCAACATCGTGGATATCCACGCTGCCCGTCCCCTCAAGAACTACTCCGTGTACAGCGTCGCCAAAGCGGGGCTGATCATGCTGACCAGAAGTCTCGCCAAGGAACTGGCCCCCGAAGTGAGAGTGAATGGCATTGCACCGGGTGCCATTCTCTGGCCTGAAAACAAAGCCGAACTGACCGATCAGACGCGCGCAAACATCATTCGGCAGATACCCCTCAAGCGTCAGGGCGCTCCTGCGGACGTTGCCAAAACGGCGCTCTTTCTGGCCACCGATGCCCCTTATATCAATGGTCAGATTCTGGCTGTCGATGGAGGGCGGTCGCTTTCTTGACAGTCGTCAAGAGCCTGTCAACCCGGGGATATCAGTCGTCTGCTGGCCTGGATGTTTTAACACGCAGCGCGAAGAGGGGGCACTACTCCCAGGACACGCAACAAGTACATCCATGTAGGCTCGCGGTGGCATCCCTGCCACCGGACGGTCCAGGAAGTAGTGCCCCCTCTCCGCACCGCTCACTATGGTAGTCGTTGGGGGTACGCTCCGAATTATGGGGACGGTTTACTTAGTACTGAGTACCGGAGTGTAACCAGGAATTATGGGGACAGTTTACTTAATTCGGGGAATTATGGGGACAGTTCACCTAATTCTGAATTCCGGCTCCACCGCGCTCCGAAAGCACTCCCCCAGCACCCCCATTCCATGTCTCAAGCTAATGGATACTTGCAGAACCGCTTACCACTTCTGCCTGTCGGGTCGATGGGTCAGGCCTTAGCACGGCGAAATTGAGAGACTGCTATTCGTCAGGAGATCCCTTACCACGATCGGGATGACCCATACTCACCATCGGTAGGACATTCCCTTGCCAGGAAAACCGGATCGGTGTTAGTTGTTGCTTGGTCTTGTCATAGGCTGACCACAGATCACCGAAACGACGATGGCTTCCCGGCAATTTTAGATCGCAGGCAATCTCCGCGAGTGGCCAGAGAACATAGGCGTTCTCCGTTATTTCGGGTCGTGGCAAGCGTATCTTTTCGAAATCCCCCACTCGATCATCGTAGAGCAGGATATCGATATCCAGCGTTCTGTCGGAGAATTTCGGTTCCCTGCGATTTCTGCCGTTCTCTTCTTCAATCATTCTGAGGGATCTAACGAGGTCGATCAGGGATTCGGTCGTACCAAACTGCACTACGAGATTGAAAAACGGCTCACCAGCAAAGCCGATGGAGGCACTCTCATAGACGGACGATATAGCCAGAACTGTGTATCTCTCATTTAGTGCATCGAGGGCTTTGCTGACGTGCCGATGACGTTCGATATTGCTGCCCACACTGACATAAACATCGTGGCCATTGTCTGCCGGTGTCACGAGGGTCGAACTCCTCTCTCGATTATGATTCCGGTGTCTTTCGATCCCCTCACTGCACCAGGTTTACTCAGGCGCAGTTTCAGCCAGGGTACCTCAAATTCAGTCAACACGATCAACGCGGTCTTTTCGGCGAGGGTTTCAAGCAGCTCGAATTCACTGGCCTCGATGAAAGCGATCAACCGTTTGGCCACAGCTTTGTAGTTAAGGGTGTCATCTATGTGATCTGTCTTGGCTGCTTTCTCAATATCCGCTGCCATCTCCAGGTCCAGGCTGACGACCTGTTTTACGTTCCTTTCCCAGTCGTAGATTCCGATTACGGTTTCAACCTGAAGTTCGTGAATATAGATGATGTCCATCTGTCACTACCTGATTGGGAAGTTTCCCGAGCTTACAGGGGCGTTAGCGTATCCATCGGCCAGCGCGGGCGGGCGAGTATTTCCAGCCCTTCCTTGTGGCCGCCTTTGAGTCTTTGGCAACCGGCGTACGCGATCATGGCGCCGTTGTCAGTACACAGTTCAGGGCGGGGGTAGAACAGATGTGCAGACATGCCGTCGGCCATGGATTGGAGGGACTCACGCAAGGCCAGGTTGGCGCTTACGCCACCGGCGATTACCAGGGTATCGAGGCCAGTTTGTTCCAAGGCGCGACGGCATTTTATCGTCAGCGTGTCCACCACGGCCTGCTCAAACGCCAGGGCAATGTCGGCACGATCCTGATCGGTCAGCTCAGCCCGGGCAGAGAGATTACGAGTGGTGTTCATGGTAAATGTCTTTAATCCGCTGAAACTGAAATCCAGACCCGGCCTGTCTGTCATGGGTCGCGGGAATTTGAACCGCCCGGCAACGCCGGATCGTGCTGCCGCGGCAACGGCGGGTCCGCCGGGGTAACCGAGAGCCAGCATTTTTGCTGCTTTGTCGAATGCTTCACCGGCTGCATCGTCGACAGATTCACCCAGCACTTCATAGCGCCCCAAACCCTCGACGCTAACGAGTTGAGTGTGTCCGCCGGAAACCAGCAATGCAACAAAGGGATAAGTGGGGCGACTCTTCTCCAACATGGGAGCCAACAGGTGTCCCTCCATGTGATGCACCCCGATAGTAGGTACGTTCCAGGCGAGCCCGAGCGCCTTCGAAATCGAAGCACCCACCAGCAGTGCACCAACGAGACCGGGTCCCGATGTATAGGCGATGCCATCTATCTCATGGGTGGCTGTATCGCTCTGCTGCATCGCGTCGCTGATCATGGGCAGCGTCTTGCGAATGTGATCGCGGGACGCCAATTCAGGCACGACCCCGCCGTATTCCGCGTGCAACGATACCTGGCTGTAAAGCAGGTCCACCAACAAGCCTGCCTGGTCATCGTAGATAGCAACGCCGGTCTCATCACAGGAGGTCTCGATTCCGAGCACACGCATAGAGCTGGTCCAACCCTCACAATGGAACTGAATGTCGGCGCAATTATCCCTGAGTTTCGACCGTAAAGCACCGGCTTTCCGTTACGCTTGAAACTCGCTCTATACTGCTTTTTTGAAGGCCCGGGACGCAACCGGGAGGCAACGGATAGCTTTTGCATTTGAGCGTAATACCCATTAGAATTCCGGCCCCGTTACTTGTGTACCTTACCTTTATACCTCACATTGGCCTGGAAGGAATTGAATGCCGTCAGTAAAACTGAAAGATAATGAACCGTTCGACATCGCATTGCGCCGCTTCAAACGATCTTGCGAAAAAGCAGGTATTCTCGCGGAAGTACGTCGCAGAGAATATTATGAGAAACCCACTGCCGTCCGGAAGCGGAAAGCTGCAGCAGCCGTGAAACGTCACGCCAAAAAGATCCAGCGTGAATCAAGGCGAATGGAACGCCTCTACTAGACCAGACTCCATCCGATGACATGAATTCATGGCTTCCTGTCATGACGGGCTATTCCGTGGAATAGCAATCAACCCGCCATCGATCCAGCCATGACCACCCCCGCCAGGTTGAGTTGAATCCGCGCCCGGAGATTTTAGCAATTCGTCCGGCACATCTTGCCTTCTTGGATCGCCGGTGCCATGCTCCAAGTGACTTCTCGACCTGAAAACACGTGCCAGACCGCACGGCTGAGCACTTGGCAAATATCAATGGCTGGCTCAATCCCCCACGCATTTATCGAAGATCTACTGGCACGAATCGATATCGTCGATGTAATAGAGCCCCGTCTTAAGCTCAAAAAAACCGGCCAGAACTACCAGGCTCTGTGCCCGTTCCACAACGAGAAGACTCCTTCATTCAGCGTCAACCAGGTCAAGCAGTTCTACTACTGCTTCGGCTGTCAGGCATCCGGTGATGCCCTCAAGTTTCTCATGGAGCACGACCGCATGGAATTTGTGCAGGCGGTGGAAAGCCTGGCGTCCATGGCCGGGATGGAAGTGCCACGGGAGACCACTAACGAATCCAGTCAGCGCCAGGAAAAGAGAAAATCTCTTTATGAGGTTCTGCAAAACGTCTGCACCTATTACAAGACCCAACTCCGGGAACATGAACATCGATCCCGGGCCGTCGATTATCTAAAGGGCCGAGGATTATCCGGCGAGATCGCCAGAGACTTTGCCATCGGATTCGCACCTGACGGGTGGGACAACGTCTACCGCAAACTGGCAGTCACCAACGCTGACCGGCAACTCTTGATCGACAGCGGCATGCTTGTGGAGAAGGAAGAGGAGGACAAAGTCTACGATCGCTTCCGCAACCGCATCATGTTCCCCATCAGGGACCGGCAGGGACGGGTCATCGCCTTCGGCGGCCGGGTATTGGGTGACGACAAACCGAAGTATCTGAACTCGCCGGAAACCCAGATATTCCACAAGAGTCGTGAACTCTATGGCCTGCACGAAGCCATGCGAGCATCGCGCAGAATTGAACGGGTCTTAGTCGTGGAAGGCTACATGGACGTCATTGCCCTGGCTCAGCACGGTGTGAAAAATGCAGTTGCCACCCTCGGCACGGCCACCAGTCGAGAACATCTCGAACGACTGTATCGTCTGGTTCCTGAAATTGTGTTCTGTTTCGATGGCGACGATGCCGGTCAAAAAGCTGCCTGGAAGGCACTGCAGGAAGCACTGCCATTGATGAAAGATGGCCTCTCCGCCAAGTTTCTGTTCCTGCCGCAAGGGGAAGACCCGGACAGCATGATCCGGCAGGAGGGTAACAGCCGGTTCATCTCACGTGTTGATTCGGCCCAACACCTGCCACAGTTCTTCTTTCAAGACCTGTCCGGGCAGGTGGAGCTGGACAGCATGGAGGGCAAAGCCAAGCTGAGTAAACTGGCCATGCCCCTGATCGGGGCCATTCCCGAGGGCGTCTTCAAACAGCTGATGATCGATGAACTGGCCAAGTTGACCGGTCTGGCAGCGGATCGTCTGGTTAACGTAGCCACGCCCAAGGAGAGGGCAAGACCATTCCAACAGAAGACGCCGGCGCCACCACAACGACAGAGAGAATCAACCCAACTCTCTCTGGCCGATTCAGCGATCGCGCTCTTATTTAGACAGCCGGAATTGGTGCATGAATGCAGTGACGGCGAGTATGAGCAGCTACAAGCCCTTGAAGACGAGAACTGCACGCTACTGCTCGAATTGGTCCGCAAGATCCAGCTTGACAGCGGTATTTCCGCCGTGATGCTGCTCAGTCAGCAGCAGGACGGCCCTCACTTTGACAAACTGAGAGGGCTGGCGGAGCGCGATCACCTGTTGCAGCCGGGGGACCTGCCGGCAGAATACAAAGGCATCATTCAGAAACTCCTCTCGCAGATCAAAATTCAGGATTTTCAACAGCTTAAGAGACGAATCGATCAGACCTCGATGGCCGATCTAAGTCCCGAGGAACGCCAGAAGATCCAGGATGCCATCAACTCCCGCAAGCACATCAAGTCTGAGTAGCGCAGCCTGCAGACGGAAAGTCGACGACCTGGGATTGGTGGCTCGCGCTCGACGGTCCGCAGTCGTGGTCCGCATTCGGTGGTCTGCATTCGGTCCACGGTGCCATGATGATTGCCCGCGCTCGACGGCAGCAGGAATCACGTTTGCCGACCCGCTCGGGATAGTCCCACAAGGCGAACTCAAAGGCGCTACAACCAACCGGCATCCCAGCCCAAAAAAGCCCCGGAAATCATGCGGTTTTCCCTGCTCAGCGTAGAATGATGGCCCCTAACCCGCTATAATGTCCGGTCTTTTGTCCCCCAAAAAACCCAGCATTGCCAGCACAAAGGTTCTCTATGACAAGTGGATTAGCACAGCAGCAATCCCGGCTGAAGGATCTTATTAGCCGTGGAAGAGAGCAAGGATATCTAACCTACGCAGAAGTCAACGACCACCTCCCCGATGAGATATCGGACCCGGATCAGATTGAAGACATCATCGGTATGATCAACGACATGGGCATCGCGGTCCATGAGGTCGCGCCGGAACCGGACTCTCTACTGGTAGAGGGTGACGCCACCGACGAACTGGCCGCCGAAGAGGCTGCCGCTGTGCTCGTCGCAGTTGAAAACGAAGCCGGCAGGACCACAGATCCGGTACGCATGTACATGCGTGAGATGGGCACGGTCGAACTGCTTACCCGTGAGGGAGAAATCGTCATTGCCAAGCGGATCGAAGAGGGTATCCGCGACGTTCTGGCAGCGGTGGCTTATTTCCCCAATATTGTTGCTTTTGTGATGGAAGCCTATGTGCAATCTCAGAAAGGCGACGGCCATCTAACCGACATCCTGTTGGGCTTTCTGGATCCCGCTGAACACGTTCCTCCTGCTGCCCAGGTTGTTCCAGGCGCAGCAACTGTGAAAAAGGACAATGACACGGACGATGAGGTACCAAAAGGTCCGGACCCCGTCCTGGCCAAAGAGAGATTCGCGGCGCTCAAGAAACAGTTGGCTAAAACTGACAGAGCCATCAAACGATATGGGCGCAGCAGCAAGCAGGGCGTAAGAGAGTTACAAGCTTTGGGAGAACGGTTCCAGTTCTTCAAACTGGTACCGAAAAAATACGATGCGATCGTGGCCCGAGCGAGACAGGTGCACGTGCAGATCCGCCGGCAGGAACGGCACCTCGTGAACGCCTGTATTCGTCGTGCAAAAATGCCCAGGACGACCTTCCTGGACGAATTCACAGGCAATGAGCTCGATATCAACTGGATAAAGAAGCAGATCGAAGCCCGTCACGACTACTCAGACAGCCTTAAAAAGGTTGCAGACGACGTTATTCGAGCGCAGAAGAGGATCAAACAGACCTGCCAGGCCATCGGCCTTACGGTAAGCGAGATCAAGGATATCAACCGCCGCATGTCCATCGGCGAAGCCAAAGCCAGAAGGGCGAAAAAGGATATGGTGGAAGCTAACCTTCGCCTGGTGATCTCCATCGCCAAGAAATACACCAACAGGGGCCTGCAGTTCCTGGACCTGATCCAGGAAGGCAACATCGGCTTGATGAAGGCGGTGGACAAATTCGAGTATCGACGTGGTTACAAGTTCTCCACCTACGCCACCTGGTGGATCAGGCAAGCCATAACCCGTTCGATCGCCGATCAGGCCCGCACCATCAGAATTCCTGTACACATGATCGAGACCATCAACAAACTGAGCCGGGTCTCGCGACAGATGCTGCAAGAGATTGGCCGCGAACCCACCCCCGAGGAACTGGGTGCGCGCATGGAGATTCCCGAGGACAAGGTGCGCAAAGTCCAAAAGATCGCCAAGGAACCCATCTCCATGGAAACCCCCGTCGGCGACGATGAAGACTCCCACCTGGGTGACTTCCTCGACTCCGCCTCCAACCTGACGGATGCTTCCTCGGTCGGTTCACCGATCGACACGGCCACCGACGAAGGACTGAAAGAGGCAACCAAGGATGTGCTGACGGGTCTAACCGCCAGGGAAGCCAAGGTGCTGCGTATGCGCTTCGGCATCGATATGAATACCGATCACACGCTGGAAGAGGTAGGTAAACAGTTCGACGTCACGCGCGAACGCATCAGACAGATCGAGGCCAAGGCCCTTCGAAAGCTGCGCCATCCAACGCGCTCAGATCATCTTAGAAGCTTCCTGGACGAGTCAATATAGACATCTAACGGGCTTGTAGCTCAGTTGGTTAGAGCACCGGACTCATAATCCGTTGGTCGAAGGTTCGAGTCCTTCCAGGCCCACCGATCAGATCAATGATGCTCCGAGTGAGGGCTGGGCTCTTTCGCCTCTCCCGTATCGTTAGCAACAGGTGACACTATATCGCAACCCTTCAGGGCATATAGCGCACAAAACTATCACCCAGTTCGACTGCATCATTCAACGCCAGCCCCGCAACTTCGACGAGTCGTTCAGCCGTGACATGGACAGCTGCGTCTATAGAGACAATGCCAGCCTTGATATCGACCTCGCAGGTAGATTTCCCGGTGTCAAAGACCACATCGTTGACGCGTGAACGAATACGATCGGTTAACAATTCGCTTACCTTGGCAGTGCACGCGGGTGCAAAGACGGCGAACGTGGCATCATCCAGGCGGGCCACCAGATCATAGGGTCTTAGAGACCTTCTGATGCGTTGGGCGACCTCCTTTATAATGGCTACTACTTCCTCCTTGGCAATTTCCTTGAAGGTGGTGGTCACCGGCTGAACCAGCAGTTGTATATAGGAGGCCTCGTCATTTCTGCTGGCGGTGAGAGCGAGTTCTCTCGGTAACAGCTCTTTCAGCCCGGCCTTGTTCCAGGTCCTGCTCGATGGATCGATCAGAATTTCGCGCTCGTTCTGTCCCATTTCTGTCAGTAGAGCTTGCTGCGCCTCACTTAGCACGGCCCTGCTGGACTCCATCCCCTCCATTGTTGCCAGACTTTGCAGAACCAGTGCTGCGAGGCTCTGCAGCGAGTCGATATCGGCCGCTGAAAACGAGCGTGGTCTGTGGTCGAAGAGACACAGTGTACCGATCGCCCGATTCTGCATGCGTAAGGGCTGTCCGGCATAAAAGCGGACGTACGGTTCACCGGTCACCATGGGATTATCGGCAAAATCGGGATCTTTGTGAGTATCGTTTATTATCAAGGGTCGCTGCTGCAGTATGGCATGGCCACTGAAGGAGACGTCCCTGGATGTTTCCGACACCGTTAAGCCGGATGCAGATTTAAACCACTGCTTGTCCTAGGTTACCAGAGAGACGAGTGCGATGGGCACGTTGAATAGACGCTGCGCTAGTCGGGTGATGCGATCGAAGCTCTCCTCCGCCGGCGAGTAGACGAGGTTCAGCGACTCCAGGACCTGGAGTCGTTCGGTTTCGTCGGCTGCATGCTTTGGTTTTTTCATAATTTGTCCGCGAGAAATCTCCTACTGACCGCTATTAGAACCTGAATTCCGCTTCGAATAAACCCTCTAAGCGCCCCGCACCCGGGCAGAGACGCCCGGTACTTCCATGATTTCCATGCTATCGGCCAGTTGCGCTATGTCCCCACAGATTTCAGGGTGGAAACAAGCGGTGCTTGTCTCTAAGATCAGGTTTCCTTAGACAACCCTGATGACAAGGAGCGGATCGTGAGCGACATCCATAATCTAGAAATGACCTCGATCACCGGTGACAGCATCGCATTTTCAGACTATCGGGACCAGGCTTTGCTGATCGTGAATCTGGCCAGTCAGTGAGGCCTTACAGGACAGTACGCAGGTCTGCGTACCCTTCAGGAAACCTACTGCGAACAGCACTTCACAGTGCTGGGTTTCCCCTGCAATCAGTTTGGCCAGCAGGAACCCGGATCCGACGCCGAGATACTGGAATTCGCAACATCGAATTATGACGTCAATTTCCCCATGTTCTCCAAGATCGATGTTAACGGGGATGGCGCTTGTGATCTCTACAAATCCCTGAAAACTCAGCAGCCGAACGAAGACGGCAGTGTGGATATCCAGTGGAACTTCACCAAATTTCTGGTGGATAAAGAGGGAAACTGCATCAAGAGATTCGGTCCCAAGACAACACCGGAAGAGATAGCAGCAGAATTACAGAGCTTTCTCTAACAACCGGATCAAGGGGCCAGACCCCACCCAATCACATCTGGCCTTGATCAACGCTGTTTCGCGAAAGGGGCTGGAGGTCGTTCAGCCTCCGGCCCCTTCTGTTGAGCGCCCCAAGTTATCATTCAGGTAATCAGCCGTTCTTTGACTGACGACTGGTGCATTGATATATTCGACGGATCCCACATCAGACCGAAGGAAGGCATCATGAAAGCGTGTGTTGCAACAGGAGAAAAGCGACGTGTTGAGTGTAAGGACATCCAAACGCCAACAGTAGAACCGGGGTGGCTTCTGTTGAAGACAACGTACGCCTGTATCTGTGGTAGTGACCTCGAGTACCTCGACGGTTCCTTTGATCTCATCTCACATGGAGTCAGCCACGCGGGAGATAGCCCTCTCAGCGGCATCCGACCGGGCTCTATTCCCGGGCACGAGTTTGTTGCCGAGGTGGTTGAGGTGGGTGAAGGTGCCAAAGGCTGGGCGGTGGGTGACCGCGCCGTGCCGCTGGGCCATCCGGACCCACGCGGGATCGGCGTGCCGGCTCCAGGATACGAAAACTACAAATGCATGGCGGAATACTTTCTATCCACTCCCTTCGGATTGCAGAAGGTCCCCGACCACGTCGCGGATGAGGAGGCCGTGTTCGTAGAACCGCTTTGCACCGGCAACGGCGCTGTGGCAACCGCCGGGGTAAGACCGGGGCAGTCGGTCGTCGTCATCGGTGCGGGAAAGATCGGTCTGCTGGCAGCGATGGCTGCCAAGGTCGCCGGTGCATCACCGGTAATCAGTATCGACCTGGTTGAGTCACGACTGGACAAGGCGCGCGAGGTTGGGGTCGATGCGGCGCTCAATGCCAACGTGGTCGACGTTATCACGGAAGTGGCAAAACTGACCGGTGAAGGTCCGGATGCGATCCTGATCTGTGTTCGTGACGGCAGGGTTCTGAATCAGGCGGCAGAGATGGCGAATCGCGGCGCCAGTATCGTATTGGCCGGCTTCGTCTCACCGATGGAAGTGAATCCCATGCTGTGGACGGTGAAACGGCTGAAGGTCATCGGCATCCTCGGCGGTAGTATGATCGATTCGATGTACATGATTGCCCACAAGCAAATCGATCCCAAGCCGCTGATCAGCGAAGTCATCCCCCTTGACGACTGTCAGAGAGCCATCGACTCGGTTTACAGCGGCGAGAACATCGCCGTTTTGTTGACCGCTTAGACATCAGGAAAAACCGATCGACAGCAGGTTCTGCACCGGTGCATAAAGTTCCTCCAGATAGACGACATCATCCGCCTCAAGCGTAATGTCGGCTGCCCCTACGAGGTCCTCGAGTTGGGAGATCTTCGATACACCCACCACCGGTGAGTAGATCTCCGGCTTGTTCAGCATCCACGCCAGCGCTATCTGAGCCGGCGAATTGCCGTACTTCTCGGCCACCTCCACCACGCGATCGGCAATCTTAAAGTCCATCGCCCCCCGGTAAAGGCCCTCGGTGCGCATTCGGTCCTGACCCTTGGAGCGCGCCGTCGAGCCTTTATCGAAGCTGCCCTTATAGGCGCCGGTCAGGATGCCACGGGCGAGAGGCGACCAGGGCGTAAGAGCAACACCGGTCTTCTGACAATAGGGGTTCATTTCGCGCTCTTCTTCGCGGTAGATGAGGTTGTAGTGGTTTTGCATGGAGATGAAGGGCGTCCAGCCGTTCATCTTGGCAGTCATCTGCAATTCCGCAAACTGCCAGGCAAACATCGAAGAGCCTCCGAGGTACAGCACCTTGCCTGCCTTGACGACTTCATGCAGGGCCTCCATTGACTCCTCGATCGGAGTGTCTACATGTCCCGGGATACCGTGCGGATGCCTGTGGATAACGAGGTGATCGATGTAGTCGTGACCGAGGCGGGTCAGACATTTGTCCACGCCTTCCATGATATGTTTGCGCGACAGACCACGCTGGTTAGCACCCATCCCCACCGGCATTGAGATCTTGGTCGCGAGCACGTACTCATCCCGGGGGAGTAGTTCGTTGAGGAGCGCACCCACGACCTCCTCACAGGCCCCTTGACCGTAGGTGTCAGCACAGTCGAAGTAGAAGAGCCCCTGATCGATAGCAGCTTTGAAAATGGGTCGGGCCTCGTCCAAGGTGAGGGTCCAGTCACCCTGATGCCCCGTGCCGGGCTTGCCGAAGTTCATGGTTCCAAGGCACAGTCGTGATACGAGTAGTCCACTGTTTTTGCCGAGTTGGATCGCTTTCAACATATTCGTTTATTCCCCCGCGAGTGCATACTGTTTATTCTTCAACCCATGCTGATTGGTCACCGTACCTGAGCAGATGTGCTTGCAGTTCCGGTAGCTCCCAATTCAGTTTCTTCGCCTGTTTGAGGGCTTTTTTTTGGTACCTGACAGCACGCTTGAAGTCCCCATCGGAAGCATAGGCCGCCGCAAGCGTATCCCACCCTGTGATCTTGTCAGAAAATGCGGCAGCTGCCTCTTCCGCCAATTTCACCGCACGCTTAGGATCTCTTAGTTCCTCATCACTGTTGGTGGCAAGCATCCAGGCGAGTTCCAACATAGAGGGATAGTGCCCGGAGTCTGCTGCGTTCTCCAACCAAAGCATGGACGACCGTCGTTTATCAGGCTCATCTTTTGTCTTAACCGCTAACAGGTACTGGGCGGGCGCGTAGTCCAACTGCGCAGATCTCTTCAGCCATTCCATTCCCTTGGGCGTATCCACTTCACACCCCTCACCAAAGAGCAGATTACGGCCCACCATAAACTGTGCTTCCGGCAATCCCTGTTGCGCAGCGTCTACCAGATACTCGTTCAATACGTGATGTTCAGGCCGGTGGTGATCGAAGGCGGCAGTGCTTAGGGCGTACATGTACTTATCTGCCGGCGAACCACTGTCTGCGCTCTGCTTAAGGGCATCGATCTGTTCCTGTAGGCGGGGATTCAATGAACGCACTTCCCCCGACCCGCCTGCGGTTTCATAAACGATTTCATAGGTAATCTTATTAGTCACACCTGTAGCCGGCCTGTCCGGCTCATATCTGAACTTGGTCACGGCATCGAGGGAAGTCCTATGGAAGACTTCGGGACCATATAAGATGGTGGGATTCTTAGTGCGCCCCGAGGGGTCGACGTCGAATACCACCGTTACGCTGCCCATGTGTCCTTGTTGGAGGGCTTTCCGAGGATACATGGGTTGGGTTTTCTTCACAGGCAGGACGGATGGCTCGCAATCCTCATCGGCTAAGGCTGTTGGCAGCAGTGTCCGCGCAAGTTCTTCGGAGCCATACAAAGCTGCCAATTCAACTGCTGTCTCGGTGGCCTTGATTTTCCCTTCTTCCGTGAACGCGTGATATAGAGCTGCAATTCTCTTATCGATGGTCTCGTCGTGACCCTCGGCGAGTTTAGCCCAGGCGTATCCTTGGAGATGATCCTCGGCAACGGAGTACCCTCGATAGTACATGACGCCGAGATTGAATTGTGCCGGTGCGTATCCCACCTCAGCCATCCGTTTGAACATTCCAAACGCTTCCTCGTAGTTGCCGGCCTGATAGAGGCGCAGTGCCTCAGCAAAATTGGCTGATGCGGTGTTAACAAAGGCTAGAGAGAACAGAAGCAGGCTCATGCGAAGTAGATTATTCATGATTATTATGAATCCTTGTGAGCGCAAGCATTTGTCATAGAAAACAGGACCTTCTATGCAAGCTAGCATAACCTCACTCCCTGCTGAAATCTATTGTGATCCTTCGCATGAGACCGGGCGACTCCAGTCGGGCACTCGGCCATTACAGTTGATACTTACCGTCAGAGATAGGTAACATGGGTGGATTAACACAGTCATCCGATAGCAGATACAGATCAATGCACGTAAGTGAGTACAGAGCAGAGGAATAGATGCCAACGATTAGGTCCGCGTTCAGACTGACAATCTTGCTGTGGTCATCAGCTCTGTTGGGTCAGCCAAACGGTGGTGCACAAGTGTTGTTTGCCAAGCACCATGCTTCCGTTATGCAGATTCGCGTTATGGACAGGGCTGCCAATAACAAGTCGTCTACCGGGAGCGGTTTCCTCGTTGACGGCCAGGGCTTGCTGGCAACTAATTATCACGTTATTGCCAGTGCTATAGACGCTCCCGACAAGTATCGCATCGAGGTCCTGCTGCGCGATGAATCCGTATTGGTTGCCGAGGTCAAGAACGTCAATGTGGTCAGTGACCTCGCATTGTTGAAAGTGGAACTCCCGCAAGCAGCCGTCTTGACGCTGGCCACCAAGGCATCTCTTAAGGGGGATACCGTCTATTCCATGGGGTTTCCCTTTGATCTCGGCATTACCGTTATCCCCGGCACGTACAACGGCCTGGCACCACACAGCGCAGCTAACCGCGTTCACTTTTCAGGTTCCTTGAATGCCGGCATGAGCGGCGGGCCCGCGTTCAACGAACAGGGCGAGGTCATTGGTGTAAACGTGGCTACTGCAGGCAATCAGATGAGCTTCCTGGTGCCCGTTCAGGACCTTAAAGATCTGATGGCAAGCCCAACACCGGACCCGCAGGTCCCCTACTCAGAAATTCTGGTGCAACAGTTACAGAAAAACAGCCAGCGCATGATCTCACAGTTGCTTGGAGGAGACTGGAAAACAGTACCGCTCGGGGGCGCCCAGGCGTTGGACGAGGTCACCGGTTTTCTGAGGTGTTGGGGAAACTCAAAAGATATGAATGACAGCGCTGATAAGCGGCCATTCTATGCAACGCGCAGTTGTCAGACAGACCACAACATCCATGTCAAGCAAGGCTTGAGCACTGGCAAGATTGAGCTACAGTTCTACTGGCTGGAGAGTACTGAACTCAACTCCATACAATTCTACAATCACTATGAGCGCATCTTCAGTCGATACAGGCCCGGTAATGCGGGCAGAAAACAGGATCTTGGCAACTGGTCCTGCGAAGAGGGATTCGTTACTACCAACAATGCCGCTGACGAGCTGACAAAATCGGTATTCTGCGCGCGGGCTTATAAGAAACTAAAGGGCATCTATGATGTGCTGTTTCTACAAGGCAGCGTAAGCAGAGACGAGCAAGCCCACATGATACATTTCACGATCGCCGGTACTACACAAGAACTGGCACTGGCATTTACCGAGCGATTTATGGAAAGCGGCATATGGTAGTCATCGAGGTAAAGGGCAGCGAAGGAACTTCACCTCGTTTCGAGCGCCTCAATCAACACGTGATTCGAATTGGTCGCGCGCCGGACAACGATGTCATCATCGACGATCCGTATATCGATGCTCACCACATCAGCTTGGATGTTAGCGATGCTGCGTCCTGGCACGTTTCCGATCTGGATTCTGTCAATGGTACGCTAAAGTCACACCACTCGATCAGTTCGACGACAATCTGTTCCGGCGATGAGTTGACTATCGGCAGAACCAGATTACGAATTTTTGACCTTGAGCACCGGATGCAGCCAGCGCTTTCGCTACGCACGCTGGAACACCTGTTGTTCGGCTTTAATTCGACCGGCAGCCTTGTGCTGTTCGTGGCAGCCATCGCACTGTATCCCTGCATCGCGATCTACCTCAATTCCAGTGGCGCCGAAATAAAACCGGATACCTATCTGGTGGCGGCACTCTCCTCTATTGGCACCTCTCTCGTCTTAGCTGCGGCCTGGTCGTTGCTCGGCAGATTGCTGCGCAGCGAATCGCGGTTTCGCGTCCTGCTGAATCTCACCATCGTCTTCTGGTTAGTGTCGTCTCTCTTGAGTCTTTTAGTCTATATCACCTACTACAACTTTCCCGGCGGCATGGGTCGTGGCTTCGCAAATGTGATTTTCATGGCGGTGCTGCTGGGGATCTATGTCTACCTGGGCTTGTTGATCTCGACCCGATTAGCAGTCAGGAGTCGTCAGATTATTTCACTAACGGTGATGGTGGGGTTGCTGGGAACCTTCGCGGTCACCGATTTTTCCCGGCGAGATCAATACAGGCCCAACCCTAGTTACGACGGCCTGGTCCGTTCTCCGAGATTACTGTTCAGAAGCGGCGAGTCTCAAGTTGGCTATAGAGCACGACTGCCGGATGTCTTCGCACAGGCAGACGAACTTGCCCTCGATACGGATGCGGAAGATTGAGGCCACCGGCCAATCCTTACCCCCAATGAGGGGGAGCATCGACACCTAACTCCTCCGCCAAGGCTCGGATCTGCGATGGCATCACTTCTCCCAGCGTCGCGCCCAAGGTGTCGAGAGCCCGATTCATCATCTGGAAGTTTCCGACGATCGCGGCCGCCCTCACTACACCAGCATCTCCGACGGCACAGTGCAACCTTCCCCGTGCTTCGTCGAGGACGTTGTTATCACCTTGCAGCAGCGCGTCAGTGAAGTCGATCAGCTCACGGTAATTGCTCACGCTGCAGCCTCGCGTCGAG
>JASMJM010000121.1 GCA_030749725.1 Pseudomonadales bacterium | reverse complement strand
GCCGCCAGTGCCACCTGGGCCTTGAATTTCGGGCTGTGGTTTCTACGTGGTCTTTTCATTGCTGTGCTCCTGGGCTCTTGCCCATTATGCGCAGATCAACCACTTATCCAAGTGTCCGATTTTCCCGCACCACCTCTCTCTACAATCCGGAAGAGGACAGGATTTTCTTCCGGGTAAACTCCACCGACCACAAAGAGTTCCGCTTTTGGGTGACCAGAAGGTTTGCCCAATTGCTGCTCAAGGTTCTGGGCGATCATCTGGTCAGCGATCCCGACATTTCACTGCAGGGGACTCTCGCCGACAAACAGGCGGTCATGGAATTCAAGAAAGAAAAAGCAATGGACGGTGCTAACTTCAAGCAGTCATTCCAAGAGGAAGAAGCTGAATTTCCGCTGGGCCAAGAAGCCCAGCTTGCTTACAAGATTACCAGCAACAAGGCCGGTGACAATCTTCAACTGGGCATTCACCCTAAGAGTGCGCAGGGCATCAACATGGTTATCAATCGCGACATCAACACGACTATGACGCAGTTACTTCTAGGTTCTGCACGCAAAGCCGGCTGGAATCTGGGTGTTGCCAGCCGTGATGAGACAGACACTCAATCTTCCGGCCGGCAGAACGATCCCATTATTAACTGAGTCCTGCCAAACTGAGGTGAGATTTCAGGGTTTGGACTATCTTCCATATTGATTCCATATTATCTCCATAGTGATCGTCTAGACTGCTATTCATGTCTGGAGGTCATGTCATGAACTCGAAAAAACTGTCAAAAGCAGAAGCTGCCCTCCTTTGCTCTTCGCTGTTGAGTATCGTGATCGTGATTGGATATCAGTTTATTTGAGTGGTCCCCTTAACCATGTTGAATATGGTCGTCCTAACATCCCCTCCCCCAAGGTGTTAGGACTTTTTTTGTCCGTAGAGAATCTATCCAGTAGCGGCAGAACGCTCGTCCATGGGTCTATAAAGAGGTAGGGAGACTCGTACAGATACGCCTCTGCCGTTGAGTAGATTGGAAGCACTAACATTTCCACCATGGTGTTGGGCGATCACCCGCACTACGTACAAGCCCATGCCAAAATGCAGGCGGTTGTCCAGATGTGAGGATCTGACAGAAACCATTGAGTCGAAGATGTTGTTGAACATATCCGTTGGAATAGACGGACCCTGATTGGAGACAAACAGGGTCAGATTGTAACTGTCCTTGCTGAGACCAATGATAATCTTGCTGCCGGGATCGGTGAAATCCACTGCATTGTCGACCAGTTTATCCAACAGTTGCTCTATGCGGTAATCGGAAACCTTTGCCAGTACCTCATAGTTGGTGCCATTGTATTCAAAGGTCTGATTTGGATGCGTAGTGCGACAGTTAACGATATAACTCTGCACCAGCTTTTGCAGATCCACCAGTTCTAATTCTTCCGACTCCAATGCCTCTTCGAGATTGGCGGCATCCGCCAGATTTTGGATGATCAGACCGATTCGCATTACGCCGCGTTTGGCGCTTTCCAGGTATTTTCGTCTGGCAATTTCCGAGCTTTCACTTTCCAGGTTTTGCAGCGATGTGCTGAGGGTGTTGAGTGGATTGTTGATCTCGTGCCTGAGGGTGCGTGGCATATTTTCAAGGAATTGAGTGTGTTGGTGGAGTTTCGACAACATGGCTGAGATGCTGCGCGCCAGGTCGCCTATCTCGTCACCGGAACCGGTTTCGCTCTTCAGTTTATTGGTTTGCAGGCGACCGTAGGCATCGATGGCATTGGTAGTTTCTGCACCCAGCTTGCGAATCCTCCTGGCAAGGGTGACGGAGAAGGCGAGGATCAGAATTACGAAAATGAACAGGTAGGCAACTGAAAAACTGATGATTCGTTGCAGGGCTTCCTTTCTAAGCTGCAGTATTCGGTCTGTATTCTGTTTCAGGACGACCGTTCCGATGATTTCGCCCTCGGCGATAATGGGATGAGCAGCGATGATCGTCTCCCCCTCCCGTTCATCGTAACGGCGCTGAAAGCTGGGCTTGCCTTTCAGTGAGTCCTTGATAACCAGATCTTCAGAGCCTTGTATGTCCTCGCGCCGAGCTGTTTCAACCGCGCTGTATATGGAGTCGAGAAAAAAGCTGATCATGGCAGACCAGAAATCTGTCCAGCTGGTCTCGTCGTCCTCAGGCAATATGATCTGCTCCGGGTTGTAGCTGCCCACCTCTGCCCGAACCCTGCCCTGAGCATCGATTACCTGAATACTTGCACCGGAATAACCGAGTCCTTCGACGATACGCAAGACTTCCGGTGACTTCAGCACAATCAGGCGCGACGCTTCGCGACCAGCACTGGGCAGGGTGGCGTTAATCGACTTAATCTCCCTTTCATCCACATCGTCGACATCGATGACAGCCAGGCCAAAATGACGTTCGGAACTCAACATGGCCAGCGGCACCCGGAACTCAATCACGTAGCCACCGGCCACTTCTGTCATAAAGCCCTGGATTCGGTTTTCGGCATCACCAGAAATTGCGTGCCGCCACTCCTCGTCCATGGCATAAGCAGTGCTTACGCCTGGTTCAGCCATGGTGATGACCAACTTCTCGATATTGCCCCCCTGACCGGGAAACGTCAGGCGGATATGATCGCTCAAGTCCAGCCTGAGGATGTCGCGATCCCTGTAGACGATGGTTTCATCGTCGGCCTTCAAAAGGGCATATATCTGATCTTTGTGTTCTCCCAGAATCAGTTTAAAGCTGCTCTGCGGACCTTCCGGATTCACCTCGTCAGCAATTTCCGTGACGCTGAAGGTAACCGCATGCTCGATGATGGTTTCCCAGTCACTGTCCTTGCCATCGATTCGGATCGGATTCTCGAGGGGGTGCGCCTGCAAATTCCGGTAGCCTTCGGGAGAAATGGGCAGATCGTAGAACAGATCTTTGCGGCCGTTGAGGAGGGTAGAAATGCCCTCGGCGGTAAGCAACTGAGCGTGAGACTGGCTTTCGACCAGGAAGGACTCCATTTCGCTGAGGTAGCGGTAGCTGAACCACGGGATGACGAGAAGAGCCAGGCTCATCAGAATAAACAGCTTGGTGCCTAATCTAGGCCCGTTTATGTTGGCGTCCACGTGATGACCGATTGCTAATTCACTTCAATGACCATCGATAGCCGAAACCGTACTCACTCTTAATGCAGTCGAAATTGGGATCGATACTTTCGAATTTCTTACGGATGTTGCGCATATGGGTATTGATTGTGTTGTTGGTAACCAAGCTCTGCATCGTGGCGTTCATGAGAGTTTCGTAGGAAACGGCGTGCCCCGGTACGCGCACCAGTTTAGCCAGCATACGAAACTCAGTACCGGAAAGGTTAATCGGTTGACCTTGCCATGAGACCAGCAGCGCCTCCTGGTCCAATGACAGGTCGCCCACCAGCTTTGCGGTCGTGTTAGAGGTGGACTGTCCCCTGGCCTCATTGATCCTGAGTAACGAACTTATTCTTTCCGCCAGATAGTCAAGAGAGATGGGCTTGGGTAGGTAGTCCCACGCACCCAGACGCAAGCCGCTGATTTTGTCGATCTCAGCAATCCTCTCTGTTAGGAAAATTACCGGCAGGGAGGGGGACTTAACCAACAAGTCACGACAGATTTCGAATCCTGCATCCACCTCATCTCCCAGGATGATATCCAGAATGACAAGATCGGGGAGTTCGTTTTCGAAACCCTGAAGGGCTTCCTGTCTGTTGCTGTATGCGGTGACCGAATAACCTTTCTTTACGATGGCGTCCACATAATTGCCTCGTTGGTCGGGATCGTCTTCGACAATTGCGATGGTTTTCGGCATGTGGTCTCCTTGATACGCCCGTGACCGCGTTGTAGCGGTTGCTATATTTTACGACAAGATAACGTCGATGTGACTCCTTTCCGCTCACTGCAGAAGACCTCTGCAACTGAAAAGGGCGTTATTGCATGCAATTCTCTCGCTTCCGGTCGCTTATGCGGTAACACGCCGGTGGTTTCCACATTTTCTGCAGACTTGTTCACCGAACTTTCATTTTCCCTCAACCAATCATTGGGTTTTTTGCGCTTAAATGATCGTCGAGAAGTAGTAGTTTCAATGAAGAGTTGATTATGAGAGTGTTCATACCCGTTACAGACCAGATGCTAGGCAATAGTAACGCAATAGTGCAAGCAAAAATGGTCCCTTTCAGTCCGGAGTTTCTCAGAACTCAACCAGCGCGTCAGGTACAGGGCAGCAAACCTGAGAACTGGATCTCGAAATCAGATTATGCTTCTGCGCGAAGACGGCTGAGAGAAAACAGCAACGCCTAGTCAGCTTTCTGGTCCCCACCAAGATCACCCTCCTCACCAACGAGACACAGTTCCTGTCGTTCCGGTATCGACGTGGCCGCACCCGGTCGGGTGACGCAGATTGCCGCCGCCTTACAAGCAGTGATCAGACAGCTGGAAATATCTTCCTGTCGCAACAGCTCCGCCAGAAAGTAACCGGTGAATGTATCCCCCGCTCCAGTAGTATCGGTGGCGTTGACCACATATCCATCTTGATGAATGGTCCTGTCCTGATCGGCGTAGATAACCCCTTGCTCTCCCAGAGTCAGGGTTATTGCCGATGCCGGATAGAGTTTTAGGAGTGTCTCGATTATTCTTTCCGGCTCGCTCTCCCCCGACAGGGCTTCACCTTCTACTTCATTGACGATGAAAATATCGACGGTATCCAGGGGGTAATCCAAGACCCGTTCGGTGATGGGGGCAGCGTTAAATGCAATCTTCAAGCCGCGACTCTTAGCATGTTCGAGCACTTCCGGCATGCAGCTGATCTCATTTTGGACCAGCAGGTAGTCGTCCTTCTCCCCGTGTGCCAGCACTGTATCGACATCGTCTACTGTAATGGATCGGTTGGCGCCTCCGAATAGGACGATTGCATTCTGGCCGTCCGGCGTAACCTGTATGTTGGCGTGACCGCTTGGTACACTAACAATTTCCGTGAGTCTGGTGTCGACGCCGGCCTTTGTGAGGAGCTCTTTCAACCATTCGCCCTCTTTGCCAACCTTGCCCGCGTGCCAGACTTTGGCGCCTGCCTTAGCCAACGCCAACGACTGATTCAATCCCTTACCGCCCGGATGTTGCTGGTAATCCGTACAGGGCAGAGTTTCGCCTGGCTTGACGAAATAAGGAACCTGATAGACATTGTCGATGCAGAGGGATCCGAAGTTTATGACTTTCATGATTGATTCTCGAGAACGCTAAGAATTGCTCCGCACAAACATCGTTCGAGCCGAACACGCTAACCCTGATGATTAAAAAGGTCTCGTCGAGTCATGTGCGGCTTCTGATTCAATAGGCTAGGGGTGAAAACCAAAACATCTGTGGTCTTAATCACCTGTGCAGATGATGAGTTGTTGGTCGGGGTGAGAGGATTTGAACCTCCGGCCCCTGCCTCCCGAAGACAGTGCTCCACCAGACTGAGCTACACCCCGATTTATCGCCAAGTTGCCTCTTAGTGATTCCTCTCAACAACAAAATTGACCAGATTATACATGGCTTGCTGATAGGACGAGGGTGCAATATTGCCGAGGCTCTGAATCGCTTTTTCCCTCTCCTGTCGGGCTTTCTCCGTCGTGTATTCTAACGCACCGGTTGACTCTACCGTAGTGATGATTTCACTCAGGCTGTCCAGGCCGCCCTGGCGGATGGCTTGTCTAATCAGGTCAGTCTGACTTTGGCTGCCCTGATCCATGGCGTAGATCAATGGCAGCGTTACCTTTCCCTCCGCCAGATCATCACCAACATTCTTGCCGAGACTTGCAGTTTCACCGTCATAGTCCAGCACATCATCGATGAGTTGAAAGGCCAGACCGAGATGCGCACCGTAGTCCCGCAACGCTAACTCAATGTCGCGATCGGCTCCTGCCAGCACCGCTCCCGAGTGGGAAGCGGCTTCAAACAGCATGGCGGTTTTTCGCCTGATGACCTCCATATAGCTTTGTTCTGACAGATCTGGGTTCTTGAGGTTACTGAGTTGCTGCACTTCACCTTCCGCGATTACGTTCGTGGCATGGGACAGGATCTCCATCACTCGCATCTCGCCGATTTCCACCATCATTTCAAACGCTCTGGAGTGAAGAAAGTCGCCTACCAGCACACTAGGCGGATTTCCCCAGGCAGCGTTGACCGTAGATCTTCCTCTCCTCAAATCTGAATCGTCCACCACGTCGTCGTGCAGTAGCATGGCCGTGTGGAGGAACTCGATGACGGCCGCCAGTGTCAGGTGCAGCTTATCCCCGTAGTTGCAGCTCTTGGCGCTCAGAAGTACCAGTAGGGGTCGCAGCCTCTTGCCGCCCGCCTCAATCAGGTAATTTGCAATCTCTTCCACCATGGGGATATGGGATGACAGCCGATCGATAATCAGTTGATTTACAGCACGGAAATCGTCCTCAACTACGGCGTAAAAGGGATACTTCTTCACGGACATGGGGGCTCCTCGGGCTTTGAATCCTAGGTGCGAAGCAGAGCAGTGTCAAGCAGAGGGGCCCAACTCTCGGCCACGGGTCAAGTGATCTCGGTGAGACCTGTAATCGGCCAGAGAGATTGGTGCTGTCCGGCATACTTAGGGGCAGATACCAGGCTCGGCTGAAGTGAAATGGACATCCCTGGCAGATTCGTTGCGGGCCTAATCCAGCTTGCTTGCATGGTATTGATCTCGTAGAATGTCGCACCCTGAATTATGCCTGTGGCTGGTGTAAAGGCTAGCTGTAATGGTTACAAGCACCTGTTGAGAGAGACTATGTACGCTGTGATTGAAAGTGGTGGGAAGCAACACCGGGTTATCCCAGGGGAGTTGTTGAAGCTGGAGAAACTGGATCTACCCGAAGGGAAATCATTTGATTTCGACAAGGTGATGTTGATTGGGGATGGTGAGGATGTCCACATAGGTACGCCTTACCTGGAGGCTGGCAAAGTGACCGCCGAAGTGATCAGTCATGGCAGAGCCAAGAAGATAAGCATCATCAAGTTTACCCGAAGAAAACAGTACCGCAGGCAGGCGGGTCACCGGCAAGGGTACACCGAGGTCAAGATTATCGACATTTCAGGGAGCAAGTGACATGGCTCATAAAAAGGCTGGTGGCAGCACCCGAAACGGTCGTGATTCCGTTTCCAAAAGACTGGGTGTGAAGATGTATGGCGGCCAACCCGTTAGCGCTGGGAATATCATCGTTCGCCAAAGAGGCACCAAGTTCCATCCGGGTGTCAACGTCGGCTGCGGCCGTGATCATACTCTGTTTGCTAAAGCGGATGGGTTGGTTGAATTCACGGTCAAGGGTCCACACAACAGAAAATACGTCAATGTGGTGATACCAGCTTGATATCAAGTTAGATGTAGAAAGCCCTGTTGCCCCACAGGGTTTTTTTTTGAGTTGATCTCCAGCGGGACCATGGCTTAAATCTTCAGACATGGTATGTTCTTGCAGAATCCAGATAGCGATTGACAGCAATGAAGTTCATCGACGAGTCCAGCATCCGTGTTGAAGCCGGGAAGGGGGGAGATGGTTGTCTCAGCTTCAGGCGTGAAAAATACGTGGAAAGAGGCGGACCGGATGGTGGCGATGGCGGGGACGGTGGCAGCATATACCTGGTCGGTGACAAGGCCCTAAACACCTTGGTGGATTACCGTTTCAAACCGCTCTACCGTGCAGCCGCAGGGGAGAGCGGCAAGGGAACAAACCGGACCGGAAAAAAGGGTGAGGACCTACACCTCAAAGTCCCCGTGGGAACCAGTATCTACGACGAGGGCTCGGATGAATATCTGGGAGATATCGAGGAAATAGGTACTCGCTTGTTGATTGCCGAAGGCGGGCTACATGGCCTTGGTAACAGCCGATTCAAATCAAGCACCAATCGTGCGCCCAGAAAGACAACACCCGGGCAGGAAGGCGAACAGCGCCGGCTGCGCTTGGAGCTGAAACTGATTGCGGATGTGGGCTTGTTAGGTCTGCCAAATGCAGGCAAATCAACATTGATCCGATCAGTTTCCGCTGCCAGACCCAAGGTGGCGGATTATCCTTTCACCACCATGATTCCCAACCTTGGGGTGGTCAGTATCGGACAGGACCAGAGCTTTGTCATCGCCGATATACCGGGATTGATTGAAGGTGCAGCCGAGGGTGCCGGTCTCGGCGTTCAATTTCTCAAACATCTGTCTCGCACTAGACTACTGTTGCACCTGGTGGACATCGCCCCCTTCGATGGCAGTGATCCGGTCCAGTCCATCGGGACCATAACGAACGAACTGAAAAAATACAGTGCCAAGTTGGCTGAGAGGGAGAGATGGCTCGTCTTCACCAAAGTGGATCTGTTAGAGGAAGTTGAAGCGGAAAAGACAATCGCCGCGATTGTCGCTGCACTGCAGTGGCAGGGCCCCTACTTCAAACTATCCGCCATCAGAAACGAGGGAACGAGAGAGTTGTGTGGAGCCGTAATGACCGACCTTCAAGGTCACCGATCCCTGGAGGCCGAGAGCGGGGATGCAGCCATGGCAGAGTCGCGGACGCGCGAAGAGATCCGAGAGCAAGTGCACAGTCGCTCCAGCGAATTCAGGAATCAGCGCAAGAGCAAACCAGATGCCTCTGATGAGCAGGTCGATGTTCACTACATTCAATAGTGGTAACGACTCGGCTGGAACGGCGCATGAATGAGTCCCGGGCAAAGTTGCCCCGGGCCAGGCGCTGGGTGATCAAGATCGGCAGCTCGCTATTGACCGCAGATGGCGTGGGTTTGGATCAGGCTGCCATCGCTGTCTGGGTGGATCAGATCGCAATGCTGCGTAAGCAGGACCTGGAGGTCGTGCTGGTTTCATCCGGCGCGGTGGTCGAAGGGATGACCCGGTTAGGCATAGAGAAAAGACCACACTCACTGCACACGTTGCAGGCAGCTGCAGCGGTAGGGCAGATGGGTCTGATTCAAATCTATGAGTCGAACTTTCAACGTCACAATCTGCATACTGCGCAGATTCTGTTGACTCATGATGATATGACCGATCGCGAACGTTATATCAATGCACGCAGCACGCTTCAAACACTGCTCAAGATGGACGTCGTCCCGGTTGTCAACGAAAACGATACGGTGGTAACGGATGAGATTAGGTTCGGTGACAACGATGCCCTGGCCGCACTGGTCACCAACCTGATCGAAGCTGATGTGTTGCTGTTGCTGACGGATCAGGATGGATTGTATGACCGAGATCCGAGAAGCAGTGATGCAGCCAACTTGATTCCCGAAGCGATGGCCAGCGACGGCAAGCTTGACGAGATGGCTGGTGGCAGCAGCCAATTGGGAAGAGGCGGCATGAAATCAAAGATCAAGGCTGCCCGCATGGCGGCTCGTAGCGGTGCCTCCACTGTCATTGCAGCAGGCCGAACGGAGGATGTAATCCTGCGACTCGTACAAGGGGAACAGCTCGGTAGCCTGCTTAAAGCAGATAGGGAGGTGCTCGTTTCCAGAAAGCAATGGTTGGCTGGACTGCAGGCAAAAGGCAGGGTCGTGCTGGATCCAGGCGCCGTGAATGTGCTTAGACACGCGGGCCGAAGTCTGTTGCCGGTCGGAGTGAAGTCGGTCTCCGGAAACTTTACTCGAGGGGAAGTTGTCACGTGTGTAAGTGAAGCCGGCTTGGAGATTGCGAGAGGATTGTGTAACTACAATGCAGAGGAAGCCAGATGCATTATCGGCCACGGCAGTGACAGGATAGAGTCTCTGTTAGGGTATATGGGAGATGAAGAGCTGATCCACCGGGACAATCTGGTACTGCTTTAACAGTTTAACGACGATGCAGCTGATCAGCTGCTTCTCAGGGCATTTATCTTGGCGTTCAATCTGGCCTTGTGACGGGCGGTCTTATTCTTGTGGACGATGCCCTTAGCGGTCAATTTGTCCATGACAGGAGTGGAATCTTTATAGACAGCGCGTGCGGCATCATAATCGGAGCCGTCAATCGCGGCGATTATCCTTTTTAACGCCGTTCTGTAGGTGGAGCGTTGGCTGGCGTTATGCCTTCTTCTAACTTCAGATTGATGGGCCCGTTTCTTGGCCTGGAGTGAATTCGCCACGCAAGATATCCTTACATTGGTCCTGGAAAATAAGACGCGGTACTATGCCGCCTCGGTATCGATTTGTCAATTACAATTAAGTCGTCAGGTTTCCGCGCAGCACCTTGGATCTGGTAATGTGGAAGATAATTTCTCTGCAGTAAGAAAACGTCCGTAACTGAACATGGCAACTACAGAACGGCCCCAGATAGACAACGGCAAGGGCTTGCTGGTGTCCAGTGGCATCGTCTCTTCGATGACGCTGGTGTCCCGTGTGTTAGGCTTGATCAGGGACATGCTAATTGCCTACCTGTTCGGAGCAGGCCCCGCAGCGGAAGCATTTGTGGTGGCGTTCCGCATTCCCAATCTGTTCAGGCGACTGTTTGCCGAAGGGGCTTTTTCGCAGGCGTTTGTTCCCGTTCTGTCCGAGTACAAGACGCTCAAGAGTCACGCAGAGGTGCGTGGTCTGGTCGATCGGGTAGCCGGTAATCTCGGTGTGATCCTGTTGGTTGTCACGGTGCTTGCCGTTGCCGGCTCACCTGTCGTTGCGGCTATCTTTGCACCCGGGTTCATCTTCAAAGAGCAGTGGGATGAATTCCGACTGACTCACGAGATGTTGCGGATCACATTTCCCTATCTGATGCTGATTTCCCTGACAGCTCTGAGCGGCGCCATATTGAACAGCTACCAACGGTTTGCGGTACCTGCTTTTACACCGGTGTTCCTCAATCTCTCCCTGATTCTGTGTGCCCTTTACCTGCGCCCCTATCTGCAGGAACCGATATTCGCGTTGGCTTGGGCGGTTCTTATTGCCGGGGTCTTACAGCTCTCTTTTCAGTTGCCGTTCCTGGCTAGAATACAGCTCCTGCCAAGACCGAAGGTGGATCGGCATCACGACGGTGTCAAAAAGATCTTAGCCTTGATGTTGCCGGCCCTCTTTGCGGTATCGGTGGGGCAGATCAGCCTCTTGCTGGACACGATGCTGGCGTCATTCCTGGAAACCGGCAGCATACCCTGGCTGTATTATTCGGACCGATTGCTCGAGTTGCCTCTGGCTCTCTTCGGCATAGCGATCGCGACCGTGATTCTTCCCAACCTTTCTGCCAGTCACGTCACCAAATCCAGCGACGAATTTGCCCGGACCCTGGATTGGGCCATACGTATGGTCTGTCTGGTGGGCATACCGGCAACGGCAGCTTTGATCTATCTGGCGGAACCCATGATCATCACGATTTTTTACGGCGGTGATTTCGCCGAGAGGGATGTATGGATGGCTAGCATCAGCCTCAAAGCTTACGCCACAGGGTTGTTGGGTTGGATGCTCGTCAAAGTGCTGGCTCCGGGATATTTCGCCAGACAGGACACCAAGACGCCCATGAAAATCGCTGTGGTGGCGCTGGTGGCGAACATGGTATTTAACCTGATTCTGGTCTATCCGCTGGCACATACCGGTCTAGCGCTGGCGACCTCGATTTCGGCCTTTATCAACGCTGGTCTGCTGTTTGCCGGTCTGTATCGTCTCAAGGTCTATCAGCGTTCCCGCGGCTGGCTGCTGTTTGGCTTGCGGATCCTGTTGGCGAATTTGGTCATGCTGGGTCTACTGGCTTGGTTGAATGAGAGCGTCGAAGCCTGGCTGGCATGGGATTTCTGGATAAGAATGGGCTATCTGCTTATGATGTGTGCTGCGGGGGCCGGAACGTATCTGCTGGTCTTGCTGCTGACTGGATTTCGCATTCAGGATATTAGACGGTAGCCTTCAGTAGCGCGGCCGCTACGGTAATCAGCCTGGCAATGGGCTCATGCCCCAAGATCGAAATTGTCAGTTACGGAAGGAAGACATAAGTAGCCAATCGAAGTTGCTAAGCTGATGGAAGTTATAAAAGGCATACACAATCTAAGACCACAGCATCGTGATTGTATTATTACAATCGGCAACTTCGATGGTGTCCACAAGGGCCATCAGGTCATCATCAAGCACATCAAAGAAAAGGCCCGTGAACTCAATCTACCTGCTTTGTTGATCTGTTTTGAGCCGCAACCTGAAGAATACTTTGATCCTCTGAGCGCCCCGGCCCGTTTGACGCGGTTGCGGGAGAAACTGGTGTTGCTGGACGAATATGGCCTCGATCGGGTGCTGTGTCTCAAATTCAACGACCGCACCCGCAATATGTCCGCGCGGGATTTTGTGAATGTCCTGGTGGACGATCTGGGCGTCAAATATCTTGTCGTGGGAGATGATTGGAAATTCGGATACGACAGGACCGGTGACTTCAGCATGCTGCAACAGGCTGGTGTGGCGCATGGCTTCTCGGTAACCAAACGAAATACGCTGACATACGATGATCTCCGTGTCAGCAGCACCCGCATCAGGGAGTGTCTTGCCGAGGGTAATTTTGATCTTGCCGAACAGTTGTTGGGCCACCCCTATTCGATCATGGGTAAGGTGGTCTACGGCAGGCAGTTGGGCAAACAACTGGGAACGCCCACTGCGAACATTCAATTGCATCGTTACCGGGCACCGATCGACGGTGTTTATGCCGTCGAGGTGGACGGTCTCGACAAGCTCTACTTTGGCGTTGCCAACTGCGGATTCAGACCGACCGTGGATAGCGACACCCCAAAGCCGATACTGGAAGTACATCTCTTCGACTTTTCCTGTGATATCTACGGCAAGGGCGTCAAGGTCGTTTTCCGCCACAAGATTCGATCCGAAAAGAAATTCGAGAATCTGGAAGAACTCAAGTCGGCGATCAAGCGTGATATCGACCGGGCACGGGAAATCTTCAGCTCTGCTGGTCGATGATCTCCAGCATACGGCGATGCCCCGCCAGATCTGGTGCATCAAGATAATAGACTCACTAAGGGGAACGGCAGAATGTTGCACTGGTTGTGGTTGAGCACGCTGATTGTCTTCTTGGATCAGGTCACCAAATATCGCATATCAGAGATTCTGGCTGTCTGTGAACCGGGTAACTGTGCATCTATCGTACTGCTGCCGGTATTCGAATTTACGCGGTTGCATAACACAGGTGCTGCATTCAGCTTTTTGGATGATGCGGGCGGTTGGCAGCGGTGGATGTTTGCAGCTATATCTACCGGGGTCAGCACCGTGCTGATCGTGTGGTTGTATCGACTGACCGTCCAGGAACGGTGGCTGGCGATTGCATTGTCGGTGGTGCTGGGCGGGGCCATCGGCAATCTGATCGATCGGGTAACGCTGGGGTACGTTGTCGACTTTATTCTAGTGCATTATGGGAACTACTATTTTCCGGCATTCAATCTGGCGGATTCAGCGATCACGATCGGTGCCGGTATCATGATTCTGGATATGCTGTTCAGCAAGCCGAGTCAGGCGACGGAGAATATCCAGTGAGTCGGGGTTCGGTAGCAACCGGGGCTGTCGACGTTTATATGATCCACCGGAATCGGATCTAGATGCAGATCAAATTGGCTAATCCAAGAGGTTTTTGCGCAGGCGTCGAACGAGCCATCGAAATCGTCAAGCGCGCCTTGATTAGGTATGGATCCCCTGTCTATGTCAGGCATGAGGTGGTTCACAACCGCACGGTGGTTGCGGAACTGCATCAACTGGGAGCCGTTTTTGTGGATGATCTGGATGAGGTCCCCGAGTCCTCCCTGGTGATTTTCAGTGCCCACGGCGTGTCCAAGCAGGTGCGGCGCCAGGCAGAGAAGAGAAATCTGAAGGTATTCGACGCGACGTGCCCACTCGTCACCAAAGTGCATGCAGAGGTTATCAGGATCGCCGAGGAGGGCCGTGAGTGCGTTCTGATCGGGCATGCGGGCCACCCGGAGGTGGAAGGGACCATGGGACAGTTCGACACGCAGCAGGGAGGCACTATTCATCTGGTCGAGGATGAGCAGGATGCACGTAAGTTGACGCGTCTCGATCCGGCCGGTCTCTCCTATGTCACCCAGACAACGCTCTCCATGCAGGATACCAGACAGGTTATCGATACCTTGAGGGAGCGATTCCCCAATATCACTGGCCCCGCAAGAGACGATATCTGTTACGCCACTCAGAACAGACAGGACGCAGTCGTGGAACTGGCGTCCCAGTGTGACTTGCTGCTTGTTGTGGGATCTCACAACAGCTCAAATTCCAATCGTCTTAAGGAGTTGGCGGAACGGTGCGGGGTGGAGGCGCATCTTATTGATTCTGAAGAAGATATCGATCCGTCCTGGTTGCGTGCGGCCGGGTCGGTAGGAGTGACAGCGGGCGCATCTGCGCCAGAGTCCGTGGTGCGCAAAGTGGTGCGGCGGCTCGAGACGTTGGGGGCTGCATCGACACAAGAGCTAACCGGAATAGAGGAGGAGCTCATCTTCTCGTTGCCCAAGGACCTTCGCTAGCACTGGATCCAGCGGGCCTGTCGCCCACTCTCAGCCGGCGGTCCTCCCGCTCAGGTGCTCTTATCGACCACTGGTCCTGATGGTTGCTGCCATGGAGTTGTTGATCTCCTTGTGCTGTCGCATAATGAATGGAACATTCGCTTGTGGAGCTTTGGGAATGATGAAAAAGCGTGAAACTCGAGGTTACTCACTGGTTGAACTGATGGTCGTCGTCGCCATCATTGGTATTATTTCAGCCATCGCCTATCCAAGTTATCAGTCCTACATGTCCGACACCTATCGGGGACAGGCTATTGCCGATTTGGAAGTGTGTTCGATGGCGCTGGAAAGATACTACAGCGATGATTTTACCTACGTAGGGGCGGTCATCGATGACAGTGCCGGTTCCCTCTGCCCGAACACGTCACCGTCCAGTGGCAATACACAGTACGATCTGACCCTGGTGGCTGCGACCGCCAGCGATTTCACCATACAGGCAAGACCGGTGGGAGCCGCTGGCTGTGGCGGCGAGTGTATTCAGCTACAGGCGGACCACACCATCACCGAGCTTTGACCAGCCCGTTCAGTCACTTAGCGACCTTGGCGACATAGCGAGGTTAATATGACGGCTGGATCGGCGATCGAAGAATCCTCTCTCCCTGAACATCTTGCTGTACCCAATTTCTACACGCACAAGCTGATTGCTTGATTATTCAGCTTCCTACAGTGTAACTTCTCAATAAGTCAGTGCAACGTACTGGACTCCCAGAGCAGCATGGGGTATATTTCAACCCATGCAAGCTACCCAGTTTCTCCAAGGTCGAACAATTACGTCGGATGATGTCGTTTATATTCGCCGTCTAATCAAG
>JASMJM010000120.1 GCA_030749725.1 Pseudomonadales bacterium | reverse complement strand
GTGAAGATGGCTGCAGAACGACCGGTGGAGTGATAGCCGGGCTGACTTTCTCGTTCCAGCAGAATAACAGTGCCCGATGCCGACAAGAAATAGGCTGCTGAGGCACCGGCAATCCCGGCACCGATAACGATAAAATCCGCCCGCTGCTGCAAGCTGGTTAGTGCCTGTCCGGAACCACTAGTTGCTGGAATCCAAGACGACTCTCCCGGAAGCAGTGCTGATCACCACCTCACCACTGCCATCGCCCATCACGAATCGCAACATACTGTCCCGAGAGTATTTGGATACCTTTGGCTGATCGTTCGTCAACCGGTTGCGAATCCTGCCGCCTGAGCCTGTCTCGATATCGAATCGCGCATCCGTGTCGTCGTCAAGCGCCAGTTCTACCGTGCCACTGACGGATTCAAGATCGATATTGCCGCCACTCTGCAGATCTCCCGATATCTCAATGTCACCAGAGACCGTGTTGCCGACCAACTCCTTAACCTGTTGCAGCGTCGCTTCGATATTTCCTGACACCGTTTCAAGATCCAACTCTTCACCACTGGTCTGAATGGAGATGGATCCGCTTACTGAATCATAGCTGCCACGGCCCTTTACATCTCTTGCTTCCAGATCACCACTCACCGTTCTCGCACTAATCCTGCCATCCGCGTCTTCCAGGGTCACATCGCCACTTACCGAGGAGAGGTTTATGCGCTTGGCAACATTGGAAACATCTACCTCGCCACTGACTGAATGCGCCCTGATGCCTGCCTGAATATCCGCGACGTCGATGTCCGTGGAGACACCGCCAACCTCTACGTTGCTGTTCCGGGGCACAAATACGTGCAGATCCGAGCTGCCACTTCCCCAATCGTTAAGACGGTGGGGAAGCTTGACCTCTATTTCCGTCTCATTGCCTCTCACTTCAAACACGAATTCCTCCATTCGCGCATCCAGCCAACCGGACACTTTAACTTCATCTCGATCCCATCCACGAACCGCAACTTCACCACGAATCACCTCGATGTGCATACACTTTTGCTGCGCCCGCCTGTAACAGACAGTCAGTAAACCCACCACTCGATGCACCGGCATCCAATACCACCCGACCCGTCACATCCACCTGAAAACGCCGTAGTGCCCTGGCCAGTTTGTAGCCGCCACGACTGGCATATTGCAGTTGCACTCCTCTGATGGCTATGCCCGGCTCACCCTTGATCAGGGTGCCCGGTTTGGTGCAGACGACTCCATCTACCACCACTTTGCCTGCCATGATGGGGCCAAGGGCACTCCTCGGGGACTCATAGTAGCCCGTTTCCACCAGATACCGGTCAAGACGCTGCTTTTTGATGATGGCTCCGTTTGCCCTTGTTCTACCGGGGTGACCGCGTTTAAAGGCGGCTGATTATGCGCTACCGTGGGCAGATTAGCACAGCTTTTCCCGGCAATCACAGCCGCTGGCTTCATCTCGCCATCAAGACATTGATGGATCTATGCAGTTCAGTATCACGTTCTTCATAACGGATCATGATGTCCGTTTTCCCGTCTCTGTTCAGATCGGTCGCGCTGATCAGATCGGGATTATTTGGCATCTCTACCGCGAATTCCGTTGGGCGTCTGGCAAACAGGTCATCGTTCAGCTCTCCGGCGAATACCTTCAGGCCCTCGTTACCATCCTGCACAACCAGGTCCATGATTCGATCCCCATTGATATCGGCAATCATCACCGTTGGATAGAAGACTTCGCCGGAGGAAAGACTGAAATCTGCAGTAACCTCTCTGGTGACATTGGGTTTGGCTGGATATCTATCGCCTTGCATACGGTAGAAACGAAGATCTGTTGAGATGGATCCCGTAATCAGAGCTGCAAGGATTTTACCCAGGCCGATCTCTACCGAGGAAATCACAAAGTCAACTGCACCATCGTTATTGAAGTCCTGTTCATCCATCTCAAATTGAATACCATTGGACTCAATGACACTTTCGGGTAGTGACGGATGGCTGACTTTTCCATCCAGTTCGTAACCCATATAGATTTCATATCTACTGGTCTTATTCAGTACGCTCGAACTTCGCACTGACAGTGTCACGATGTCTACAAATCCATCCCCATTCAGATCGGTGAAGTTGTATAGCGACTTTGCTTCAACGTTAGACTGATCGTCTGCACCACCCAAGCGTAAGGAAAGACCCGTCAGTCCCTCATCCTGCAATTCAATCGCGGGTTGGTAGCTGGCAACTGTCGTTCGGTATGTGAACCTGCTGTCCTGGAAAAAAACCTTCAGTTCGTCTCGATCCCAGAATACGATGTCCTGCAGTTTATCCAGATTGATATCGGCAAAGTATGGATTGGCTGGTCTATACCAGGGAAAATTCCGATAGGATACCTCCATGATGGCTGGCATTTTGATCAACCTGCCCTGATCGAACACGCCTGCCTCGATCTGCAGGTACAGCCAGTAACCGTCAAAATCAGGTACCATCACGTCTGCCAATTCATCTCCGTTGATGTCCCTCACCCAATTGAAGCTCGGCAATTGGTCAGGTACCGGATGCATGTAAAGTGATTTGAAGCGGATTAATTCACTTTGCTCTCCGGTTCGCAGATTAACGATCAAGGCTTGATCTCTCTTGAACAAAAGCAGTGATTCCGTCTCTCCAGAGAGTACCTTACCCGTCCCCAGGAAGATGACCTCATCATCGATCTCCAAGGCGCTAACGGGTTCACTCAGGTAGTGATGATCGTCTGTCATCGCGTACACGGAAACGTAGCGACGCTTATCGTCTGCAATGATTCTTGCCAGGATATTCGCGTGATCAGGGTCGGTCAAAAAAGCAGCTGTGAGTCCATGTTTGATTTCGCCATCGGCACGAAGTTGACTGAGTTCAAACAGAGGGGATCCTTCAATGACCATTGCCACAAGCATGAGACCGGCAGCAAGCAGGATTCTTGTTGATTTCATCGACTATGTACGATGTGACGGATCGGGTGGATCTGCATGCTCAAAATCTGCATGCCGGCTCTATTCAACGCCGACAAACTGATAGTCATGGTAGCTGGCAATGGCCAAACCAGCGGCCACGCTGGTAAAGGGATCATGTTCCGTAACCTTACCGGGAAAGAAACCTTCCAGAATCTTCTTTACGGCAACAATCTGGGACGAGCCGCCCGTGCGGATAACCACGTCTACTTCCGAGTACGCGAGGCCCGCCTGCACCAGGAGATCGTCCAATGCGCTCCGTATTTGCGCAAGCATCTCAACCATCATCGATTCCAGCCGTTCCCGCTTGAAGGGTATGGTCAGGTCCAGTTCGGCAATATCCAGAACAGTCTCCTCGACACTGGATAACTCCGCCTTCGCCGCTTTGATCGCCTGAAAAACGATGTAGCTGTAGTTGTGGGTGATCAGGTCGTCAAGCCGCTGGAATTTGAGCGCCAGCTCACCGCCCTGCCTCACGCAGTCCACCACCTTGGATCGATACCGATTCTGGTTCAGCGTATAGGTCACTGCCCAATTCAACAAATAAGGCTCAAATTCGTCAAACGGAAATTCATTGGTAATCAGGCTGCCGTCGACAACTCTTGACCACATCTCTCCCTTTCCCAGCAGTGGAAAAAGCAGTTCGGTGAATATCAATTGATCGATATGGTCTCCTCCCAACGACAGTCCATCCGTGGCCAATACTTCAAACTCGGTACCGCTGTATCGAACCACGCTGAGATCGAGTGTTCCTCCCCCGAAATCAACTGTTAGTACCGTTCCTTCTGTGTCGTGTTTTTCGTCGTGGAGGAAACTCAGGGTGGCTGCTACCGGCTCAGGATAGAAAACCACTTGTTTGAATCCTGCGTGATTACAGGCTTCACCCAACCGCGACAGGGCCAGCTTGTTTCTGAACTTATCGTGACCTTCAAATTTCACTGGATGTCCGACGTGAATACGGGCAACCGAGGAGTCAATGATGCTCTCCACAGTTGTTCTCATTCTCAGCAACACGGGTGTAATCAGCGCTACCAGCCGGAATGGGTGGTCGAACACGATCAATCTTCTTATGTCAGAATTTCCCAGCAGCCTCTTGATGCCCCTAAATAAACGGCCAGGCAAGCCACGGTCATTGGTCGCCTGCCCATATACCTCACGATCGACTGATTCAGATTCTGAATGAGGATCCAGGGGATTGGATTCAGATACGACCATACTAGTCTTTGCGATCACTTCTGCAGTGAGTTCGACTGTCCTGTCCCTGTTCTCTTCAATGTATTGCTCAACAGCCTCCTCTCCCGTGGTGGTGACGAGATCTCTGTCCAGGTGGGTGGCGGTGGGCATGATGGTGCCGTTTTGCTCAAGCGAGACCAGCCGGAGTCGTTGGCCGTCAAACCAGGCGACTGCCGAATTGGAGGTGCCAAAATCGACCCCGACCCCGATCATCTTCATCTCCATACAAGCAGTTACAAGCGAACCGCGTACCCCTATATAAGACCCTGATATTACAAGGATTTTTCCCGCTCGATGCAAAAAACGGCCGACCATTAACGCACATTTCCCGCGGTTTTCCAAATACTTTTTCTGAAAACCGGCAGTGGTGCCGTCAACCCTTGAAGGGCGTGTTTCTGAGTCACGATATAAGGCCATGCAGCCAGCGATTGCGGATCCATAAAAGCAACACCTGGATCTCAGCAAGCGGACCATGCCGTGGTGAAGAAAAGTACAGGAGATGGGAGGCAATAATTAAGCGTCGGCGACGTCGCAGGCAATCAGGCAGAGTCGAACTCGCTGTTTACAGGCAGGATAACTCGTGCGCTTGGCTATGGCGGGCTAGGCCGAACTTTTGTCTGGGGATCAGCCGCGCGGCTATGCCACTTCTATTAGGCTCTCCAGATCGAAAGCTGCTGCAATCAGCTCTTTCGTGTATTCAGTATGGGGATTATCGAATATCTGAGTAGCAGGTCCCTGCTCCACCACCACACCATCCTTCATGACGATCACTTCATCGCTGAGGGCACGCACCACCTTGAGGTCGTGGCTGATGAACATATACGCAAGCTGATGACGCTGTTGCAGTTCCCGCAGCAGGTCGACCATCTGTGCCTGCACCGACATGTCCAGTGCAGAAGTGGGTTCGTCCAGCACGATGAATCTTGGTTTCAGCACGAGGGCCCTGGCAACGGCAATACGCTGTCTCTGCCCGCCGGAAAATTCGTGCGGAAAGCGATCCTGTACGTCAGGATCCATACCCACTTCAATCAACACGTCTCGAACCGCCATCCTCCTCTCCTCAGGTTCCATCTCCTTGTGGTTAACGAGCAGTCCTTCCTCAACGATCTGATTGATGGACAACCTGGGGGACAAGCTGCCATAGGGATCCTGGAAAACAATCTGCATATCCTTGCGATGGGGACGCATCTCCTTTGACTTCAATCCCTGCAGTTTCGCCCCCTCAAACAGGATGTCCCCCTCACTCTTGATCAGCCGCATCATGGCCATTCCTAGGGTCGTCTTGCCGGATCCGGACTCTCCCACCACGCCCACCGTGTGTCCGGCGCGGATTGAAAGTGAGATACCATCAACCGCTTTCAGGTAGTTCCGTACAAAGAAGAATCCTTTGCCGATGGGGAAGTGAACTCTGAGATCCTTCACTTCCATAACCACTGGAGCGCCAGCTTCAGCCTGAACCGGATTGCCTTTGGGTTCGGCTGCGATCAGGTGTTTGGTGTACTCATGTTGCGGATCGGTGAAGATCTCTTCGGTCTTGCCTATCTCTACGAATTTACCATTCGTCATCACACAGACACGATCCGACATCTTCCTGACGATTAATAGATCGTGCGTAATCAACAGCATCGACATGCCCAGTTTGGACTGCAACTCCTTCAGCAGTCTCAGTATCTGGGCCTGAATGGTTACGTCAAGCGCCGTGGTCGGTTCGTCAGCAATCAGCAGATCAGGTTCATTGGCGAGGGCCATGGCAATCATAACCCGCTGTCGTTGCCCCCCGGATAATTCGTGGGGGAAGGATCTCATTTTCGCTTCCGCCTCCTGCAATCCGACCAGCTTTAGCAATTCCAGAATTCGAGGACGTGACTCGGAAAGCTTCATGCCCTTGTGAACCAGCAGAATCTCGCCGATCTGCTTTTCGACCCGATGCAGTGGGTTGAGGGAAGTCATCGGTTCCTGGAAGATCATGGTCACCTTACGACCCCGGATATCGCGTAGCTGATCATCGGATGCCCCGATCGACTCGTGTCCGTTGACGAGCACGGAACCACCGGGATGAGAAGCCATGGGATAGGGAAGCAACTGCAGAATAGACAGTGCCGTGACTGATTTTCCAGACCCGGATTCACCCACGATCGCTACCGTTTCCCCCTTATCAATGTGAAAGGAGACACCATCCACAGCTATAACACCTCTGAAGGCGACAGATAGATCCTTGATCTCTAGAACACGCTGGGCCATCTAACTAAATTCCTAAGTTCATGTAGCTGGTTATTGAATTGCCTTTCTCGGATCGAAGGCATCCCGAATCGCTTCACCCACAAAGATCAGCAAGGTTAACATGATTCCGATCGAGAAAAACGCGGTTAGTATCAGCCAGGGCGCCTGCAAATTGCCGGTGCCCTGTTTTATCAAACGTCCCAGAGATGGCGCATCGGGTGGCAGGCCAAATCCAAGAAAATCAAGCGATGTCAGCAAAATGACTGCAGTTGTGAGCAGGAAAGGCACCATGGTGAGAGCAGCTACCATGGCATTGGGCAGCACGTGCTTAACCATAATGTTGGAATTGCTCAGCCCCAAAGCTCGTGCAGCCCGTACATATTCAAGATTACGCGCCCGCAGGAACTCGGCGCGAACCACACCGACGAGGGCAAGCCAGCTAAAGACCAACAGCACCCCGAACATCCAGACCGGATTAAGCGGCACCACGCTGGCCAATATAATCAAGAGGTAAAGCTGAGGCACGTTGGCCCAGATCTCGATGATCCTCTGGAACAGCAGATCGACCCAGCCGCCGAAGTACCCCATCGTTGCACCAGCGGCCGTACCGATGATGGTACTGCAGATGGTTAAAGCCAAACTAAACAGTATGGATAGCCGGAACCCGTACACCACTTTGGCAAATACGTCGCGGCCGATGTCGTCGGTACCGAATATGTGCTCCCACGAGGGCGGTGTTGGCGCAGGTTCAGCCAGATAGAGATCCACAGTGTTGTTTGCATAGCGTACAGGCGGCCAGATCATCCAGCCTCCACGATCCTCTATGAGCTTCACCAGAAACGGATCCCGGTAGACCGCTTCCGTTTCGAACAGCAGCGAAGGTGAAATGAAATCTCCGCCGAATGTCGATTCGGGATAGGTTGCCAAAACGGGGAAATAATACTCACCACCTACCGACACCAGCAGAGGCTTATCGTTAACAATGACTTCACCGCAAAGACAGAAGATAAACAAGGCGGCGAAAATCCAGGCGGAATAGTAACCTCGCCTGTTCTTCTTGAAATTCTGCCAGCGCCTTTGGGAAACCGTTACCGAATGCTGGACTGGTTTATAGGCCGTTTCGAGGGCAGGTCTGACCTCGACATCACGGTCCAGGACGGTCTCTCTATCAGCAACGACTGACATGATCATACCTCCCTGGTTTCAAAGTCGATCCTCGGATCGACCAGCACGTAGGTGATATCACCGATGAGATGCATCACCAGACCGATAAGGGAGAACATAAACAGGGTGCCGAGAACGATCGGGTAGTCCCGACTCACGATCGCTTCAAATCCCAATAGGCCGATGCCATTGAGGGAGAATATGATTTCGATCAGAAGGGCACCGGTAAACAGGATGTGGACCAGAGCACCCGGCATCTGGGCGATGATAATGAGCATGGCGTTGCGAAATACATGACCGTAAAGAACCCGCCTCTCCGTTAGGCCCTTGGCACGAGCGGTGAGAACGAACTGTTTACTGATCTCTTCGAGAAACAGGTTCTTGGTCAGCATCGTCAATACGGCAAAGCCGCTCAACACCATGGCCGCTATGGGCAGGACCAAATGCCAGAAATAGTCCTTGATCTTTCCCCATGTGGATAGATCATCGAAGTAGAAGGATGTCAGGCCCCGCAGGGGAAAGAAATCCCAGTAGTTACCACCGGCAAACAGGACGATCAACAGAATGGCGAACAGAAATTGCGGAATTGCAAAACCGATGAAAATGGCCGCACTGGTCCAGATGTCGAAGGGAGTACCATCCCGGACCGCCTTGGCAACGCCTAGTGGTATACAGATGCCATAATGGATCACCAGGGTCCAGAATCCGAGCGATATGGAGACAGGCAATCGCTCGATCAGGAGCGAGATCACCGATCGATCCTGAAAGAAGCTGGTACCGAAGTCCAGTCTGATATAGTCCCACAACATCTTGAAGAAACGTTTGTGGGCGGGCTCATCGAATCCAAACTGCTTCTCCAGTTCCTTCACAAAATCAGGATCCAGACCCCGTGCGCCCTCATAGGCACTGTGCATGGATGCATCGCTGTCGCCCGATGCATCTCCCATATCTCCCCCGCCACCGCCTGTAATACGCGCTGTTGCATCTGTTTCCTGACCTGTCAGCTGAGCTATGATCTGATCGACGGGGCCACCTGGTACAAACTGAATGACCGCGAACGTCATTAACATGATGCCGAACAGGGTTGGCACGATGAGAAACAACCGTTTCAAGATATAGACACCCATAATTCAAGACCTGCTTTTTATTAGTCTGTCCTTCTATTCACCCTTGCCGCCACCACTGTTGATAGCTCCCATGCGGGCGGCCAGCTTGGCTGCTTTGGCACTGTCGATCCACCAGGTGTCGAAGAATCCGGTTCGAAATCGAGCCTGCGTCTCGGGCCTTTCGAACTTGTCCCAGTAACCATATCGATAGCCGGGAGGCCAGTAACCGGGAGTCAGATAGTAATTCCACAGCAGAACACGGTCCAGCGCATGGGTGGCGGCAATCAACTGCGGCCGACTTCTGGCGCCAATCACCTTCTCGATCAATTGGTCCACGACCGGGTCCGCAATGCCTGCGGTATTGCGGCTGTACTGACGCGTTGCAGCGCCAGAACCCCAGTAATTGCGCAGTTCGATACCGGGTGTCAATGTCTGTGCGTAGGACACGATGGTGCCGCCGAAGTCATGGGTTCCGAGCCGATTGATGTACTGGGATACCTCGATGGTGCGAACCTGACAGTCGATGCCCAGTCGTTTGACGGCATTGACGAAGGGCATCATGGCCCGTTCAAGGTAGATGCTGACGGTGATGAATTCGATGGTAAAGGGTTCGCCAGTCTCCTCATTGACAAGCACGTTGTCTCGAACCACCCAACCCGCCTCCCGGAATAGTTGCGCAGCTCGGAGCAGATTGTCTCTGGCATAGCCGTAGCCCTTGGTCAGCGACGGTCTGTAAATATCGGTAAACACCCTCGGCGGAATCTGGTCGCGGAAGGGCTCCAGCAACGCCAGCTCCTCCTTGGAGGGTAAGCCCACGTGCGCAAGGTCGGAGTTTTCAAAGAAGCTGTCCACCCGCTCATAGAAACTGTGGTAGAGGACCCGGTTGGACCACTCAAAATCGTAGGCTGTGGCCAGTGCCTCCCGCACCCGTACATCCTGAAACTTGGCTTTACGCAGATTGAATGCCACACCGAAGTTTAGTCCCCACGGGCGCTCCGTCACGATGAGGTTCTTGATGAAAAGGCCCTGCTGAAAGCCTGGGAAGTTGTATTCAGTGGCCCATCGCTTGGCAACGCCCTCCTGATTGCCATCCACAGCACCGACCTTCTTGGCTTCATGGATAACGTGTTCATCCTTATAGTAGTCGTAGACAACCTTCCGGACGTTATAGCGCCCCTTGTTAACCGGAATATCCCTGCCCCAATAGTCCTTCACCAATTCGAGGGTAACGGTGTGGCCGGGGTCCACTTCCACGACCCGATAGGGTCCACTGCCGAGGGGAATCTCCAAGGTGGTCTCATTGAAGTTCCGCTCGCGCCAATAGTGTTCCGGAATGATGTGCATTCTGGCGATGACCTGGGCCTGCTTTGGGGACGTGGCATTTTTGAAATGGAAGGTCACCTGGCTGGGACCGGTTTTCTCTGCCTTGGCGACGTCCCGAAACCTCAACTTCGTCGAGGGGTCGCCAAACTCCTTGCGCTGGTTAAAGGTAAACACCACGTCATCTGCGGTTACCGGTTCACCGTCGTGCCAGCGTGCTTCACGGCGCAGATCGAAGGCCACCCAGCTATAGTCATCCGCCAGCTCGACCGTTTCTGCCAACCAGCCATATTGACTGGCGGGCTCATCGTCTGCGTCAGCCATCAGGCGGTCATAGATCGAGACGCTGGTGTCGTTGAGACCGGCCGCTTTACGACCCTTGCGGATAAAGTCGTTGAGGGTGTCGAAATTGCCCAGTTGAGCCTGCCTCATGGTGCCACCCTTAGGGGCATCCGGGTTGACATACTCGAAGTGTTTAAAGTCCGCGGGGTATTTCAGATCACCAAAGAAGGAGAGGCCATGGCTTTTCTCGCTGGCATCGGCAAGGGGTGCAGTTACAGACAGGAGCAGCGGCCAAAGCAGCCTCAGAATGGCAGTTATATTCCGAACCCCAGGTTTCATTTAGAGCGCCCATAAAGACCATTCAGAAAACATGGCCACAGACTACACTAATTAGTCAGTGCTGAGAATCACTGACAAAAGTTACATCGATTACCTGGTGGGCTCCAATCCCAGCCCTTGCATCAATCCGCCGCCACTGGCCCAGAGTGTGTGAAAAGTCGATGCGGCCCATAATTACCCCTTGCATAGCAATGTGATGCCTTCAGGGCTTCTTTCTGGGATGTTCCTGGGAGTATCATCTTTGGACGGCTCGGAGATTCTTCCGCCCAGGGGCCTCA
>JASMJM010000119.1 GCA_030749725.1 Pseudomonadales bacterium | reverse complement strand
GCACATCCGCCACTGAGTTCTTATATTGGAAGGTGGATGTCGTCGCGATGATTGGAAACATCTGGAAGGACTGGAGCCCGACATTGAGATCCTCGGTAATGCCGTATACGAAATACTCCTGGGCCGGGTCGTCAGATAGATTTACGAAAGGCATCACGGCGATTGCTGCGCGATTGGAAAATCCCGGGACTGGTTCTGAGACATCCACCGGCAGTACCGACTCCACCGAGGCACGCTTTCTGAGCATTTCATCAGTGGGAACTGGTCGATAAATAAGCACAATGACAGCAGCGATGAGTGCGAAGCCAATTCCGGGTACGGCAAATCTTGTCCACTCGGTCTGTGCATCCACCGTGTCCACCTTTGCCTGCGTCTCTGTTGGTCCAACTCGGGCTAGAATGCTCGTCAGCAGTTTGGACCGGTAGCTGTCCTCGGGCATTTCAAACTTCAAGATGGCTTGCAGATCTGCAAGGCTGAGTTTCAGACCGTCCGGCATATCGGTGGACTTCAGATGCACGGTCAAACAGTCTACATCGGCGTCCAACGCAAAGTTGACTTCCCTGCGACAGTGAACCGACTTTACAGAGTCGGGAGAAGTGAAGAAGAGGATCAGTCTTGCTTGCCGCAATTTGTGTGCAAGGTCCTCACGCCACTCATGTCCCGGACTGATGCCCTCGTCATACCAGATATTAACGCCCTGCTGTCGCAGCCACTCAATTTCCGGATAAACAGCAGCCGCATCTTCGTGCGAATAGCTGACAAAGATATAGGGTTCACTGCCTTCATAGGCTGGGAAGGGCCTCTCCATGCCTTCTTCCTTGCTTTTCTTATAGGCTAATAGTAGCGAGAGAGAGAAAACTAATCAAAAGCCTAATCTGACGGATGGGTCAGTTCAGGCGGGGACCGCCTCGGTCATGGACAACACTTACCTGTCACCGTGCCTGCATCAGTTCTATTATGAGGTTACTGAACTTACTGCGCGTGTCTATGTAAACCGCACTACGTTTGGTTTGACCGGCAGGTCGAATGCTGAGGATAACCGGAAATCCGCGTTCAACGAGTTTGGCCGTCTCTTCTTCAAGGTCATCGACCGTGTAGGCGACGTGGCCAATCCCTTCACCCGTGCTCTCCAGGAGTTCCTTGTGGACAGTTTCCCCTTGGACGGGTTGCAGTAATTCAATCCCCAGTGGACCCATCTGGCCCAATACTCCTCTCGTCTTGACTACGGGGTCCGGGGTCTTGCCATAGACCAAATACTCTTCAACTCTGCTGCTGTCGATCTGAAACTCAGGTTGAAAGGTCGCCATGCCGAGGGACTTGTAGTCCTCAAGAGACCTATCCAAGTCCCGCACCGGTATGCCGACATGATGTAGTTTCCACGTGCTGTCCATAATTGTCTCCTGTTTACTATAGAGTGTTTCTTGCTGAGGCCTGATCAGGCGGCCTCTCCCAGTTGCAGCTCGACAAACCGCCGATAGGCGCCGCTCGGCCGTGCCATCAATTCGCGGTGACTACCGGACTCGATGATCCGTCCATCTTCGATAAAGTAGATCCTGTCCGCGGATCGAATGGTGCTGAGTCGATGTGCAATGATGATCAACAGCCGGCTTGACCGCTCCTGCTGCAAGGCACCGACCAGGGCGTTTTCCGTTTCCGGATCCAGGGCCGCTGTGGGCTCGTCGAGAATCAGTATGGGTGACCTGCTGACCAGTCCCCTGGCGATGGCAAGTCGCTGTTTCTGGCCGACGGAAAGCGTCCCACCGGCGCGACCAACTTGCGTGGCGAAGCCATCCGGCAGCTGTTCGATATAGTCGAGCGCTCCCGCCGTACGTGCTGCCGCTACGATCTCATCCCGCGTTGCCGAGGGGCTGCCCAGGCGAATATTGTTTTCGACGCTGTCATCGAAGACGACCGGTTCCTGAAACACGAAGGTAACGAGATCTCGGAGGTGCTCCAGTTGCAGATCCCTGACATCGACATCGTTGATCGCCACTCGACCATTTGCCGGTTGGATAAAGCCGGGCAGCAGATAGGACAGGGTGGTCTTGCCGGCACCTGTACTGCCGACCAGCGCGATCATTTCACCCACCTGTCCTTTCATTGAGACGCCTTGTAGTGCCCTGGTACCGTCCGGATAGTCGTAGCTGACGGCGTCGAGTGTGGCGCCGGCAACTCTGGAATCGAGGGTCCGGGTACCGTGATGATCGGTGTCTACCGGTAGATCGATCACCTGGAATACGCGTCGCATGCCGGCGACCTTGTCCTGCAAGTTGAACCAAAGCGCGCCAAGTGCGCTCGCGCTACCCATCAACTGCAGGAAGAAGGTGTACAGTACCATGAAATCGCCCGCGGACATGCGCCCGCCGATAATGGCTTCGGCAACATCAAAGAAGATATACATGGACAGTCCTGCGCCCACGCCATATTGCAGGCCTGCAAGCACAATGGTCATCCAAAGGTAACTTCGAAATCTGCTGAACGAATGTTCACTGTCGCGATCGAACTGATCTCGCTGCTTGGCATTTGCTCCAAGGCTTTGTACGGCCACAATGTTGCTCATGCCTTCTTCCACGGTGGCGGTTGTATCGGCGCCCGCTTCCCGGCTGGCAAGAGACCTGCGACGCGTGATGCCGGTCATCAGTAAGGTTGAGATCAGAACCAACGGCATGGCTGACCAGGCGATCCAGATAAGCGAAGGCACTGCCTGAAAGCTGTATTGGGTAGTCCAGATGACGACGCCAATCGAGTAAAAACTGGCAATGGGCACGACGAGAATGTCGTAACAGACCCGCGAAATGGCGGGCGTATCGTACATCACCCGGTAAACGGCGTCGCCGATACTGTCCTCGCTAAATCGTGTGATTGG
>JASMJM010000118.1 GCA_030749725.1 Pseudomonadales bacterium | reverse complement strand
AGGGCTAAAGGACTTGATGGCGCCGTCGCTATCCTTCTCGGCAAATCCTGCTCCCTCGCCATGCTCCTGAAAGCTCCCCTCCTCCACCAGACCATCGATTCTCTCCCGGATCGTCAAGCGACCCTTGGCATGGTGCGCGGCAATCGACTCCTCGCCGCCCTGCTGTTTGGAGAGTTCTCGCCGCAGTTGAATCTCATATACGTCTTTGTGCCAGCTCATAGTGACTCTGTCCCGATAGAATAGTTGCGAGGTTATACCGCGAAAAAGGGGTCGGAGGGAACAGTAAATAACGCATCCGAGCCCCCTTTTTCGGCGAGCGAAGCGGATCGCCGGCAGTGCACCTTGCGTTTCACGGCACTATTTGGGCATGATGGTTTGTCAACTAAATAAGGCTTGAGGGAGGGCATGATGGGTAGAGTCCAGGACAAGGTTGCGATCGTCACGGGCGGGTCCGCCGGCATCGGCAGAGCCTGCGCTATAACTCTGGCAGGTGAGGGTGCCAGCGTGGCGGTCACCGACGTGCAGGATCCCGAAGGCGACGCGGTCGTCGCTGAAATAAACACTGCAGGTGGTAAGGCCATCTATCTCCATCACGATGTCACCAGCGAAGCGGAGTGGCAGACGGTCCTCGAGCAGATCCTGCAAGAATACAAGCACTTGGATATCCTCGTGAACAACGCCGGCATCGCTATCTCGTCACCCATCACCCAACTCTCCCTGGAAGATTTTCAGCGCCAGAATGCGGTCAACCTGGATGGCGTATTCCTGGGATTAAAACACTGTATCCCGGCGATGACGGAAAGTGGCGGCGGCTCCATCATCAATATGTCCTCGGTAGCCGGACTCAAGGCTTCCCCCAACCTGTCCGCGTACAGCATGACCAAGGGAGGTGTGCGACTGCTGAGCAAATCGGTCGCCAGGGAATGTATCCAGGCCAACACCAACATCAGGGTGAATTCAGTCCATCCGGGAATTATCCAGACTGCTATATGGGACAAGATGGGGTTGATACCAGGCGCCAACACGGTAGACGTGGATGCCATCGCCAAGAGCACGGTACCGGGAGGAAAACTGGGTTTCCCGGAGGACATTGCCAACGGTGTACTCTTCCTTGCCAGCGACGAATCCAGTTACATGACAGGAATGGAACTGGTTATCGACCATGGATTCTCAGCCTAACCACACTAGGATCTGCTCGTATCTGCAGGTCCCTGAGACATGGGATGGGGGTATTGCTTACGCTACTTGCCTTTGGCCATCCATGGCTACACCGCGCTCCGAAGGCGCCCCAGCAATACCCCCATCCCATGTCTCAACCAACTGCAGGTGTGGTGGTTACTGGCAAACATCCAGGCCATCGACTGTGACCGAAATGGAAAGCACTTAGGAGTTCGGATTCGTTCAGGGGTACCATCTCGGGGATCTTAGCAGAAGGGGCCGGGGTCTCCTTTTCGTAGCATCAGGCGTAGCGCCGAGCGCGTGGAGGGAGACCCGTAGGGGCTCCTGACCAAGTGAGGGAAGCTGGGAGAGCCGCAAGCCGCGAAGAAGAGGAGACCCCGGCGCCTTCTGCGAACAGCCCTGATTAAATCTAAAGTAACAATGGCGCAGAGCAAGTAAAGTAAGTCCCATCCAATGTTTCAGTGACCTGCAAATACGAACAACAATACGTTGGTGTTAACAGGCGGTTCGTGGTATTTTACGCCGGTTCGAAATTGGCCCAAAGATGCTGTTTTTTTTCGTAAAAACACTAAAGCAATAACAAGTGTGTTCACCTGCTGCAGATGAACATCTGAGTTCCCACTCCAGCAAAAAAACAGATGGTTATTTCAACTGTGAAAGTAATTCGCAGTTGCCCGGACCTCTGTAGGTGAACGACGCTGCACCAGGATCGAACTAAGGGATCGTGACTAAACTGAAATGAGGTGGTTTATGCTGATTGTGGTACCGTCCGAGACGCTTCCCGGTGAACGACGGGTTGCTCTGATCCCGGATTCGGTTAAGAAACTGATCGAATTGGGCGCCGAGGTAACGGTCCAGTGCGGTGCCGGGGAACTATCCGGATTCAAAGATGAAGAATACCGGGATGCGGGCGCGCAACTCAGCAGCGATCGCAATCAGTTGCTTGGCAGTGGCGACATCGTATTACGCGTGACCAAGCCCGATGCCGCCGAGGTCAGCCAACTCAAACAGGGTGCGGTTCACATCAGCTACCTCGATCCCTACAACGAAACGGAATTGATTCAGTCACTCGCCAGTCAGGGCATCAGCGCCATCAGCATGGAGATGATTCCGCGAACTACACTGGCGCAAAAGATGGATGCCTTGAGTTCACAGGCCAACCTGGCCGGCTATATCACAGTGATACTGGCAGCCAGAAAGCTTGATCGCATATTCCCAATGATGATGACTCCTTCTGGCACCATCGCGCCGGTCAGAGTGTTCATCATCGGTGCTGGCGTTGCCGGTCTGCAAGCTATCGCTACCGCCAAACGACTGGGTGCCAGGGTCGATGCATTCGATACTCGACCGGTGGTGGCGGAACAGGTGCAATCGCTTGGGGCAAAATTCGTCGAAATCGATCTGGGCGAAACCGGTCAGACAGCAGATGGCTACGCCAAGCAACTCACCGAGGAACAACTGCAAATGCAGAGAGAGGGGATGAAACAAGTGATGGCGCGCTCCGATGTGGTGATCACTACGGCCCAGGTATTCGGTCGTCCGGCTCCCCGAATTGTCACGGCAGAGATGGTCCAGGCGATGAAGCCGGGCAGTGTCATCGTGGATATGGCCGTCGAGACAGGCGGCAATGTTGAGGGCTCTGCCCTGAATGAAGATGTGGTTGTGGACGGTGTCACCATCATCGGGTTGGGGAATCTGCCATCGGAAGTGTGCCGCAATGCCAGTGAGATGTATTCTGCCAATCTGTTCAATCTGCTAAGCGAATTCTGGGATGACGAATCCAAACAGCTGCAGTTGGATGACAGCAACGAAATCGTCCAGGGATGCCTGATTACTGCGGCGGGCAAAATCGTCAACGAAACCATCGCTAATTTAGCGCAATAGTCAAACCGACAGAGGCAAATAGTATGGAAGTCGTGTTTCTGACCTTTATTCTGGTTCTGGCCATTTCTCTGGGCTTCGAACTGATATCCAAGGTGCCCGCTACCCTCCACACACCATTGATGTCGGGAGCAAATGCCATTTCGGGTATCACCCTAGCTGGAGCGCTACTGTCAGCGGGTGCTCAAAGTGAGCAGATGGCAACGATCCTGGGTACCGCGGCGGTCGCCTTTGCCACTATCAATGTGGTCGGTGGTTATCTGGTGACGGACCGGATGCTGGCCATGTTCAAGAGTAAGAGCGAGTCCGGACGATGAATATCGATTTAATAGCGAATTTCTCTTACATAGTTGCTGCGCTGCTGTTTATTGTCGGCCTGAAGATGCTGGGGTCCCCGGCAACTGCAAGGCGAGGCAACTGGCTCTCGTCGGTGGGTATGTTGGTTGCGGTTACCGCAGGCTTATTCAACAAAGGCATCATTACGTACGACTGGATCATCGTCGGCATGATCGTCGGCGCTATTATCGGTGCGACTGCCGCCCGACTGGTCGCCATGACCAGCATGCCGGAGATGGTCGCTCTGTTTAACGGATTTGGCGGCATCGCCAGCTTGTTAGTGGGCTGGGCGGCGCTCTTTGGCGTGACTACCGACTTTACAGTGGTTACCATCTGTCTCGCCATGTTGATTGGCGGACTCACGTTCACGGGAAGCCTGGTTGCCTTCGCCAAACTGAGTGAATTGATCAACAGCAAGGCGCTGGTATTCCCGGGGCAGAGGTTTTTCAACGGCCTGCTGCTGATAGCCATTATCGCGATAGCAGTCCTCTTCTATATGGAGCCAGCGGTAGATTCGAAGTTTCTCTACGCCCTCATCGGCTTATCCCTCCTGTTAGGTATCATGGCGGTTATACCCATCGGGGGTGCAGACATGCCGGTGGTCATCTCTCTGCTTAACAGCTATTCCGGCATTGCCGCCTGTGCAGCAGGATTCGCCATCAACAACAACATCCTTATCGTGGCAGGTTCCCTGGTCGGCGCCAGCGGCATCATCCTGACGAAGATCATGTGTAAGGCGATGAATCGATCCCTGGCTAACGTTCTGTTCAGTGGCTTCGGTGCCGTCAAGACAGGCAAGGCGATCGAGGGTGTGGTCAAACCCATCAATGTTGAAGATGCCTACTATATTCTGGAAGCTGCTACCAATGTCTCCTTTGTGCCAGGTTACGGCATGGCGGTGGCCCAAGCCCAGCACGTCGTCAAGGAGTTGGGCAAGATACTCGAGGCCAATGGCTGTGAGGTCAGCTATGCGATCCATCCTGTTGCGGGGAGGATGCCGGGCCACATGAATGTGTTGTTGGCGGAGGCGGATGTACCCTATGAACAACTGCTGGAGATGGATGAGATCAATCCGCGCATCGAAACAGTTGATGTCGCCATCGTTATCGGTGCCAACGACGTGGTCAATCCCAGCGCCAGAACCGATGAGGACAGTCCCATCTACGGCATGCCCATTATCGACGTCGATAAAGCCAGAACCGTCTTTGTGCTGAAACGATCCATGGCATCCGGGTTCGCCGGTGTACCCAACCCGTTATTCTTCGGTGAGAATACGCGCATGCTGTTCGGGGACGCCAAAGAGTCTATCTCAGGTGTGATCGCGGAATTCTCCTGATCGACAATAACAAATCCAAGAGGAGCACCACATGGTAGATGCCAGCTTTATTGCGGACACACCCGAAGAGTTGGGTATCGATCCGGCCAAACTCGAAGAACTGCTCAGTCGTGTCAAGGAGGAGGTAGATGAAGGTCTGCTCCCTTCAGCTCAGATCGCCATCGGCAGAAACGGAAAGCTGGCGGCTTTTGAGACGTACGGTGACGCCAGCAACGATTCTCTCTACTGTGTCTTTTCGTCCACCAAGGCGATCACCTCTACAGCAGCCTGGTTGCTGATCCAGGAGGGCAAGCTGGATGTGGAGGAACTGGTCAGGGATATCGTGCCGGAGTTTGGCACCAATGGCAAAGAGGGTGTACGCGTAGAGCAACTGTTCACCCACACAGCCGGTTTTCCCAGTGCGCCCTTCCGGTCAACCGACTGGAACGATCGCGACACCAGACTATCAAGGTTCAGTAGCTGGCGACTTAACTGGGAACCTGGTTCCCGCTTTGAATATCACCCCACTTCCTCCATGTGGGTGATCGCCGAGATTATCGAGCGAAGATCCGGATCAAAGTTCACCGATTTTGTCAGAGAGCGAATTGCCATTCCTCTTGGACTGACTGACCTCTGGGTTGGCCTGCCCGAAGAACAGCATGCCCGCGTGAAGGATGTTGTGCATGTGGGAGATGGTCTCACCTCGGAAGACTACCAGCGAATGGGAATACCGGAACCGCCGGTAACGGAAGTTACTGAGGATGCCCTGACGAGTTTTAACCAGAGCGAGATAAGAAAGGTAGGTGTCCCTGGTGGTGGTGGCATTATGACAGCAGCAGAACTGGCTCTGTTCTACCAGGCGCTGATAAACAATGGTAAAGCCTTGGACGGGACACAGATCTGGTCACCGGAAATTATCGGATTCGGCACCACCATCAGATCCGGTGACCTAACGGATCTCCTCTATCGCAAACGATGTAACCGAGCACTCGGTCTGATCATTTCCGGCGACGAAGATCGCAATTACCGTGGCTTTGGTCACACCAATTCCCCTTCCGCCTTCGGTCACGGAGGCGCTGGTGGTCAAATCGCGTGGGGAGATCCTGAAACCGGCATCAGCATCGGTTACTGCACCAACGGCCACGATCGAAATGGTCTTCGCGTCGGACGCAGAGGGGTCAGTATTTCCAATCGCGCGGCACACTTGGCCGCCAACCCGTAGACGCGTTTCCTGTCGTTAGATCCGAAGCTGATCGATCAGTTGCTGAAGGCTGGTAAAGCTAACTTCCAGTCCATTGTAGGTGCGCGTAAACGTCGTGGTCACGTCCATGGCAACAACATAGCTTTTCCCAGCTGGATATTTCTTTCGGAATATCTGAAGGGTACGATCGACAAACTTGCTGGCGGTTCGTTTACATTCAATAAAGGTTGGCGGGCGGCCACGGTTCGCGATCACGAAGTCTACCTCATGGTGACTTTTGTCTCGCCAATAGTGAAGTCTCGTGCCGGGTAGTTGCGCATTAATTTCGTTCAGAACCAGATGCTCCCACATAAGTCCGATATCGTCGGGGCGCAGATCAAGCCAGCCCTTGTAGTAACAGATAAACCCGGTATCGAATGCATAGACTTTTGGAGCAGAAACGATTTCATTGGAGCGCCGCGTGCTAAAGGGCTTGATGACGTGCACGATGTGAGTTGCCTCCAATACCGCAAGGTAGTTAGCAATCGTTGTCCGGCTGACTTCACAGGGCGCTGCGAATCGGGTTGCTTCGAACATTCCTCCTGAGTCAATCAGCAGGAGTTCGATGAACTTCTGGAAGGAGGCCCTTCGCTCCAGGCGGAAGAGTTCTTGAATGTCTTTTGCCCAGAAGGCATCCATCCAATCCTGAAAATCTGATTCAGGCGTCCCATCGACAAGAAAGAAAGCAGGAAGACCACCGTTCCGTGCCCTGTGGTCGAGGTCATCATTTTGGAAGTCAGAAAGCTCAACCAACGGGATGGGTGTTAAGAAGATGTCCTTCTTCCTCCCCGTCAGTGAATCCCGAAACTTGATAGATGCACCAAGTGTTGACGAACCAGTGGCTACGACTCTGACAGTCGGATAGTGATCAGCCGCGATTTTCAGAATTTCCGAAGGATCGGGGAGTCGTTGAATCTCATCCAGCACGATTCGTCTATCCTGCCGAGAGCGTAGAAAGCCCTCTGGATCTTCCAGCAACTGGCGAACTCGCGGTAGTTCACAGTCAAAATAATCGACGTTTTTGAGAGACTGGCACAGCGTGGTTTTACCTACTCTGCGTACGCCGGAAAGCCAGACAACGGACGTCTGCTGCCAAGCATCCTCAATCCGACTAATCCAAAACGGACGATTCCACATGCAGTTAGTTTTGCATATAATCATACTATATGCACTTCTACTTGCATATAGTCGAGTCACGGATCAATTACCAGTCTGCTTCCGACGAATTGCCGAGAGACTGCTGCAAAAGCGAGATTACAGGATCACCGTAGCCCTGTAGCTCTTGGTCAGAACGGAGAATAAGACTCAGATGGATGCGACCAGGCAATCGCCATTGAGGGCCGACAGGAATGCTTTCTCGATTGGGTACGCTTAGTGTCGGCTGCGGTCGCTGTTAGTTACTCTTCCCTAGAAGTGTGCGACCAGATTAACGAATACGCCACCGACACCGACATCCACGGCGACGCCCGCGTCGTTCTCATCCACGTCCAAGCTGAACTTGCGGTAACCAGCTTCTACGCCAAACTCAGGAAAGATGAACGACGATGTTTCCCAACCGATCTTGACTGAATAGTCCGCCAGTGTACTGCCGCTATATGAGATAGCATTCACATCAGCGCCCAGGAACAAGCCGGAAAAGGGGAGACCGACTCTCCCCGCCACATAGACCATCGGCAGATACTCGTCGATACCTTCCTTGACCTGGTTGATCTGCATTTCGCCACTGAATTTGCGGGCGGTCAGTCCGAGATCGAAGTCAAAGCCCGTATCCCAGATCTCGTAGTAGAGGGTGAAATCGGTATAGGTGAGGTCCAGGTCAGCCGTCACATTCTCGTTGACGGGAAACGTAGTTCCTTCAAACACAAAGTCAGCGCTTATCGTGCCCATACCCGAATCCTGCACCGAAGTCCTGGCTATTCTGATATTGGGAATTAGCGGAACCGGATGCTCAAATGCGACGTAAAGATAGTTTGCCGAGTCGCTACTGATACCCAGCTCGTCCTCGACATCCACGTCAGTGACAACATCGCCGGAGAAGTCGCTGTTCCAAACCCCTCCTCCCGCAAAGATCCCTACAAAATCCGCGCTGGACGTCGAAGGCAGAAGGATGAGGGCAACACCTATAACACTGACAACTGATCTTGCTAGCATACTTGGCGTCCTTTTCTATGCTGACTGGGGTGTAGGGAATCATACACGAATAGGAAAAGTGTGGATAGATTCAAACCTTATCCGCTCTCTCTACGTCTTTAATGACGTGTTTTGAATAGCAAGAAGGAAGCCGCGCCATGATGCAGATGAAGGGCATAACCAAGATCTACCGCACCGATGTAGTGGAAACGCGAGCGCTGACAGAGCTCAGTCTGACCATTGATGCCGGTGAATTCGTAGCCGTGACAGGTCCCTCAGGATCGGGCAAAACCACGTTCCTGAATATCGCGGGCCTGCTGGAGAATTTTGAAAGCGGTTCCTACCACCTGGGTGACCAGGATGTCAGTCAATTGAAGGACAGAGAGAGCGCGCGCATCCGCAATGAGAAGATAGGCTTCATCTTCCAGAGCTTTAACCTGATTCCGGATCTCAATCTGTTCGACAACGTGGACGTTGTTAGCGGCAATGTAAAACTGACCCCCCTCGGCAACTGAAAACTGACCCCCCTTTCCATTAATCTGCACCTTGCAGGAGGTGCACATGTTAAATCAGGAAAGGTGTATGGAAATTCGCATACTTTACAAACAAGGCAA
>JASMJM010000117.1 GCA_030749725.1 Pseudomonadales bacterium | reverse complement strand
GACAGACGGTAAGGCGTTGCCGGTGGCATACTCAAGCGCCAAAAATTCATGCTGCTCTCGAAGAACGCATGTCTCTGCTCTCTCACCTCCTGCCAGAAACGCTGATCATGTTCAAGCCCCTCGCCACCAATCTTCTCAATTGCTGTCTGTACCGCATTTTCTGTACTCGATAGCCTGACGTAGAGTTGTTCGCCGTAATAGCAGGTGGCACTGACCGGGTAAGGCGGCCGGCAAGACCCGCACAGGGCGCACATCGTTTCGATTGCATTCTCACTGCCGCATTCAAGCACACGGGTTTTCTCAAGCTGAGGCAGCGGCAGGACTTTCAGGCTGACATCCAGAATAACGGCAAGCGTGCCCATGGAGCCGACCATCAACCGAGACACATCGTATCCGGCGACGTTCTTCATGACCTGGCCGCCAAAGCTGAGGATCTCCCCGTTGCCGTTTATGATAGTGACGCCAAGAACAAAGTCACGCACCGCGCCAGTATAGGCTCGTCTGGGCCCAGACAAGCCCGCGGCCACGCAACCACCCAACGTAGCTGCAGGACCAAAGTGCGGTGGTTCGAAAGGCAGCATCTGACCGTGATCAGCCAGCAATTCTTCGATTTCTGCCAGTCTTGTTCCCGCGCGAGCTCGCAGGATCAACTCCGACGGATCATACTGCAGAATCCCAGTATGACCGGAGATATCGAGCAGCTGACAATCGACATCCGGTCGATTTCCGAGAAAATCCTTCGTTCTGCCCGCTGCGATATTCAGTGCTCTTTCAGCTCTGCAGGCCTGCTCGACCGCGCCGGCCAGATCGTGGCTTGCATCCCTATCCGGGATCTGCTTCATCAGGATGTGGCCGCCCCATTGCGTACTGGTCGGTGACTGAACTCTCTACAACGACTCAGCGTGGGTACGGCCTTGCCCGGATTGAGGATGCCCTGCGGATCGAAGGATGCCTTCAGTTGATGGAACTGAGCTATTTCCGCTTCGGTGAACTGTACACACATCTGGTCGATCTTTTCTATGCCAACACCGTGTTCACCGGTGATCGTCCCTCCCCTCGCCACGCACAACTCAAGAATCTCAGCGCCCAATTGCATTGCTCGTCGCAACTCATCTGCTTTGTTGGCATCGTAGAGAATTAGCGGATGCAGGTTGCCGTCACCAGCATGAAAGACGTTGGCAACCTGCAACCGGTACGACTCGGCCAGATCGGAGATCTCCTCCAGCACCTGCCCCAGTCTGTGCCGGGGAATGGTACCGTCCATACACAAGTAATCCGGGGATATACGTCCCACTGCCGAGAACGCCGACTTTCGGCCGCGCCACAATTCCTGCCTTTCCTGCTCATCTTGAGCGACCCTGACGCGATACGCCCCCTGCTTCTGCAACAGTTCTGTCAGAATCTCCGTGTGCCCATCAACCTCGTCTACGCCACCATCCACTTCGCAGAGCAATACGGCCGCAGCGTCCAATGGATAACCGACCTGCACGAATTCCTCAACCGCCTTGGTCGCCATTCGGTCCATCATCTCCAACCCAGCCGGGATGATCCCACGGGAGATAATGGCGCTGACGGCATCTCCGGCCTCGACGACACTTTTAAACGCAGCCATCACCAGTTTCGCTGTCTGCGGTATTGGCAACAGTTTTACAGTGACCTCAACCACGACTCCCAGCATCCCTTCGGAGCCGATCATCGTCGCCAGCAGGTCATAACCGGAACTGTCCAAGGCGGTCGACCCTATGGTAATCAACTCACCGGAGGGGGTGACCACTTTTAATTGCAGCACGTTGTGGACGGTCAGGCCATATTTCAAACAATGAACACCACCGGCATTTTCGGCGATGTTGCCACCGATGGTACAAGCGATCTGTGAGGACGGATCGGGGGCATAATAAAGCCCCAAGGGTCGCACATGATCGGATACGGCCAGATTAGTGACGCCTGGCTCGACTCTGGCGGTTAGGTTGTCCCGGTCGATCGCCAATATCGAATTGAACTTTGCCAGGCCCAACACGATCCCGTCGCTGCTGGGCATGGCACCACCGGACAAGCCGGTTCCCGCTCCCCTCGCCACCACTGGCACTTGGTACTCGGAACACAGCTTCATAATCTCCTGCACCTGGGAAATACTGTCAGGGAGAACGACTATCCAGGGAATCTCCCGATGAGCGTTAAGGGCATCGGACTCATACACGACCAACCGGTCGGCATCGTCGATGATCGAGTCGATCGGTAGCAGTTTCTTGAGTGCGACGCTGAACCGACGCCTGTCTGCCGTGGACAAGTGGAAGTCAGGTTGATCACTATTCATAGCACGCTAACCCTCTGGTCGAGGAGGAGAAATTATACGGACTTTCTGTCCTCTTAGCACCGCCGCAACGGTGCCTACTGCTTCGCTTGCCAGTAAAGCGTGCATCTCTGCACCGGCTTGACCAAGCGCAGGCCCCTGGAACGATCCAGCACAATTGACCTGACTCGCCGGCATTCGTATTATCCCCAGCTTACCTAGTGGTACCCCGAATGGTTTCCCGAACGGGTCCCCGAACGAGTCCCTGAACGGGCTTGATTCCCAGACTCATCGATTTAGAGGTGCACTGCAATGGCCGAGATACACGATCATGCCAGCGAACACTCCGACGACGTAGTGGCAGCCATTGGTCCAGAACAGGAAGCGCTCGTGGCGATCAACGCCTATATGGATGCCTGGAACCAGCGCGATCTGAATGAGATGGATGCAGCATTTCACTTTCCCCATGCCAGGATTGCCAGCGGTCGCATTCACATCATGGAGGAGCCCACATCTCGCTCACCGGAGTTCTTCGAGCGCTTCATTGAGCAGACGGGATGGCACTACAGTCTGTGGGATCTGGGCCGCGCAGAGCACGGAAGATAAGGTGCATTCTGCGGTGCAATTCAGCCGCTATCGCGCTGACAACTCCGTGATAGGTGTGTACCCGTCCATGTGGATAGTGGCGCCTATCGAAAACTGCTGGGGAGTCAGGTACGCCAGTTTTGCACCCTGAACCGGCCGCCCCATAGGCAAGATCCAGCGCGAAATCCAACCGCTGGCGCATGTATTGTTGTCGACCGAGATGAGATCGATTGGAATGCCAGTTCATGGCTGGGCAGCGACAGTGAAGCAAGTCGCCATACTGTATATAATACCAGTATATGGTAAGCTAGCTGCATGACAACGGCACTCGATCAGTTTCATCCGTTAGTGGCAGGATGGTTCAGGGACAACCTGGGTCCGCCAACCGATGTTCAGCAGCAGTCCTGGCCTAAGATAGCAGCGGGCGAGCATCTCCTGATCACTGCACCCACCGGCAGCGGCAAGACCCTGACGGCTTTTCTCTGGGCCATCAACCAGTTCATCGACGGCAAGTTGGACACGGGTCAGACGAGAGTTCTCTATATTTCGCTACTGAAGGCGCTCAACAACGACATCCAGCGCAATCTCACCCGGCCCCTGCAGGACCTGGCACAGATATTTGCCGATGCGGACATTCCTTTCCCGGACATCAAGGTCAGCACACGCAGCGGCGATACAGATGCCGGAGATCGTCGCCGCATGCTTCGCCACCCGCCCGAGATACTCATCACCACACCGGAGAGTCTCAATCTGTTGCTCAGTTCCAAGGGCGGTCGCGGGCTGCTGCACGGCATTGACACACTGATACTTGATGAGATTCACGCTGTCGTCGGCAGCAAAAGGGGGGCTTACCTGGCCTCCGCAGTTGAACGGCTGGTCCCTCTTTCCGGGGAATTCCAGCGTGTGGCCGACTTTGTCGGCGCCTACCGACTCGACACCAACCGCAAGGACTACCTTGTCGATCCCCAGTACCAGAAGAGAAAAGTAACGGTCATCGAGTCAAAACAGCACAAGGATTACCAGGTTACGGTGCGGTATCCGGAAGAAGCAGCAGAGAGAATGAAGGATGAAAAGATCTGGGACAGTTTGTGCGAGGATTTCAATGCAAAGATTGCCACCAACAGATCAACTCTGCTGTTCACCAACAGCCGCGTTCTGTGTGAAAAACTCACCTACAAGATAAACACCGCTGCAAATGCAACCATTGCCTATGCTCATCACGGTTCACTTTCCAGAGAGATACGTGACGACGTCGAGGAGAAATTGAAGAGCGGTGATCTGGCCGCCATCGTGGCAGCCAGTTCTCTGGAGATGGGCATCGACATCGGCGCGCTGGATGAAGTGGTGTTGATACAGTGCCCAACTTCCATCTCCTCCGCCATCCAGCGCATCGGCAGAGCAGGTCATCAGGTTGGTGAGGTAAGCCGCAGTACCATCTATCCCACCCATCCCCAGGACTTCCTCGAAGCTGCTGTCTTGGCCGATGCCATCGTCAAGCGGGAGATCGAGCCGGTCACTGCCACCCTCTGCCCCCTCGATGTACTCTCACAGATTATCATCTCCATGGTCGGCGTAGAGAAGTGGGAAATTGACGATCTGTATGTCCACTTACGCGCCAGCTACACCTATCATCACCTCGGCAGGGATCAATTCGATCTGGTGATCAACATGCTGGCTGGCCGTTATGCTGAAAGCCGCATCAGAGAACTCAAGCCGAAAGTATCCATCGACCGCCTGGACAACACCATCGAAGCGAGGCAAGGAGCGCTTCTGGCTCTCTATCTATCCGGCGGCGTAATTCCCGATAGGGGATATTTCCAATTGCGTCACCAGGAGAGCAATTCCCGCATCGGTGAACTGGACGAGGAGTTCGTCTGGGAGGCCAGACTGGGACAGGTTTTCACCCTGGGCACCCAGTTCTGGCAAATCACTAACATCACCCACAATGACGTATTCGTTCAGCCCGGCAGACCCACCACCTCCGCGCCGCCCTTTTGGAAAGCTGAACAGCTAAACAGGGACTTCTGCTTCTCCGAGCGAATCGCCGAATTTCTGGAGGAGGTCAATTCTCACCTGGACGACGATTCACTGCCGCAACAGATGGCGCAGCGATACAAGATGGAACTGATTGCGGCGCAAAACCTGATCGATTTCTTGAGACGACAGCATCAGCATTGTGGCTGTGCTCTCCCCCACCGCCACCATCTGGTAATGGAGAGAATAGAGACTGCCCCGGGTAGAGCCGCCGGCAATCAGATCGTATTACATGCCCCCTTCGGAGCCAAAGTGTTGCGACCCTTCGCCATGGCGCTGGAATCTGCCTGGCGCAATCGTTTCGAAGAGCAACTTGAGGTCTTTGTCACCAACGATTGCCTGGTGCTGCAACTGACCCATGCAATAACAGCAGATGAGTTGTTCTCGCTGGTTGGTGCGCAGCAGCTCGAAGAGCTCATCCGTCAAAGGCTGGAAGGTTCAGGTTTCTTTGGTACACGCTTCAGAGAGTGTGCAGGGCGCGCCCTGCTGCTCAGCAAGGGCAAGTTCAACGAACGCAAACCCCTCTGGATGAGTCGTCTGCAGTCACAAAAGCTGATGGACTCCGTTCTGAAATATGAAGACTTCCCCATCCTGCTGGAGACCTGGCGAACCTGCCTGCAGGATGAATTCGACCTGAAATCACTCAAGCTGGTACTGGATGAACTGGCCTCCGGTGCCATCGTGTGGACAGAAGTTGAAACGGTCACACCCAGCCCTATGGCCCACAACGTAGCCTGGAATCAGATTAATCTTTACATGTATCAGGATGATCAACCCCAATCGGACAAGATGTCCAACCTGAACCAGGACCTGTTGCAGCAGGTCGTCTTTACGCCGGGCCTTAGACCCGGCATCGAGCCGACACTGATCGACGAATTCCAACGTAAACGTCTTCGCATGAGCCCTGGCTATGCACCCCAGTCTGCTACCGATCTGCTCGACTGGATCGTAGAACGGATTGCCATCGGTCTTGCCGAATGGGAGGAGCTGCTGCTGCGGATTGCTGCCGATGACGTCGACAGCGAACCGGTTGCCTGGGTTATGGCTTTGCATGCAAAAGTCGTACGGCTGCGGGTAGGCAACCGTGAACTGATCATCGCTCTGGAAAACTTACCTGCCGTAGCCCATGGTTTTTACGGGGCGACCTTGAACGAAGATGAATTGGAGATCCTGCCTTTGAATACAGGCATGGAACTCCCTGCATTGGACATGCAGATGAATGACCTGGACGACGCGAACCCGGATGAACTGCTCACCATCCTATTGGGCAACTGGCTCCAGTTTTTCGGTCCTATCACAGCCCAGAGCATTGTCGAACAACTGCAGGTCGATCCAGCCAGAGTTTCTGCAGCCCTACAGGACCTGCTCGATGAACGAGCCCTGATAACCGGCAACCTGATAACCGACAGCGACGATTCAACCTATTGTGACAGTGGCAATTTCGAGATGCTGCTGCGTCTGGCCAGACAGATCGCCATACCCACATTTGATGCGCTGGAATTGGAATGGCTGCCCCTCATTCTGCACACCTACCAATCGTCGCACGAGCAATCCAAGCAAGAACTCGAGCAGCTCTTAGGCAGTGTCGAACAGCTGCGCTGCTACCCAGCCCACCCCAACCTGTGGGAATCTGAATTCCTGCCCGCCAGAATGCCGGACTATCAACCCAACCAACTTGACCAACTCTTTCAGGAATCGAATCTGCACTGGGTGGGCAGAGAGAACAAGCTGATCAGTTTCTGCTTTGCCGACGATCTGGATCTCATGCCGAAAGATGACACCAACGCGCAGGAGAGTGTCGCTACCGACCTTGACACGTTGCTGCCGGATGAACTAAGCCGCTATGACTTCACTGCTCTCATGAGCCGAACGGATTGGTCGGCTGCCAACATATCCGATCTGTTGTGGCGAAGTGCATGGGAAGGTCAAGTGACCAACGACACTTTTATGGCCGTGCGCCGCGGAATTGAGAACGACTTTCAGGTGCCTGATGCCAATAGTCTCGCCGCACCGGCCACTCAGAGACGAACTGCCAGACGCGGTGGGTTCTCACGCTGGAAGGGATCCATCCCCTTTGCCGGCAATTGGCACCGACTGGTTTATCCACAGCCACCAATGGACAGTTTAGAAACTGAAGAACTCAACAAGGATCGCGTCAGAGTGTTACTGGATCGTTACGGAATACTGTTCAGGGAACTGCTGCTGCGTGAAGATCCGTTGTTCAGGTGGGCGAATCTATTCAGATCTCTACGCTTAATGGAAATGTCAGGGGAAGTGCTGTCAGGCTACTTTTTGAAGGACATCCCGGGGCCTCAATTTGCATCCCGCCAGATGTTTCGGCTGCTGCAGAGAAAGCTACCTGAAGAGCAGATCTTCTGGATCAATGCGACCGATCCCATCTCTTTGTGCGGCATTCAACTCCCTCAGTTCAAAGGCCAGTTGCCCTCACGCCTGAGTTCCACGCACGTCGTCTACCAAGGCAAACGGATCGTTATGATCTCCCGGCGCAGCGGCAAGAATCTGGTGTTCAATATCGCCGCGGATGACCCTCACCTACCGGACTGTCTGGCGGTACTGAAACACCTGCTCTATCGACCGTTTCAACCTGTTAGACAGATCAGAATCGAAACCATCAATGATGAACCGGCCAACCGTAGCGAATACCTTGATCCGTTACGTACTGCATTCGATCTCGTCGTGGATTACAAGGATGCAACCTTGCATCGAACACTGTAGTATCCGCACTCTTGGACGCACCACTCACAAGCAGAAGTAAATGACAACAGCACTGATCACTCATCCCGCCTGCCTGGATCATGAACTGCCCCGCCACCCGGAACGACCGGAGAGACTTCAGGCCATTCTGGATCATCTCGACAACACCGGACTCATCCGGGATCTGACTCAGGTCACCGCGGAGGAAGCCGACAATCAGGTGCTGACCAGAATTCATCCTGTCGATTTCATCGAGTTCATCCAGGAACTCTCACCTGTAAGTGGTAGCGCCAGAATAGATCCTGACACCTATATGAGCCCAGGCAGTCTGCGCGCCGCCCGCCTCGCGGTGGGGGCCTGCATTCAGGCGACTGAAATGGTGCTTAGCCGTAGTGTGGACAACGCCTTCTGTGCGGTACGACCACCCGGGCACCATACAGAACTGAGAGAGGCCATGGGGTTTTGTCTGTTCAACAATATCGCCGTGGCCGTGCAAACAGCATTGCTGGACAAACAGGTTAGCCGAGTCGCGATTGTGGATTTTGATGTTCACCACTGTAATGGCACGGTGGACATCTTCAAGCAGAGAGAGGAAGTGCTGGTCTGTTCCAGCTTTCAATATCCTTTTTATCCCAACCGTTACCTGGACTATCAAAACGCCCATATCATCACCTCTCCTCTGCGCGCAGGCAGCGGGTCCGACGAGTTTAGAAAGGAGGTGGAGGAAGTCTGGCTACCTGCTATCGAGGAGCATAAGCCGGACATGATCTTTATCTCGGCGGGTTTCGATGCCCACAGGGATGATCTGATGGGTGAGTTGAATCTCGACGAGGCGGATTACCTGTGGGTGACCACAACAATCAAGAACCTTGCCAACGAGCATGCCAATGGTCGTATCGTGTCAACCTTGGAGGGAGGGTATGACCTGCAGGCCCTGGCTGCCAGTGCACATGCACACCTGGAAGGGCTGATCGGGTAACGAGATACCTTACGGGGATCGCTTTATGCTGCGCACAGGTCTACACATACTTAGCTATGTCCACTTCATCGATCTGTGAATCGATCAAGAACTCCTCTGCATACTGCTTATAAACCCCACTTTCGAGAAACAGCCTGAACAGTTCGTCGTCGATGTGTGCATCCTTCGCCATGTAGGACATGATTTGGATCGACTCACTGAGAGTTTTTGGCGACTTATACGGCCTGTCAGCTGCCGTTAGAGCTTCGAAAATGTCCGCTATCGCCATAATCCTGGCAGGTATTGGCATGGCGGATTTGTCGAGACCCTTGGGGTAGCCGGTGCCATCCATTTTTTCGTGGTGGCCCCCTGCAATCTCAGGTACCTTATCCAGATGCTTGGGGAAAGGCAGTTGCTGCAACATCACGATCGTCTGCACGATATGATCATTGATCTTGAACCGCTCTTCATTCGTGAGTGTGCCTTTCTGCACGCAGAGGTTATAGACCTCACCCAGATTGTACTTGTGTTCAGGAACCGACAGTTTGAATCCATATGGATTCTTGGGATCAGCGCCGTGAACAACGGAATCCTGTTCGACGATATGATCTTGCCTGTCCGCCAGCAGCTTCTCCCTGACCGGTAGCTGAACTTGCGGAAATCGTTCCTTACGTCGCAACTCTTCATAGGCAATGCCGAGGCGATCATCAAGGGTACGGGTCCACTCAATCCTAGCGATCTCCGCCACTCTCTCCGTTTTTTCCGGAGGCACGAATTCAGCCACATTGCATTCTGCCAAAAAGGCAAAATCATCATCCAACTGCGCCAGTTTCAGATCCAACTCCTGTTTGAGTTTCTCCTTCTCCCCCCTGCCATCCAACAGTGCCTGCTGGTACTCCATAACTGCTTCACGTTTAACCACTTCAAAACGCATTCGAATTTCGTGTATCCGATCCGTGATGGTTTCCAGTCTGGTCGCTTTGTCCACCACATATTCGGGGGTCGTCACCTTACCGCAATCGTGCAGCCAAGCCGCGATGTGCAATTCATACCTCTGGTCTTCATTCAGATCGTAATCGGCAAAGGGGCCCTCCGTCTCCTTGCAGGCTGCTTCCGAGAGCATCTCCGTCAACACCGGCACACGTACACAGTGACCGCCGGTATAATGAGATTTGGCGTCCACCGCCGTTGCCATCAACTCGATAAAGGAGTCCAGCAGGCGGACCTGCGCCTCCAGTAACTGCTGATTCTCGAAAGCCACCGCCGCTTGGGAAGCGAGGGCCTCGATCAAGGGCTGAATCTCCTCGGAAAAGGGAATGATCGCACCGCTATCCGGATCCAGAGCATTCAGCAACTGCAGCACCCCGATGACATGGTCCTGGTGATTCTTTAAGGGGACCGCCAGAAACGAAGTGGATCGGTAACCGGTTCCCTCGTCCATCTTCTTAGCGCCGGAAAAGTCGTACTCTTCCGTTTCATAAGCATCATCTATTCTGATGGTCTCGCCGGTGAGTGCTGCGTGACTGACCACCCCCTTGTGATTGGGTTGGCCATCGATATACATCTGCTGCGGTGGGAATTTGTCCTCTGTGATCTCGTTGCCAGTCGTTCCGCCCATCTTAAAGTCAAGGGAATCGGTGCGCACAATCTCAAACTTCAATGTATCTTCCTCGGTGCGAATGTAGAGGGTCCCACCATCTGCATTGCCCATTCCCTTTGCCTCAAGCAGAATACGTTCCATCAGGTTGTCGATATCCCTTTCGGCCGACAAGGCCAAACCGATTTCGATAAGCTTTTCCAACGAACTGGTTTTTACTTGATCAGTCATGGTGCTCCCTTTCCCACTGATTTGGCCATAGTTTCCGCGAAATCGTCGTCCCGGTCCAGACAAATGATGTCAGGCACTGCCGCCGTTAACATACAGTCGCTCACCGGTTACATAGGAATTACGCTCTGAAACCAGAAAACGCACCACATTGGATATGTCTTCCGGTTGACAGACCCTCCCGAAAGGCGAAGTAGCATCCAGTTCGCGCAGATCATCAATCCCCTGCGTGGCCCTAACGAGGCGCCTGCCCATCTCGGTTTCAACCAGGCCCGGCGCAACCACATTGACCCTGACATTATTCTTCCGTTCTTCCTTATAAAGAGTCTGGGCAAGGGCCTCCTGGGCTGTTTTGCCCATATTGTACGGCGCACCATTCGCTCCCAGTCCTTTTGTTGCAGTACTTGAGATCATAATGATGTCCCCTCTTAGCTCGTTGCGCATGGATGGCAACACCAGCTTGGACAGATAGTGGGGCGCGAACGCATGTACACTAACGACCCGCACCAACTCTTCCGGATCGGTATCCACAACGGAATTGCCGCGGCTGGCTATGCCGGCATTGTTAACGAGGATACTGATGGGACCCAGATCTTCGAGGATCTCATTGACCATCATCTCATCCTCATCGTAATTCTGTATCGATGCACGATAGGCTTTGACGCGTCGACCTATCTTTTCGATCGCAGCAACCGTTTCTGCAGCGGCATCTTCATCTCGAGTGTAATTGACGGCGACATCTGCACCATCCTCTGCCAATGCGAGCGAAATAGCCCGACCGACACCACGCGTACCACCTGTAACTAGAGCAACCCGACCTTCTAACGACATCCTGTACCTCCACCTCAATCTATGTTGACCCGTGATCCCGAAAGGATCACCTGAACTGCCATCGCGCTGCAGCAAAGAACTGCAGCCGCAGAAAACGGCCAATAATAAACGTTTTTGAGGCACATGTGCTAACCTTGCCCACCCGTCTAGAGGACCCTGACATGGCAGTGAAAATTCCCTTTACATACCGTTTCGATTTTGAGTATGGAAAGATGCAACAGCTTTCCCCCAGAATTCGCAGGGTGATTGCCAACAATCCGGGCGCGTTCTCCTTCACGGGAACCGGAACGTTCATCATCGGCAGAGGCAAGGTCGCCATGATCGATCCCGGTCCACTGATGGAGGAGCATATAGAAGCAATTCTGGACGGCATCAAGGGTGAAGAGGTGACCCATATACTGATCACCCACACGCACATGGATCACTCCCCGGCCGCCAGGATCATTAAAGAGCGTACCGGTGCCAAGACCTATGGATACGGACCTCATGGGGAAGGAAAACGGGAACAGGGCGTCAAGGTGGAGGAAGGGGGTGATATGGATTTCATTCCTGATGTCAAAGTGACCCACGGCGAGATCATCAAGGGACATGGCTGGAACCTGGAGGCTGTATATACGCCGGGTCACACATCAAATCATATGTGCTATCAGCTCCAGGAAGAAAAGGCACTGTTCACCGGCGATCACGTGATGGGCTGGTCCACCAGCATCATCTCCCCTCCCGATGGCGACATGACCGATTACATGAACAGTCTGGACCTGCTGCTGCAGAGAAATGATGAAATCTACTGGCCCAACCATGGCACCTGCATCACTGATCCGAAATCCTACGTAAGATCCTTCATCACCCACCGCCAGGAGCGGGAAGATCAGATCCTGAACTGCCTGTCTAACGGATTGTATAAGATCCAGGACATGGTCCCCACCATGTACACAGATTTGGACATCAACATGTACCCGGCAGCGGCAAGATCGGTGTTCGCCGCCATCATACGATTGATAGAAATGGACCGCGTAACCTGCAAAGGAGAGCTGAAACTAGATTCCAGATACGCGCTTCCATAGACAGCCATCCAGGGTGTACTATTCGATTCCGAATCACGGGTGCGTAGCTCAGTTGGTTAGAGCACCGTCTTCACATGGCGGGGGTCGCAGGTTCAAGTCCCGCCGCACCCACCAATTAAATCAATGGGTTAGAGATCAGCGGCTGTGAGAGATCAATGCTAGGTAAGCACTGGGTAAGCAGTTGGCGTCATTTCGTGTGATTTGACGGTTCAATTAGAGGCTCTCCTCAGCACCCTCACCCAATTGTCAAACACAAGGCGACATTTGTCTTTGTCATACGGTTGTTTTGGCGTCTTCAATGTTCGCGGAGGTCCACCAACACCATCGTCCAACCATTCGGAATAGGGCACATCTACAACATATCCTTCATGTTTTCTGACAGCATTCAATATGATGCTATCTGCCCCTTCAGGACCGCAATTCAGAAGAAGCGAAGTTGATGGGTCCCTCAACAGCGTAAGAGATAGATCCCGAATCTGAAAATGAATACCTACTTCAGCTATCTCAGTTTGGATACATGCCCCGACTGACTCGCTGTAGAATGACTCGACGTCGATGACAAGATAGTCCTTCTCGAATCTTTCTTTTTCCTGCGATACCCGCCTGTCGCTAAGAATCTTACATAAGGCATCCCTGGAGTCGAACGAAACGTCTCGAACCAACCGGAACCCGACGTAGTCGTCGGCCCTTACAGGGGAATTCCCGGTACGATTCGCAGAGCGAAGGTTGGACGGCCCGTTACCCCAGGAGCCACCCCGCAGAACACGAAACTTGCAGCTGCTTCCTGTCGCTTTGGCTGTTACCCCTCTGTAGCTGTCATGAAGGCACTCCTCTACCCATTCGTAGACATTGCCATGCATGTCATAGAGACCAAACCGGTTTCGTGGAAAACTGCCTACTGGAGCTGTTTTCTGTGCATCCCATTGGCTACCACATCCATTACAATTCGCTCGACCACTGCCTATCGCATCTCCCCAAGAATATTGTGTTTTACTCCCTGCTCTGGCTGCATACTCCCACTCCGATTCACTCGGTAACCTGTAATGCTTGCCGGTTTTCTGAATCAGCCAGCTAGCGTAATCATTCGCATCTTCCCAGGACACATTTACTACAGGTCGGTTGCCCCTTCCCCAGCCTTGGTCACTCGGTAACTGTCGCTCCGTTGCCTTAGCAAACTCGTCATATTCAGCAAAAGTTACCTCATAAATACTCAGATAAAACCGATCAATTTCGACTGTGTGGACTGGTTTTTCATCATCATCGCCGACACCGGTCAGATCCCCCATTGAGAAACTGCCATCCGTTATGAGTATCATTTGCGGGCAGAAGTCACAGTCCGTTTGATAAACCAGTGTACCTGGAAATCCACTCGTCTTTGGCTCTAC
>JASMJM010000116.1 GCA_030749725.1 Pseudomonadales bacterium | reverse complement strand
AGTCAGGGGAATGCACATGGGATATCTTCGAATCGGTGAGCTTTCGGCACAGACCGGCACCAATAATGAAACGCTGCGCTTCTATGAGAGCAAAGGTCTGATGCGTGAACCGCATCGAAGCGAGGCGGGCTACCGGTTGTATACCCAGGAGGATGTCAGGAAGGTCGGTTTTATCGTGCGTGCCAAACGGATGGGGTTCTCTCTGAGAGAGATCGGCGAGTTGTTGTCACTGCGGGTCGATCGGGAGCAGAGCACTTGTGGGGACGTCAAGGAGCTTGCCGAAGCCAAGCTGTTAGATATCGACAGAAAGATGCAGGAACTGGTGTTGATGCACAACGCGCTGCAGCAGATCACCGAGGCTTGTTGTGGCGGCGACGAACCAGCCGTGCACTGCACCATTCTTAATGCACTTGATGATCCTGCCTGACGTAGCCCGGTACTGCAGCCAACGCTGGCAAGCCACCATGCTATTCGGTCTAACAATTTCCTCATGGGGTAGTACGTTAGCCGATCATTGTTGCTCGTACTTGCAGGTCCCTGAGACATGGTGTGGGGGTGTTGCTTACGCTACTTGCCTTGAGCCATCCCTGGCTCAAGGCACCTGGATCACGGCTCCGCCATCCACGGCTCCGCCATCCACGGCTCCGCCATCCACGGCTCCGCCATCCACGGCTCCGCCATCCACGGCTCCGCCATCCACGGCTCCGCCATCCATGGCTCCACCGCGCTCCGAAGGCGCTCCAGCAACACCCCCACACCATGTCTCAACCAACTGCACGTATGGTGATTACTGGTGGGAATTGCGGGGACAGTGTACTTAATTGAAGGATTACAGTTCTCGCCATAATTCCTCTGTCCCCGTAATGTCTTTGAGTCACGCAGCAGACTGGATCTCAACTAGTGTAGGTGTGATTTAATTCTGTTCCCATGTGTCGGGCGAAACGCTACAGGCGCAATAGACCGTTCAACCTTTCAATTTCTTTGCGCCACTGTTGTTGCAGGTGGGTTTTCTGGTGTTTTGGTTTGCGCTTAGTGTCTGCTGCCAGTTTGGCTTCCAGGTCGATGATCTGCTGGAGGATTTCGTCTTCGGAAGCCGGTATTTGTGTATTGGTGGGTCGCGGGAAGTTCTTGGTGACTTTTATTCTGCTGCCGTCGGAACGGTAGTAGTCGTTGGGATCGTGGATCTCGGTCATTTTGCCTTTGTCGATTACCAGGTAACGGGCGGCGATATTGTCGACGAAGCGACGGTCGTGGGAGGTGATGAGGACGGTTGCGTTGGATTCTAGAATCTGGGCTTCAAGTTCCTCCTTTCCCTGGATATCGATGTGGTTGGTGGGTTCATCCAGGATCAGGAAGTTTGGTTGATTTAGTTTGATAATGAGGAACATGAGTCGGGCCCGCTCGCCGCCGCTCAAGACAGCCACTTTTTTGTCCAGATCCGGATAGGGAAAACCGGCGTGGATGAGGGCCGATTTTAAATCCGATTCTGAGCCGCTGCAGTGAGTGCTGAGAGTTGCCACCAGGGATTTGCGCTTGTCCAGCATCTCCAGTTCCTGGTCGTAGTAGCCGATTCGGCATTGGGGATTGAATCTTATTCGATCGCCCCCTTGGTCTTCTGTGTAGTGATCGATCATCTGTTTGATCAGGGTGGTTTTACCGACGCCGTTTATGCCTAACAGGGCTACCCGTTCGCCCGGTCGTATGAAGAAGTCCTCGATATAGAAAAGGTCTGCGGCATCGTAGCCCGGCGCCTTTATCCAACTGTCCTCGATCTGAACCATTCTGTTGGCACGACTGGACGAGACGTCCAGGGTGAGTTTCAGGTTGGATCCCTTGCTGACGAACGTTTTGACATCTTCGAGCTTGGCAATCCGCTTCTCCATGCTCTTGGCTTTGCGGGCCAGTTTTTCGTTGTCATAGACCTTGCCCCAGAGTGCCAGCCGTTTGGCGCTCGTTTTGAGGCCGCTGATGGTCTTCTCTTCAGCATTGCGTGTTGCCAGTGCGGCTTCGTCCTGGGCGGCCAGCTTCTCCTTCGCCTGACCATAGGGCAGGTTGAAACTGTAGAGCCGCTCGTCGCGAAGAAACAGCGTCCGGTTGGTGACGGAATCAAGGAACTGCCGGTCGTGAGAGATGATGACGAATCCGGCCGTCAACGAGCGCTTCAGGAAGTCCTCAAACAGAAGAATGGTGGCTAGATCGAGATGGTTGGTGGGCTCGTCGAAAAGGACCAGGTTGGGATCATTGATGACCGCGCGCGCGAACATCAGACGGTTCTGTTGGCCGCCACTGATCGAGTCGACACGGTACTGGAACTCTTCTGCAGTGAAGCCCAATTGCTCCAGCAGCATCGACACTCGGTACTCACCAAACGAACGCTCAGCGGTGGGGAGTTTCTCCAGCAGGGCTTCAAACAGCGTTAACTCGGTTAGTCGCGGGTTGATGAACTGTTCCACTGTTTCCAGGATCAGGCTGTTGTTGAAGGCAATCTCGCCGTCGTCCGGCGGCTGGCTACGGTTAAGGATGGAAAGCAAGGTCGATTTGCCGGAGCCGTTGTGGCCTACTATGCCGATCTTGTCGCCGGATTGAATGGTCAGATCCAGCTCGTGGAAGAGGGGTTTGGTGCCGGCGGAATGGGACACTCTGTAACATTGCAGTAGCGTAGACATCTTGCAGCGATCACATATTTTCAATCTTGACTGGTTCTATCTCGTCAGCGGGCTCGAATTGAAACACGCGTGAATAGAAGTAGAACTCGGCATCGAGCGATCGCTTGATATTCTCGGCTTTGCGGAAACCGTGTTGCTCACCTTCAAATGGCAGGTAAGCAACCGGCAGACCTTTGTCTCTCAAAGCGTCTACCATCGCTTCCGCCTGGCTGGGCGGCACTACCTGATCCTCAAGTCCCTGAAAGAAAATGACCGGGCAGGATAGCTGATCGATGTGATGAATCGGTGAGCGCTCCTGATAGGTTTCCAGGTCGGCGGGATAGGGACCGACGATCGTGTCGAGATATCTGGATTCGAACTTGTGGGTATCCTTGGCGAGGGACTCCAAATCGCTGACGCCATAGTAGCTTGCACCCGCTTTGAACAGATCCCTGAACGTTAGTACTGCCAGGGTTGTATAGCCACCGGCACTGCCACCGCGAATTGCCAGGCGATCCGCGTCCACATCGCCTCGCTTGATCAGGAAGTTGGCCCCATTGACGGTGTCGTTTACGTCCACTACGCCCCACTGACCGTTCAATCTGCTTCGATAGTCTCGGCCATAACCGGTACTGCCGCCATAGTTGACATCCAGAATGGCGACGCCGCGGCTGGTCCAATACTGAATCTGCAGGCTGAGGGAATTGTCCGTGGCACTCGTTGGGCCACCGTGCACCTTGACCAGCAGTGGCGGCTTCTCCGTGGCAGGAGCTGCAAAGTCCTTGTTAAGGGGTGGGTAGTAGAATCCGTGTGCCGTTAGACCATCTTCCGTTGGATACTCGATCGCTTCCGGGATTGAAGCATAGCCTTGCTCCAGTTCCAGTTCATTGCAGCGCTTGATCACTTGTTGCTGTCCCGAGTCCAGCGTCAGTTTTACGATACAAGAAAAATCCGTGGGCGACGCGGCCAGCATGTATACGGTCCCCTCATCCACCCGAATGCCCCCCAGGCTGGTATAGGCAGTGGGGATGATCGTCAGTTTCCCGCTGTTCACCTCGATCGATGCCAGGCAGTCCGTAGCCCGGTCTGAGTAGGTGCAGATGATCTCGTCTGCTGATCTGAACCCATAGTTGCAGATGCCAAATCCCCAGTGAGGGGAGCCAAATTCAGCCGCCAATTCGAAGATCGCCCCTATGTTCCCGTGCGCATAGCGGTAGAGATTCCACCATCCGGATCGATCGGAGACGAAATAAAGGGTGCCATCCGGTGACCATTCAGGCTGGAAAACTGCATCGTCCTCGCCGCCGGTGATCTTCCAGCTACGCACGACATTGCCATCTGCATCCAGTTCCGCCTGATGTAGTTCCGTGCCATCCCAGGGCATGTTTGGATGGTTCCAGCACAGCCAGACGAGGTGATTACCATCCGGACTGAGACGTGGCGACGAATAGAAATCATAGCCGGACGCCAGTGTTGTGGATACACCACTTTCCAGGTCCAGTGCTACCACGCTATTGACCGCTTCTGCAGATGGTTCCGAGTGGTCTTCTCGAATACAGATCAAGCGCTTTCGGTGTCGATCCATGATGCCATCTGCGTAACGATCGTTTGCAGGGGCATCCGGCGTACGGGCTTCCGGCTGAGGAGTGACAGGTTCGGGCTCGGACAGGGCGTCGCTGATGGCCTGACGGTAGATGCCCTGGTCCGCGAAATTGCTGAAGTAGACTACATCGTCCGAGACCAGATATGCGCCGCCGCCATATTCATGTACACGGGTCCTGACGTTGAAAGGTGCGGCGTTGATGTCTCGCATCGCCCCTTTATGGTCCAGTTGTACGATGACGTTTCGACCACCCTCATTGGGTCTGCTTTCAAGCCAATAGAGATTGTTGTTGTCCAACCTGAGAGAACTCAAACCGATCGTTTCCGCTACAATCAGTTCTGCAGTGATGGGTGACTTCCAGGAGCCATAGGGTGCTAGTTTGGGATCACTCATGTCGGTGTCGTGCCAAGGAGTGTTCTACTGCCTGATTGTGCCAAGGATTGTGCTGCCGCCTGATAGTGCATTGTCCCACAATTTGCAGCGCTTTAGAGACCAAAAAAATCCCTGGCCGTGTCGCTGGTCTGCCGCGCCACTTCCTCTTTCGAACGGTTGGTGGCCGCAGCTACTGCCCGGCAGACAAAGGGGAGATAGCAAGGCTCATTTCTCCTGTTCTTGGGTTTGGACTCTAGATTTCTCGGCAGCAGATAGGGTGCATCGGTTTCGATCATCAAGCGGTCGGCAGGTATATTGGGCACCAACGGGATGAGATGAGTGCCGCGGCGTTCATCGCAGATCCAACCGGTGATACCGATATGGCAGTCCAGATCCAGGTAGGAGAAGAGGGCAGTACGGTCGCCGGTGAAACAGTGAACCACCACCTGCGTCAAATCCGTCCTGTGTGCTTTGAGAATATCGGAGAAGCGGCGATAAGCGTCCCGTTCATGAAGAAACAGGGGCATGGCGAGCGAACTCGCCATTTCGATATGCTGGACGAAGACCTTTTCCTGTACCGGTCGTGGCGAAAAGTCGCGGAAAAAGTCCAATCCGCTTTCACCGATGGCGCGCACATGTGGTTGGTCCGCCAGGTCTAGTATGGATGTCAGCGTAGAGCTGGTGATCTCGTCAGCATGGTGAGGGTGCACGCCCGCAGTGGTGAAGAGTATGCCCGGATGCTTCCCGGCCAACTGCAGTCCCTTTTGACAACTCTCCAGCGTGGAACCCGTTACGATCATCTGCATGACGCCCTGCTCAGCAGCGCGTTCCAGCACCTGTTCGCGATCGCTGTCGAACGTGTCGTGAGCAAGATTGGCGCCGATATCAATCAAGCGTGTGTCCAGGGTATGCGATCGGAGTCGCCGGCGGCAACGTCATCTTGTACTACGAGTGTGTGATGGTGACGATTGACGGCAGGTCCGGACTCGGAAACACTCATGATTGATCCATGAGCAGACCATTGGTCGCAAAGCGTTGCATCAGGTGAGCGACATACAATTGGCACTGCTCCTGAATGGAACTTTGATCGACGATCTCTTTGTCATTTAGCGCCAGTTTGAACTCGCCTTTTTCAATCCTGGCAGCCAGTAGTGTTGCCAGCTCCTGTTGCGATCGGCTGCCATCCGCGTGCTGCAGAACCAGCCGATCCGGATCCTGTACAGTGACGGATTGATGTCTGAGATTTGTGACAGTGTTGCCAGCCGCAGCTTGCACCCTTGCCAGACCGCTAATGATGGGAGCGTCTGCAACGGTTGTGGTGGCACGGCCGGCATCCGAATGGATATTGATGGCGCCGGCGAAAAGCAGACGCGTAAGGTAGACCTTGTTAAACAGATAGTCCTTGATGACGGCGAGATCGAGCTGGCTCTTTTGCTGTAGAAACCGGCATAGATCGTTGAAGTGCAGGGGTTTGCTCTGCTGCTCGAGCAAATGGGCAAGAGCCTGTTTGGCGAGCGGTTCCTCCAGTTTGAAGTCGAGTCCCCCGAATGAAAACTGAATGGCGTCCTGGCTGCTGATCTGCTGCTCAGTGATGGCTTCGGTTGGCTGCAGCGGAGTGCTCAGGTAGAAGTTCTCGATGTCGGATGACTCGATATTGCGCTGGATTTGCTGCTCCTTACGACACAACAGCGTGCGGCGAAAACGGCGGTTGCGAATAAAATCCATGTACTGCTCGATATTGATAAGACTGCTGAGCCCCTGCAGCTTGTCGGCAGTTTCTTTGGGAAGGTTACCGGTAAACATGGATGAGACCGATGTGTCCGCAAGGTATTGCAGGTTGTGGCGGTTCGCCATGTTGATGAACTCATAAAAGTATACGGGGTTATTCTCCACTTCCAGGTGATCGTGAAGCAGGTAATTGTCCCGCACCTGGGACAGCAGCTTGGCTTCCTCGCGAAGGAAATTGGCATAGGAGGAACTGTCCCCCTTCAGGCCGGCAAGCACAAAATCCAGCACTGCCCGTGCCTGCTGTGCTTTGCTTTGCGGGTCTGAGATGTCGTTAGTATGGTACTTCATCATGTCGCGGATGCTGCGCACCGTATTCCAACCAGGTAACGTGTTGTAACTGATATAAGCGATTCCGTTGGGAGAAAGCAGCTCATTACAGAGGGCGAGTATCTTCTCCTGCACGGTGCTATCCACCCAGGAGAACACGCCGTGGCAGATAATGTAATCGAATTGTCCGAGCGAGCGGTCCGCATCCAGTATGGACATTTTCTTGAGCTCGATATTGGTTAATTGCAGCTCTTTGACCTGTGTTTGGCCCGTCTCAATCTGTTTGCCTGACAGGTCGATGCCAACGAATTCTGCATCGGGGTAGCAGTAGGCGAGTGGAATGCTGTTGCCGCCGCTGGCACACCCCAGTTCGAGCATGGTCGCCGAGTGAAAATCAGGCGGACTCAGCTTGAAGAGCCGTGCGATCGTATGACAGTTTGCCGGAGTGGACTCACTGTACGGGCTACTAGTGTAGGGAATCGCGTCGTAAGCCGTGACGCTGTTTTCATCATTCATTCAATGACCCTCAGGGATCATGATCGCCAGGCTGATTATCCCCCTTTACTTCCCGGAGTCGACAGCCATGGCTTGGGAGTCGCGATTCAGATCGAAGAACTCTTTCTCATGGTGCAGAATCATGGTTTGCGGTTGCTCGAGTCGATAGCTGAAGATCACGGAAAACTGCAGCACATTCTGAACATAGCGACGCGTCTCGCTAAATGGAATGGTCTCTATCCAGACATCATAGCTGGGGAAGTCATCCTTCAACCAGGAATCTACCCGGGCGGGACCGGCGTTGTAGGCAGCGGTGGCAAGTATGCGGTTATTGTCAAATCGACGCAGCATCTGACCGAGATAAGCAGTGCCCAGAGAGATGTTCTTGTCGGGCTCGATCAACTGAGATTTGGATCGGTAGGCGATGCCCATCCTGGCGGCGGCGATCTTCGCGGTATTGGGCATCAGTTGCATGACCCCCAGTGCGCCCGCTGAGGACTTTGCATCCGGCATGAATGCACTCTCCTGGCGGGCGACTGCCAGACTCCAGTTAACTGGAATATCCGCATTGCGCGCGTTGGCGATAAACGTGTCGAAAAAAGCCAGTGGAAAACGTACCTGCAGGTCATCCCACCGCTCCGCATTGATGACTGTCTGGATGGACTGCTCGTACCAACCCCAGTTCTGAGCAACCTTGGCGGTTGCCATCAACTGCTGAGCAGAAAAGTCACGGCTGGCGAAGCGCCACTCGCTCCTGGCGCGGGTGCGCTCCCCCAGAATGAATAGTTCCACCGCCCGCTCGATGCCTGGTACGGACGCCATCCGCTCGACTTCGTCTCGATCCAGTCTGGTTGGCGTGTTTTCCATGGCGTAGGGATGTTCCAGAATATCTGCGGCCAGGAATCCATAGTAACCGCGCGTGGCCGCAAGTCGCCGGTAGATTTCACCTGCCGATGAGCGATCCTCCGGGTCGGTGGACTTGGCCAACATCCGCGCCCTCCAGAACTGCCAGCGTGGCGTAATCTGCAGTTCCGGTGGCAGCGCGTTGATGAATACCAGTACGCTTCGCCAATCCTGACGGTACAGGGACATTCTAATGCGTCTTTCCAGCAGGTCGTTATGCTCGCTCAAGTCGAGTGGGATGCTGTCGATCAGATCATCGGGGTCTCTTTGCACGGTCAGCCTCACTGCCAGAAACAGGTACGTATCCGTGATCTGCTGCGGCATAAAACTGTGGCTTTCCAGATATTTCTGCCAGACCTTAAGAGCTGCAGTGGCATCCCGTCTGGCCAGCTGCCGAACCCCGTAGATTACGATCTGCTTTACTTTCTCTGAGTCTGCTGCGAAGCGGGCATGCTGTTGTACGGTCGCTGGTCTCCGTTTGACCTGTCGGTACAGTTGCGCAAGATTCTTGTTTTCTCTGCCGAGAAAGTTGGCCAGCCAGGAAGCGAGTGATGTCTGATTTGCCTGGATACTCATGGATAGTCGCTGCCATGCCAGCTGCTGAGTCAGATAACCGGCGTCACGCCACAACTTGAAGATCGGGTCACATGCATCCGGTTGCGAGTGGTCGACCAACCAGTGATTCGAGGTGAGCTCCAGCGCCAGTTGCTCTTGCCCGGTCTTGTACAATGCCAGCAACCGGTGGCAGTCGAGTCTGGTGGTACTGACTTCGTCCTGGTAGTGATCCATGAATTTTTGCCAGCGACCTCTCCTGGCTAGGGAATAGAGCCAGGTTTGAAGCAGCCGATCGGCCAATGGCGTATCCGGATACTGCTTGCGAAAAGCGTCGATCTGTTGGGATGATTGACGCGAAATACGCCGGGCCAGATCGGCATAGGTTAGATAGACCGACAGTGGGTAGTCTTCCAGTTTCGCTGCCAGTTTCAGGAAGCGGGTTCTCTGTCCGCTCTGCAGCAGTCCCATTGCCTGCCGGTATTGCACGCGCTGTTCATACCGGCTTGCTGCCTCCTCGGCTCTGCCCGGTGAGGATCCGAACAGCGTCAGTGACGACAGCAGGAAGACCATGCATAGCGTCTTGTCCTGTTTCAAATCAATTCCCATCCTCGGTTGTGCAGTGTGCGAACGTAGTGGTGTAGCATGCTGGCAACCCGTCAGAGCAACTCGTCAGAGGACAGACACCCTCCCGAGTGAGGTAATATAAGTCAGTTCAGGGGAATAGCAAATCGGGCAGATGCATGACCCATGTTTGGGCGCCGGCGTTTGCCTTGCTAAGCGATGAGGTGGAACGATGCCACTGGTGCGCTGTGACCAGCTTTGTCTGTCCTACAGCAATGACAGAATCCTCAACCGGGTCAGCCTGCAGATTGACAAGGGAGATCGCCTCTGTCTCGTTGGCAGGAACGGCTGCGGCAAATCCACCTTTCTAAGAATCATCTTCGGGGAGCTGGCTGCGGACGATGGTTCCGTGTGGCGCAGGGAAGGACTGCGCATCGCATTCCTGTCACAGGATTTACCCGACAGAGATGAACGAACTGTCTATCAGGTGATTGCCGCTGGACTGGCGGCGCAGGGCGAACTGCTGGCGCGTTACCACTATCTTGCCGAACACCTTGGGGACCACCTCGGGGAGCAGCCCAATGGGGAAGAACTAGCTCGCTTGCAGCAGCGAATAGAGAATGAGGACGGCTGGTCCCTGAACAGCAAGATCGAAACCATTCTGACGCGGCTGCAGTTACCTGCCGATCGGCCCATGAACGAGCTGTCCGGTGGCTGGTTGCGTCGCGTAGCATTGGCGCAAGCACTGGTCAATGAACCGGACCTGCTGCTTCTGGACGAGCCCACCAATCATCTGGATATTCCCATGATCCAGTGGCTGGAAAAACAGCTGCGGGAATTCAAGGGGGCTCTGCTGTTCGTCACCCACGATCGTGCACTGATCCAGTCACTGGCGACCGCCATCGTTGAACTGGACAGGGGCAGCATGAGTGTCTGGCGGGATGACTACCAAACCTACGTGAGAAAGAGAGATCTGCGTCGCCAGGTGGAGGGAAGACAGCATGCCGAGGCCGATAGAAAACTTGCCCGTGAGGAGCAGTGGATAAGGCAGGGAATCAAAGCCAGAAGGAGTAGAAATGAGGGCCGCGTCAAGGCGCTCGGGAAAATGCGGCAGGAGCGACGCCAGCGGCTCGATCTGAATGTCACTGCCAGGATGCAGACCGATGCAGGCGAATCCTCCGGCAAGCTGGTTAAAGAACTCAGTGGGGTAACTCATGGCTATGACTCAACGTCTCTTATCAAGGACCTAGATCTGACCATCTTACGAGGGGATCGGATCGGTATTATAGGCGCCAACGGCACCGGCAAGAGCACGCTGCTCAAGATCATTGTCGGGGAGCTGCAACCTGCCGACGGCGTGGTCCGATCCGGCACCAAGCTAGAAGTTGCCTACTATGATCAACTGCGCGAGCAACTCGATCCGGACAGGAATGTTGTCGACAATCTTTCTGACGGACGGGAATTCCTGCAGATCAGTAATCGATCCATCCACGTGGTGGGGTACTTATCCAGCTTTCTGTTCTCTCCGGAGCGCATTAGAACACCGGTGAAGGTTCTTTCCGGAGGCGAACGCAACCGCTTGTTGCTGGCAAGGTTGTTCTCCAAGCCCACCAATCTGCTGATCATGGACGAACCTACTAACGATCTCGACGTTGAGACCCTGGAACTGCTCGAGGAACTGTTGATCGATTATGCCGGCACGGTGCTGCTGGTAAGTCACGATCGCGCTTTCCTGGATAACGTGGTGACCAGCACCTTGGTGTTTGAGGAGGGGGGACGGGTACAGGAGTTTGTCGGGGGGTACCAGGACTGGCTCCGGCAAGGGGGAGGATTCGGTGATCCCTTCTCTACCGCAAAAACAAAAGAGAGCCGCGACATGCCAATCGAACAGCGCCCTGGCGAGCGCGACCGGCAGGAGAGAAAGCGTACTCAACTCCTGCAGAAGGAACTGGAGACGATGCCGGATCGTATAGAATCCCTGGAAGATGAGCTGAATCGCCTGCACCAGCGGATGAGTGAAGTGGGCTTTTATTCAGCGGACAACCCGGACCGCGAAACAATCCTCGCCAGAGCAAGCGCAGTGGAAGAGGAACTGACGGAAACGTATCGACGCTGGGAGGCGTTGGACGCCCGATCCGATCTGCAACCGCCGCAGTAGTGGTGGACACGCAGTTGGGAACGCTCAGTCGGGGAGGATGTTAAGTTTGGCCCACCCTGACAGCCAGTACATCGCAGCCCGCCCCATGCAATACGCCGGTAGAAGTCGACCCCAGTAGTAGAGCCAGGCCATGGCGGCCATGACTACCCACAACGATGAGATCAGCACCGATCTGACTGGCCATATTGTGGATTTCAATCTCCGGTCTGCCGAACACCAGGTGCTGATTTTCCGCGGCAATGCTCCAAGTCTGGGCAAACTCAGCCAGGTGGATCTTCGCGGTCTCCTGAATCTGTTCCTGGATGGTGGACAGATCCATAGGTATATCACCACCGTAGGCAAGGCTGAGGGGTTCGATGACGTGAATGCAACTGAGGTCTGCATTGAACGCCTTCGACAGGGCGCAGGCCCGTTGGGTCACGGGTCTCGATTCTTCGGTTAGATCAACCCCTACCAGAATGTGGGTGTAATCACTCATGCCGGAACCCTCCTGTCCTGTTATTGTTCTATAATGATGAATTGGGCAAATTTACAACTGATTGTTTCATTAGACAACTGTTAATTATCAGAGACTTAAGTGACCTATTTGCTGATCGGTCTGGCGCTTTGTACGATCATCGGACCGGCCTTTTTGTTGTTGCCTTCGAATCGACAGAAGGCGCAGATGGGGCTTCGCGCAAAGGCCCGGACTGAGGGCCTACAGGTGGAGTTGGCTCGCATCGACGATCCCGACCCGGAACCCGGAAAATACATCAGCCTGACCGGCAAACCGCTGGATCCGATTCTGAAGTGCGTTGCCTATCGAATCCCCAGGAAACGGCGCATGGACTGGCGTAAGCGACCCATTGTGAACTGGGAGGTCGTTAGAAGGCGTGGCGCAAAGGATGATTTCCTGCCGGTCGATTGGCAGTGGCGTGAAACCGCCCCGGAAACTCCATCCCTACGGTTGAGGACGGTGATCGCAGCGGGCCTGCCAAAGCTGCCCCCAGATGTTGTCGCGATCGAAGAGAAGAAATATCAGGTATCGGCATTCTGGCAGGAGTGGGGTGACGAAACGGACCTCGCTGCGGTGGTCCAATTCCTGAAGACAGTGATTGCAGAGCCTCTATTTGAACCTGAAGAGGATGATGAGACGGATCGAGAATAAGCTCGCGCCGGGTTAAGGTGTTAGCAATGGGGCGTGATAATTCCCGCGTCACCGGTAGAAGTGGCGCTGGCCCCCCAACTTCTCATGTGGATGAGGCACGTGAGCAGGCCGATCAGTTCTCCCATCGATTCTCTGCAAGGGCCTATCTTGGACCTGGTTAGTGCCCATCCGTATTTAAAGTCCGTGCTTCGGGTGCCCATCCGAATGCGGCCCACTCAAGTTATTGTTTTTACAGCAAACATCTTTACCCTGTCGCATTGATTTCGCCAAAAACACCTATTTATGGATGGACACTAGTGTACTGTCCTATACAAATCATATTTATGATAGAATGAGGACTTCTTCAATGGCGTTAGGTAACACTCATGGCGGTTGCACCTCGGATCATACTTACACCGGAACAAAAGAGACAACTTGAGAAAAACGTTCGCAGTG